>JAFECX010000194.1 GCA_018241895.1 Pseudomonadota bacterium
CCGCTTGTAGCCGCGCACCGCGTCGGCGATGTCGGCCAGGTAGCGCACGCGCGCCGGCGGCACGATCGGCACCTGGTGCGTGCTGTGGCGCGTCGCCACCCGGGGCAGGCGGCCCTCGCGCAGCGGCATGCCCAGCGCCGCCAGCCGCGGCACCAGCGCCTGGTACAGCGCGCTCACGCCGTCGTCGTTGAAGCGGCTGGCCATGGTGCCGAACACCGGCATCCGCTCGGGCGGCGTCTCGAACGCCTCGCGGTTGCGCTGCACCTGCTTGGCGACGTCGCGCAGCGCGTCGGCCGCGCCCTTGCGGTCGAACTTGTTGATGGCCACGAACTCGGCGAAGTCGAGCATGTCGATCTTCTCGAGCTGGCTCGCGGCGCCGTACTCGGGCGTCATCACGTACAGCGGCACGTCCACCAGCGGCACGATGGCGGCGTCGCCCTGGCCGATGCCCGAGGTCTCGACGATGACGAGGTCGAAGCCCGCCGCCTTGCACGCCGTCAGCACCGCGGGCAGCGCCTGGCTGATCTCGCTGCCGGCGTCGCGCGTGGCGAGCGATCGCATGAAGACGCGCGGGCCGGCCTGCCAGGGCGAGATCGCGTTCATGCGGATGCGGTCGCCCAGCAGCGCGCCGCCGCTCTTCCTGCGGCTCGGGTCGATGCTGACGAGCGCCACTCGCAGCGCGTCGCCCTGGTCCAGCCGCAGGCGGCGGATCAGCTCGTCGGTGAGGCTCGACTTGCCGGCGCCGCCGGTGCCGGTGATGCCGAGCACGGGGATCTTCTTCGCGCCCGCGGCCTGGGCGATGGAGGCTTCGAGCTTCGGGTCGGCCTTGCCGTTCTCGAGCGCGGTGATGGCCTGCGCCAGCGCACGCCAGGCCTGCGGCGTGTGGCCCTGCAGCGCCGCCGCATCCACCGGAGCGTGCGCCGACAGGTCCTTGTCGCAACGCATGACCAGCTCGCCGATCATGCCCGCCAGGCCCATGCGCTGGCCGTCCTCGGGGCTGTAGATGCGCCTCACGCCGTAGGCCTCGAGCGCGCGGATCTCGGCCGGCACGATGACGCCACCGCCGCCGCCGAAGACCTGCACCTCGGCGCCGCCGCGCTGGCGCAGCAGGTCGACCATGTACTCGAAGAACTCGACGTGCCCGCCCTGGTAGCTGCTGACCGCGATGCCCTGCACGTCCTCCTGCAGCGCCGCGGTGACGATCTCCTCGACCGAGCGGTTGTGGCCGAGGTGGATGACCTCGGCGCCCATCGACTGCAGGATGCGCCGCATGATGTTGATCGCCGCGTCGTGGCCGTCGAACAGGCTGGCGGCAGTGACGAAGCGCACCTTGTGCTTCGGGCGGTACTCGGCGAGCGCCCTGGCTTCGGCTGAGAGGTCGGTCATGGCGGATTCCTGCGGGCAGCGGGAGCGGACGACGCGGCGCCCGCGGCCTGCGGCGCGGGCGCGCTCACGATGATGCCATCGGCGGCGCCTGGCGGCGCAGCGTCGAACGCCGCACGTCACACGTCACCTGTCGCGCCGGTGCCCCACGACGTGCGCGCAACGCGCTGCGCGGGATGCGCCCGAGTCCACGCCGCGCGCCACGCCGCTAACATCGCCGCACGATGAGCTTCCTCGCGATCGACTGCGGCAACACGCGCCTGAAGTGGGCGCTCTACGCGGCGCCGCACCCGGGCGCAGTGCTGCTGCACCAGGGTGCCGTCTTCCTCGAGACCATCGACACGCTGGCCGAGACCGACTGGCGTGATCTGCCCGCGCCGCACAGCATGCTGGGCTGCTGCGTCGCCGGCGAGGCGGTGCGCCGGCGCATCGAGGAGCAGATGGAGCTGTGGGACCTGGTGCCGCACTGGGTCGTGCCGGCCGCGCGCGAGGCCGGCATCGTCAACGGCTACGACCATCCCAACCGGCTCGGCGCCGACCGCTGGGTGGCGCTGGTCGGTGCGCGCAGCCACGTGCTCGAGGCTGCACATCGCACCGCCGCGCCAGCGCGGGCGGCCCTGGTGGTCATGGTGGGCACGGCGGTCACCGTCGATGCGCTCGACGCCGACGGGCGCTTCCTGGGCGGACTGATCCTGCCCGGCTTCGGCCTCATGCTGCGTGCGCTCGAGATGGGCACGGCGGGCCTGCGGGTGCCCACCGGCGAGATCGTCGACTTCCCCACCAACACCAGCGACGCGCTGATGAGCGGCGGCGCCAACGCGATCGCCGGTGCCGTCGAACGCCAGCACCGGCTGCTGAGCCGGCACGCCGGCCAGGCGCCGCTGCTCTACATGACGGGCGGCGCCGCGGTCAAGCTGGCGCCGATCACCGACCTGACGTTCGAGAGCGGCGACTCGCTGATCTTCGAGGGGCTGCTGGTCATGCAGTCGCATCGGCTGGCGCTGTAGCGGCGCAGCGGCGC
>JAFECX010000195.1 GCA_018241895.1 Pseudomonadota bacterium
ATCGACGGCGAACTGGCCGGCGGCCTGTACTTCGTCGCCATCGGCCGGATGGTGTTCGGCGAATCGATGTTCGCGCGCCGCACCGACGCGAGCAAGATCGCGCTGGCCGCACTCGTCGCGCACTGCCGGCGCCACGGCATCGCGCTCATCGACTGCCAGCAGAACACGCCGCACCTGGCGTCGCTGGGCGCGCGCGAGATCTCGCGCGCCGACTTCGAGGGCCACCTGGCACGCGTCCTGGGGGCCACGCCCGAGCCGCAATGGAACTATGATGAAACCGCCTGGTCGACGCTCGGCCTGCGCATGCGCGGCGTGGCCACCTCGCGCACCCCGCAGGCCCCCCTGCTCGCGTGACGTACCCGAAAGAGCTTCCGCTGTCGTCGCTGCAGTTCTATGCGACGGCGCCGTATCCCTGCAGCTATCTGCCCGGGCGGCTGGCGCGCTCGCAGGTGGCCACGCCCAGCCACCTGATCCACACCGAGGCCTATTCCGGCCTGGTGGCCAACGGCTTTCGGCGCAGCGGCCTGTTCACCTACCGGCCGCACTGCGACGGCTGCCGCGCGTGCCTGCCGATGCGCGTGCCGGTGGCGCAGTTCAGGCCCTCGCGCAGCCAGCGCCGCGCGTGCAAGCAGCACGCATCGCTCGTGCCCCGCGTGCTGCGCCTGGGCTTCGTGGCCGAGCATTACGAGCTGTACCTGCGCTACCAGTCGGGCCGCCACAGCGGCGGCGGCATGGATCACGACAGCGTCGACCAGTACACGCAGTTCCTGCTGCAAAGCCGCGTCAACTCGCGCCTCGTCGAATTCCGCGAGCCCGCGGCCGACGACCGCCCGGGCCGGCTGCGCATGGTGTCCATCCTCGACGTGCTCGCAGACGGCATCTCGGCCGTGTACACCTACTATGAGCCCGAGCCGCACACCAGCTACGGCACCTACTGCGTGCTGTGGCAGATCGAGCAGACACGCCAGCTCGAGCTGCCGCACGTCTACCTCGGCTACTGGATCGCCGAGAGCCCGAAGATGGCCTACAAGTCGCAGTTCCGCCCGCACCAGCTTCTGGTGGACGGGCGCTGGCAGACGGTCGGCGCCTGAGCGACGGCCGCGCGCGGCGTCAGCCGCTCAGCCGCGCCACGTCCAGCGCGCGCCCTCCTGCATCACCCGGCCCTCGGCCGCGAGCTTGATCAGGTGTGCGTGCAGCGAGCGCCGCGCCACCGGATGGATCGCCACCGGCGCATCGTCGTAGACGCGCGGCAGCATCTCGTCCAGCGTCGCGCTGCCGGCGGCACGCAGCGCATCGGCCACCTTGGCCTCGCGGCGCCGTCGGTGCGCGATCAGCGCGCGCAGCACATCGTGCGGTCGCGCGACGAGAAAGCCGTGGCCGGGAGCGAACCACTCGAGGTCGATCGCGAGCAGCGCCTCGAGCGAGCGCAGATACGCCGCCATGTCGCCGTCCGGCGGATTGATGACGACGGTGGAGCCCTGCATCACGTGGTCGCCCGTGAACAGCAGCTTCTCCTCCTCCAGCAGGAAGCACAGGTGGTTGGATGCGTGGCCGGGCGTGTGCAGCACGCGCAGCGTCACGCCCGGCGCGAGCGCGAGGCGCTCGCCGTCGGCCAGCTCGCGCTCGGGCTGGAACTCCATGTCCTGCCATTCGGGGTGGGCCGTGCGGCGCCCGTACACCGGGGCCCCCGTGGCCTCGGCAAGCTGCCGCGCCGCAGGCGAATGATCGGGGTGCGTGTGCGTGACGAGGATGCGCTCGACGCGCCCGGGTGCAGCGGCGTCGAGCAAGGCCTGCACGTGCTCGGGCATCGCCGGGCCCGGATCGATCACGGTCCAGGTGCGGCCATCGCCGACGAGGTAGGTGTTGGTGCCGGGCCCGGTCATCACGCTGGCGTTCGGCGCCGTCACGCGCACGATGTTCGCGCCCAGCCGCACGGGGCGCCCGGGCGCCAGATCGGCGCTGAGGTCGCCGCGGCCCTCGGGATCGAGCCGGGCCACCTCCGCGTAGGCGAGTTCGTCGGGCATCACCACGCGCAGCGTGCCGCGCGGCGACGCGACGCGCCTGGGCATCACGAGCGCAATGTCGCGCCGCTCACGCGCCTCGCCGTAGGCGTCGACGGCGCGCGCAAAGCGCGACAGATCCTGCAGCGTGCGCCGCGTCACCGGCAGCAGCCTCAGCTCGCGCGCCGGATCGAGCGCGGCGCCTGGTGCGAGCCACATCAGCTCGACCGCCTCGCCGCGATCGGCCACCGCCTGCTGCTGCTCGGGCGCCAGTGCGGCAAAGAAGCGCGTGTCGAAGCGTTGCCCCACCCCGGGCGGCGTCAGCCAGTGGCTGTAGGCGGCCAGCGCGCCGGCGTCGAGCATCAGTTGCTCGGCACGGCACAGTTCGGCGATCGACGCCGCGCCGGACTGCAGCCGCGCACGCCAGGGCTCGAGCGCCGCCGCACGCGCTTTCGGCAACGCGGGCGCCGCCAGCAGCAGGCCCACCTCCTCGAAGCTCTCGCGCAGCGCCGCGATGTAGAAGTCGAGGCCGCCGGCGGCGATGCCGAGCCGCTCGCTGGCCTCCTCGTCGCTTGGCCCATGCACGCAGGCGTGCGCCTCGCGGTCGCGCGCGTCGAGCACGCCACCGGGGAAGACGACGGCACCGCTGCGCATGTCGCCGTCGCGCTCGGCGCGGCGCAGCATCAGCACCTCGAGACCTTGCTCGCCGTCGCGCAGCAGCAGCAGCGACGAAGCCGGGCGCACCTCGCGCGGCGCGTCGGCACGGCTCACCGCACCACCCCTTCGGCACGCAGTGCCGCGACAGCCACCGCGTCGTAGCCGGCCTCGGCGAGCAGTTCGTCGGTGTGCGCGCCGATCGCCGGGGCCGGCTTCGGGGTCGCCGCCGGCGTGCGGTCGAAACGCGGCGCCGGCGCCGGCTGCACGACGCCGTCGATCTCGACGAAGGCGCCGCGCTCGCGCGCATGCGCATGGCGCGGCGCCTCGGCCAGCGCCAGCACGGGCGCGAAGCAGGCGTCGCTGCCTTCGAGCCGCGCGCTCCACTCGTCACGCGTGCGTGTGCGCACGGCCGCGGCGATCGCCTCGCGCATCTGCGGCCACAGGCTGCGGTCGTACTGGCGCTTGACGAAGCGCTCTTCCAGGCCGAGCGCGGCCGCGAGGCGGGCGAAGAACTTGGGCTCGAGCGCGCCCAGGCTCACCCAGCGGCCGTCGGCGCTCTCGTAGGTGTCGTAGAAAGGTGCGCCGCCGTCGAGCAGGTTCGTGCCGCGTTGCTCTGACCACTGGCCGGCCGCAGCCAGGCCGTAGAACATCGAGGCGAGCGATGCCGCGCCGTCGACCATCGCCGCGTCGACGACCTGCCCGCGGCCCGAGCGCTGGCGCTCGTGCAGCGCGGCCAGCACGCCGAAGGCCAGGTACAGCGCACCGCCGCCGTAGTCGCCCACGAGGTTGAGCGGCGGCACCGGGCGCCCGCCGGCGGGGCCGATGGCGTGCAGCGCACCGCTGAGCGCGATGTAGTTCAGGTCGTGCCCCGCGGCCTGGGCGAGCGGGCCGCTCTGGCCGAAGCCGGTCATGCGACCGTAGACCAGCCGCGGGTTGCGCGCCTGGCACTCGGCAGGCCCCAGCCCGAGCTTCTCGGTGACGCCGGGGCGAAAGCCCTCGATCAGCACGTCGGCGCGGTCGACCAGGCGCAGCACGGCCTCGCGGCCGGCGGCCGATTTGAGGTCGATGGCGAGCGAGCGGCGCCCGCGCGCCGTGACGTCGTGACGCGGCGGCATGGACACGCCCAGTTCGCTCGCATCGAGGCGATCGACACGCGCCACGTCGGCGCCCAGGTCGGCCAGCAGCATGCAGCACATCGGGCCGGGGCCGATGCCGGCAAGTTCGACGACGCGCAATCCAGTCAGAGGTCCCATGCGCCGAGTGTGCCCGATTGCGCCCCTGCTTTGCGCGCAAGGCACACGGTCGTTCCGCGGTGGCCGGGCGCGGCCGAGGTCGTTCCGCGGTGGCCGGGCGCGGCCGAGGTCGTCCCGCGGTGGCCGGGCGCGGCCGAGGCCGGCCCCGGCGTCGAACCGGGACCGGCACGTGCCTGGCGGCATGTTCGATGCGCGCATGGCAGGCCGGCACATCGACAGCCGCTCGCCTGCGTTTGCGTAGCTTTACGCTGCGGCCGTCAACCGCCGCGGGCGCAGTGTCGTTCGTCGACCATGACCCTATCGATCCAGGCGCTCATGTCCATGGAACGCGCGGCAACTCGTGCGGCGACTCGAACGGCCGGGCGCCTTGCCGCCGCTGCGGTGGCGGCCGGCTTGCTCGCCGGCTGCGTGGTGGCGCCGGTTGCGCCGTATCGCGGCGCGTACCGCGCGGCGCCGCCACCTGCGGCGCAGACGCCGATGTACTTCTACCCCGAACGCGGCCAGGGTGCGGAGCGGCAGGACCGCGACCGCTACGAGTGCTACCGCTGGGCGGTGCGCGAGACTGGGTTCGAGCCCGGCATGACGCCGACCACGGGAGCGCGACGCGTCAGCGTCGCCCCACCGCCGCCCGGCGGCGCCGAGGTCGGCGCGGGTGCGGCCGCCGGCGCGGTCGTCGGCGCGGTGGCCTCGCCCGGACGCGCCGGCGAGGGGGCCGTGATCGGCGCCATCTTCGGCTCGCTGCTCGGTGCCGTCGCCCAGGAAAGCCGGCAGCAGGCGTACGAAGCCGCCGCGGCGCGCGACGCCGCCGAGCAGGCGCGCGCGCGTGCACCGATGGACGACTTCCGGCGCGCCATGTCCGCCTGCATGGGCGGGCGCGGCTACCGCGTCGAGTGAGGGCACTGCCAGCCCGCAGTCGGATGGCCATGACGACATCTCGGACGACATCTCGGACGACATCGCGGATCCGCGCGACCGCGGCCTGCGTCGCGCTGGCGCTGGCATGCAGCAGTGTCGCGGTGCGCGCCGATCCACCCGGCCCCGCGGCCGCACACGCGAGAGCGGGCGGACGTGGCGCTCACGCCATGCCGCAGCCCGGTCGCTGGTACGACGGCGCGCATGGCCACGACCGCTACTATCCGACACCCGGCAGCGCCGTGCGCGCCGTGCCCCGCGGCAGCCGCTGGGTGGTGTGGGGTGGCGTCAACTACCGCTATCTGGGCGGGGTGTGGTACGGCCCGGGCCCGTACGGCTACGTGGTGGTGCGTCCGCCCATCGGCATCGTGGTCCCGGACCTGCCTGCCTTCGCCACGGTGGTGACGATCGCGGGCATCGCTTACCTCTACGCCAACGGCACGTACTACCGCGAGCAGCCCGCTGGCGGCTACGAGGTCGTCCCGCCGCCGGTCGACGGCACGCAACCCGCCGCGACGCCCGATCGCACCTACGTCTATCCGGGCCGCGGCCAGAGCGCCGAGCAGCAGGCGAGCGACGAGTACGAGTGCCACCGCTGGGCAGTCACGCAGACCGGCTTCGACCCCACTGTCGCCGCCACCGGCGCAGCGACAGCAGGCACGGCAGCGCCGGCGCTGCGCGCCGACTACCGACGCGCGCGCACGGCCTGCCTCGAGGGCCGCGGCTACACCGTGCGCTGAGAGAACCTGTCAACGAACCGCTCACGCCCGCTCGCCGCGCCCTGACGCCCCCCGCTCGGCGTTGCAGATGTTCGGCCTATCGCGCGCCGCTATGGCTGCGCATTGCGCCTTGATCAGGGCCATCCTGTCGTGCCGCTCGGACGCGACCGATGCATTCAACGGTTCTGAGCACCGCGTCACGCGGGCTCCATCGGCCGCTCGGCAAATAGAATGCCCCGATGAAGAAGTGGCACCTGCCGGTCGGCGAATACACCACCGCCAACCCCGTCACGACGACGGAGGAGCGGTCGATCGACGAGTTGCGCCGCCTGATGCAGCAGTACGGCGTGCGGCACCTGCCGATCCGGCGCGCCGGTGCCGTGGTGGGCGTGGTGAGCGAGCGCGACCTGCGTGTCGCCGAGGGCCTGAGCTCCGAGCACCGGATCCAGGTGAGCGCAGGCGACATCATGGCCACCGATCCGGTCACCGTGAAGGCGTCGACCCCGCTCGACGAGGTGGCGCGCACCATGTCTGGCAGGAAGATCGGCAGCGTGATCGTCAACCGGGACGACGACGAGTTCCTCGGCATCTTCACGCTCACCGACGCGCTCAGCGCGCTGATCGAGATCAGCGGCCAGGGCTGAGCGCCCTGGCGCACCGTGCTTCGCGCCCACCGGACGCCGGCGCACACGCCACGCATCGAGCCGACACCGGACCCGGGTGACGGCAGCGGCCGAAGCCGCGCGCTGCCGAGCGCATGGCAGCGGGCGCGCGCGGGTGCGTATCCTTGCGCCTGGCCTCGCCTGCCGACCCATGCCTGCCCCGCTGGAGATTCACCTGCCGCGCAGCCGTCTGGATGCGCTTGCCGACGGCGTCTACGCGATCGCCGTGACGCTGCTCGTGCTCGAGCTGCGCCTGCCGCCGCTGGGCGCAGGCGTGAGCCAGGCCGCGCTGAAACCGCGCCGCCCCCGTGCGCGAGACGGCCGGGGCTGATCGCGGCGAACGACCGCCGAGCCTGCGCGTGATTCCCGAACGCGGACGCCTCGCCGCCGCGCTGCTCCTGTCGCTGCTCGTGCATGCGCTGGTGCTGAGCCTGGCTTTCGGTGTCGAGGGCTTGGGGCTGCCCGGTCTTGCGTTGCCGTGGCGCGAAAGGCGCGTCGAGGTGCCTGACCTGCAGGTCGTGCTCGTCGAAGCCGCTGCGCCCGCGGCAGCTCCGTCGCCAGCGCCGGCCGTGCCGTCGCGCGTGGACAGAGCATCGCAGGCGCGCACGGCCGGCGCTGCGCCTGCCGCACCGTCGAGGGCAGAGACGGCGCCAGTCGATGCAACGCTGCCGGCAGACGCGAGCGTCGCCCCGCCGCAGGCGCAACCCGGGTCGACTGCCACACGGAGTGTCGCGGCGGCGCAGGTCCACGCGATGCAGGCTCCCGCACTGCCTCCCGCGTTGCCGCGGGCCGAGACGATCGGCGACACCGCGCCGGGCGCGTCGCCGGAGCCACCCTTGATCGCACTCGACGACGTCGAAGCTCCGGTGATGGTCGTGCCGCCGATGCCGCCGGTGCCGGCACCCGTCGCTGCGCCTGCACCCCCTGCCTCGGCCCCCCAGGCCGTCCTGTCGACCACTGCCCACGCCCGCCCTGCGATGCTGCGCCACCACGCACTGGCTCGCTCCGAGCCGGCAGTCGAACACACGATGCTCGAACGCGCACTGAGGCAGTTCGAGCAAGAGAAGCGTCAACTGACCGACATGCAGGACGAAGGCGCGAGATTGCAGGCAAGGCGAGAAGAAGCCACTCCGCAAGAGGCCGCCCGACAGGAGGCCGCCCGACAGGAAGCCGCCCGACAGGAAGCCGCCCGACAGGAAGCCGCCCGACAGGAAGCCGCCCGGCAGGAAGCTGCCCGGCAGGAAGCTGCCCGGCAGGAAGCTGCCCGTCAGGAAGCTGCCCGTCAGGAAGCCGCCCGTCAGGAAGCTGCCCGGCAGGAGGCTGCCCGACAGGAAACCGCCCGACAGGAAACCGCCCGGCAGGAGGCTGCCCGACAGGAAACCGCCCGGCAGGAGGCTGCCCGACAGGAAGCTGCCCTACAGGAGGCCGCCCGGCAGGAGGCGGCCGGACAGGAGGCTGCGCGACAGCAGGCTGCGCGCGCGAAGGCTGCGGACGACGAGCGACGAGAGGCAGTGCGCCGGGCGATGGGGCGGCAACTCGACGAAGAGGCGGCGCGGCGCGAAGTCGCCACCGCTGATCCGCAGCGCCCGGGCACAAGACGCGAGCCTTCGTCGAGCACGCGACGGCGCGGCCGGCTGTTCGGTCATACCGACGCCGACGCCGAACTGATCCTCTATGCCCAGGCGTGGGCGCGCAAGATCCAGTTGAACAGGACGTTCGACCTGGTCCGCGAAGCCGCCAGACCGCCGCACGCCGATCCGCTCGTCACGGTCGCGATCCGCAACGACGGATTCGTGGAATCGGTGACCTTCGTGATCTCGAGCGGTGTGGCGGAACTCGACGACGCGATCCGCCGCGTCGTCCACAGCCAGGAGCCGTATCAGGCGTTCCCGCCCGCCCTGGCCAGTGAATACGACGTGGTCGAGATCCGCCGCACCTGGTACTTCGACATGGCGATCCGGCTGCACTGACACGGCCGCCTCGCGGCACTCCAGAGGCCGGACTTCAGTCGCTCGCGTCCCGGCTGTGGAACTCCTCCCACTCGAGCTCCGTCCACCACTCGGCTTCGAGTCCGTTGCAGCGCTCGCCGTAGGCGCGGCACATGAAGCAGCCGTCGCCGCGCACGAGTTCGGCGTCTTCGAGCGGCCGGTAACGGGCGAGCAGCGCCGCACCCTGCGCGCGCGCGGCCGCCTCGGCGTCGCTCATCTGCCGGTCCGGCAAGCCGTGAATCCCGCAGCGCACCAGCCGCTCGTTGGCTTGCGGATACAGCACCGAGTTCTCGGCATCGATATGACGCCACAGCGCCTGCGAGTAGCGGGTGGCCAGGGCCTGCAAGCGCACCACCTCGTCGCCGGACCGCGGCCCGCGTTCGATCAGCGGCGTCATGTCGCGCAGCCACTGCGCCATCTCGGCGTGCTCGCGCACGAGGGCTTGCACCGGACCGCGGTCGGACGGCAATTCCACGTGCCTCACGAGCGCATCGAAGAGCACCCGCTCCTCGCGATCGTGATGGAAATGCCCGGCGAAATCGCCGAAGAACGCCATGAACCGCCTGCCGTCATCGGGATCGGCAGCCCCGTCGCCGAGACCGCCGACATAGGTGCGAAATGCCCCGAGCACGCGATCGATCAGTGCGTGTTCTTCCACCAGTGTGTCGAGCAGCTTCATCGTCGATGCGTGCGAGCGGCCTGCGCGAACGACGGCACGTCCGGCGCGCCGGCGCCGAAGGACGCGCCGCGCGGCCCGGTGTCGTGCCGCACGCCGCGGCGCCGGTGCAGCGCATGATCGCCGCTGCGATCGTGCCGACGGGCGCACGGCAGGAACACCTGCAGCCGCGTGAGGGTCATGCGCAGTCCAGGCCGGACTCGAGACGACCGAGCGCCACGCGCACGCGCTGGTGCGCGGCCAGCCTCATGCCCTCGAGGGCCTCGGCGCCGCCCGCCGAGCGGCATTCGCCGGGAGGTCTTGCAGCCGGGGCTCGGCTCATACCAGCCCCAAGGAGAGGCGGCGAAAACGCGCCCAAGTGCCTGCTTTGATTGGTGGGCGGTACTGGGATCGAACCAGTGACCCCTGCCGTGTGAAGACAGTGCTCTACCGCTGAGCTAACCGCCCGCGACCGGCTTGGGGCCGGCGCAGATCAGCCATCAATTATGCCATCGCGCGCGGGCGCACCCTGGGCCGACGGCGTCTCGAGCGTGCGCCAGACCGTCTTGCCGCCGCTTGCATTGTCGAGTTCGTCCAGGATCGCCGCGTGGGCCGACAGTTCGTCGGCGTCGGCGGCGATCAGCGGCAATTCGTAGCTCGAGAGGTCGAGCGTGCGGGCCGCATCGGCTGCGTTGCCGCGCTGCGTGGCGTCGATCACCAGTGCACCCTGGCCACGCGTCATGCGCAGGTAGACCTCGGCCAGCAGTCCGGCGTCGAGCAGTGCACCGTGCAGTTCGCGACCCGAGTTGTCGACCTCCAGGCGCCGGCACAGCGCATCGAGCGAATTGCCCTTGCCGGGATAGATCTCGCGCGCCAGCCGCAGGCTGTCGACGACGCGCCCGACCTGCGCGGCGAAGCGGCTGCGCCCCAGGCGCGCCAGTTCGGCGTCCAGAAAGCCGAGGTCGAACTCGGCGTTGTGGATGACGACCTCGGCCTCGGCGACGAAGGCGATCACCTCGTCGACGATGCGCTCGAACGGCGGCTTGTCGACGAGGAACTCGTCGGTGAGGCCGTGCACCTTGAGCGCATCCGGGTGGCTCGGGCGGCCCGGGTTCAGGTAGTGGTGCAGCGTGCGCCCCGTGAGGCGCCGGTTGAGCATCTCGACCAGGCCGATCTCGACGATGCGGTCGCCCTGCGCCGCCGCCAGGCCGGTGGTCTCGGTATCGAGAAAGACCTGTCTCACCGCGTCACGCCGCGCGCCGCGCCGCACTGCGGCCGCACCACCACCACAGCCAGGCGCCGAACAGGATCATCGGCAGGCTCAGCCACTGGCCCATGCTCATGCCGAAGGCGAGCAGGCCGAGGAAGCTGTCGGGCTCGCGGAAGTACTCGGCGACGAAGCGGAAGACGCCATAGCCGAACACGAAGGCCGCCGCCACCTGGCCGCGTGCGCGCTCCTTGCGCCCGTACCACCACAGCAGCGCGAACAGCAGCACGCCCTCCATCAGGAACTGGTAGATCTGCGACGGGTGGCGCGGCACCAGCGAGCCACTTTGCGGGAACGCCATCGCCCAGGGCAGCGACGCGTCGGCGGGCCGGCCCCAGAGCTCGCCGTTGACGAAGTTGCCGATGCGCCCGGCCGCCAGCCCCGTGGGCACGCAGGGCGCGGCCACGTCCATCACTTCGAGAAAGTGGCGGCCGCGCGCGCGCGCCAGCAAGGCCATCGCGACGACGACGCCGAGCATCCCGCCGTGAAACGACATGCCGCCCTTCCACACCATCGCCAGTTCGGCCGGGTGGGCGAGGTAGTAGCCGGGCTTGTAGAAGAGGACGTAGCCGAGGCGCCCCCCCAGCACCACGCCGAGCATGCCCCAGAAGAGCATGTCGTCGACGTCGCGGCGGCTCCAGCCGCGACGCGCGAAGTGCGGCAGTTGCACGCGCTTGGAGGCAAGCCAGAAGAACAGGCCGAACGCCACCACGTACATCAGCCCGTACCAGTGGATCTGCAGCGGCCCGAGCGCGATTGCCACCGGGTCGAACTGCGGATGGATCAGCATGGCGGTCGATCATAAGCGGCAGCGCGGACGGCAAGGCTGCGCGCCCGGGAGGGCGCGGTGCGGCCGCTATAGTGCCGAGTTCCGTTGGCGGCTGCGCGCGGTGCCCGGCACGGCGCGCGGCCCGCACCCATCGAACCGGGGCATTGAACTCCACCACGCAACCCGTCCTGTCATGACCACACCCGCCAACCGCCGCAGCCGCCACATCACCGAAGGCGTCGCCCGTGCTCCCAACCGCAGCATGTACTACGCGATGGGCTACAAGGAGAGCGACTTCGGCAAGCCGATGATCGGCGTCGCCAACGGCCACAGCACGATCACGCCGTGCAACGCCGGGCTGCAGCGGCTGGCCGATGCGGCGGTCGACGAACTGACGAAGCAAGGCGCCAACGCACAGATGTTCGGCACGCCCACCATCAGCGACGGCATGGCGATGGGCACCGAGGGCATGAAGTACAGCCTCGTCAGCCGCGAGGTCATCGCCGACTGCGTCGAGACCTGCGTCGGCGGCCAATGGATGGACGGCGTGCTCGTCATCGGCGGCTGCGACAAGAACATGCCCGGCGGCATGATGGGCATGCTGCGCGCCAACGTGCCCGCCGTCTACGTGTACGGCGGCACCATCCTGCCCGGCCACTACAAGGGGCAGGACCTCAACATCGTCAGCGTCTTCGAGGCGGTGGGCCAGTACAGCGCGCACAAGATGAGCGACGAGGACTTTCGCGAGATCGAGCGCCGCGCCATCCCCGGCAACGGCAGCTGCGGCGGCATGTACACCGCCAACACGATGAGCTCGGCGTTCGAGGCCCTGGGCATGAGCCTGCCCTACGCGAGCACGATGGCCAACGTCGAGGACCCGATCGTCGAGCACACGCGCGCCGCCGCGCGCGTGCTGGTCGAAGCCGTGAAGGCCGACCTGAAGCCGCGCGACATCGTCACGCGCAGGAGCATCGAGAACGCGGTGGCCGTCATCATGGCCATCGGCGGCTCGACCAACGCCGTGCTGCACTTCCTGGCCATCGCGCACGCCGCCGGCGTCGAGTGGACGATCGACGACTTCGAGCGCGTGAGGAAGAAGGTGCCGGTGCTGTGCGACCTGAAGCCCAGCGGCCGCTTCATGGCCATCGACCTGCACCGCGCCGGCGGCATCCCGGCGGTCATGAAGGTGCTGTTCGACGCCGGGCTGCTGCACGGCGAGTGCATGACCATCACCGGCAAGACGATCGCGCAGATCATGCAGGAGGTCCCTCCGCTCGACGCCCGGCAGCAGGTGATCCGTGCGGCGAGCGAGCCGATGTACGCCGAAGGCCACCTGGCGATCCTCAAGGGCAACCTGAGCCCCGAGGGCAGCGTGGCCAAGATCACGGGCCTGAAGAATCCGGCGATGACGGGGCCGGCGCGGGTCTTCGACGACGAGCAGAGCGCCCTCGCCGCCATCCTCGAAGGCCGCATCGAGGCCGGCGACGTGATGGTGCTGCGCTACCTCGGCCCCCAGGGCGGCCCGGGCATGCCCGAGATGCTCGCCCCCACCAGCGCGCTCGTCGGCGAGGGCCTGGGCGAGAGCGTGGGCCTGATCACCGACGGGCGCTTCTCGGGCGGCACCTGGGGCATGGTGGTCGGGCACGTGGCGCCCGAGGCCTTTGCCGGCGGCGTCATCGCGCTCGTGCACGAGGGCGACTCGATCACCATCGATGCACACAAGCTGCTGCTGCAGCTCAACGTGGGCGACGACGAGATCGCGCGCCGGCGCGCGGCGTGGCAGGCGCCAGCGCCGCGCTACACGCGCGGCGTGCTCGCCAAGTTCTTCCGCAATGCCGCGAGCGCCAGCCACGGCGCGGTGCTCGATGGGGACTGACGCGCTGACGACCCGCTCGCGCGGCTGGCGCGAACAGCGTGGCTAGCGCGGCCCGATCGACTCCTCGGCCTTGGCGTCGTTGCGCGCGGCCGTCGTCGCGTTGCGCTGCGCGGCCGCTGCACGTGCCTTGCGCACCTGGCGCTCGCGGTGGCTGTCCAGCCCCAGCGCCTCCATGGCCTTCTCGCGCCGTTCCTGCTTGCGCCGCTCGAGGTTGTCGATCTCGCGGCGTTTCGTGAGTCCGCTCGAATCGGAGAACTGCCACCAGGCGGCGGCAACGGCGAACGGCGCGAGCACGATCCACCACGACCATTCGCCGACCGGCCCCAGTTCGGCCAGCTTGGCCACCAGCACCAGCACACCGACGATCAGCGCAACCATGCCCGCATCTCCCGCACGGGCACTGTAGCGCAGAGCGCGGCGCGAAAGGGGCCGCAAGCGGCCCCTTTCGTTGCACCTGGCACGGCCGAACGCGCCGATCAGTTGGTGCGGGCCAGCTGATCCAGGATCGCGGGGTTTTCCAGCGTGCTGGTGTCCTGGGTGATGGTCTCGCCCTTGGCGATCGAGCGCAGCAGCCGGCGCATGATCTTGCCCGAGCGTGTCTTGGGCAGGTTCTCGCCGAAGCGGATGTCCCTGGGCTTGGCGATCGGGCCGATCACCTTGGCCACCCAGTTGCGCAGTTCGTCGGCGATCTGCCTGGCCTCGTCGCCGCTGGGCAGCGGGCGCTTGAGCACGACGAAGGCACAGATCGCCTCGCCGGTGGTCTCGTCGGGCCGCGCGACGACTGCGGCCTCGGCCACCAGTTCGGTGTGGCTGACCAGCGCCGACTCGACTTCCATCGTGCCCAGGCGATGGCCCGAGACGTTGAGCACGTCGTCGACCCGGCCCGTGATCGTGAAGTAGCCGGTCTTCGGGTCGCGGATCGCCCCGTCACCGGCCAGATAGCAGCCCTTGAACTCCGGCGGGAAGTAGGTCTTGGTGTAGCGGTCGGGGTCGCCCCAGATGGTGCGGATCATGCCCGGCCAGGGCGTCTTGTAGACCAGCATGCCGCCGGTGCCGTCGGGCACCTCGACACCCGTTTCGTCGCAGATCGCCGGGTTGATGCCCGGGAACGGCAGCGTGCACGAGCCCGGCACCATCGGCGTGACGCCCGGCAGCGGATTGATCATCAGGCCGCCGGTCTCGGTCTGCCAGTAGGTGTCGACGATCGGGCAGCGGCCGCCGCCGATGTTCGTGTAGTACCACTCCCAGGCCGCCGGGTTGATCGGCTCGCCCACCGAACCCAGGATGCGCAGGCTCGACAGGTCGCTGTGCTTCGGATGCACCGCGTCGTTGGTCTCGGCGGCCTTGATGAGCGAGCGGATGGCCGTCGGCGCCGTGTAGAAGACCGTCACCTTGTGCCGGGCGATCATCTTCCAGAAGCGCGCCGCGTCCGGGTAGGTGGGCACGCCCTCGAAGACGATCTCGGTCGCGCCCAGCGCCAGCGGGCCGTAGGTGATGTAGCTGTGGCCGGTGACCCAGCCGATGTCGGCCGTGCACCAGAAGACATCCTCGGGCTTGAGGTCGAACGACCAGGCTGCCGTGAGCGCCACCTGCACCAGATAGCCGCCCGAGCTGTGCTGCACGCCCTTGGGCTTGCCGGTCGAGCCGCTCGTGTACAGCAGGAACAGCGGATGCTCGGCGCCCACCCACTCGGGTTCGCAGGTCGTCGCCTGCGCCGCCAGTTCCTCGTGCAGCCAGCGGTCGCGCGCCGGGTTCCAGGCCACCTGGCCGCCGGTGCGCCTGTAGACGATCACGTCCTTGATCGAGTCGCAGCCGCCCAGCGTCAGCGCCTCGTCGACGATGGCCTTGAGCTTGAGCGCCTTGCCGCCGCGCACCTGTTCGTCGGCGGTGATGACCATGACTGCCCCGGCGTCCTCGATGCGATCGCGCAGGCTCTGCGCCGAGAAACCGCCGAAGACCACCGAGTGCGTGGCGCCGATGCGCGCGCAGGCCTGCATCGCGGCCACGCCCTCGACACTCATCGGCATGTAGATGACGACGCGGTCCCCCTTCTTGACGCCGCGCGCCCTGAGCGCGTTGGCGAACTGGCAGACCCTGGCCAGCAGCTGCGAGTAGCTGACCCTGGCGACGTTGCCGTCGTCGGCCTCGAAGACGATGGCCGTCTTGTCGCCCAGGCCGCGCTCGACGTTGCGGTCCAGGCAGTTGTAGCTCACGTTGAGCGTGCCGTCCTCGAACCACCTGTAAAAGGGGGCGTCGCTGCGGTCGAGGACCTTCGTGAACGGCTTCTTCCAGGCCACGAATTCGCGCGCCAGGCGCGCCCAGTAGCCCTCGAAGTCGCGTGCCGCCTCGTCGCACAGCGCCCGGTAGGCAGCCATGCCCGAGACGCGGGCGCCAGCCACCAGTGACGCCGGCGGGTCGTAGGTCTTGAGTTGTTGGGGCGATTCGTTGCTCATGCTTGTCTCCTGCTGATCGTTGCGGGGCCCAGCGCCTGCAGCCGCGAGCTTGGACCGGGGCTCTGACAGACCCCTGACGCGGCGCGGCCGCGAAACCCGTAGACGGTTGCCGGCGCAATGCCGGCAACGCCACGGCCGCCCACTAAAATCATTCTAGACAGTGCCATGACCCGCGTCGCGCCGGACGTTCGCGGCGGCGCGGCCGGGTGGCGCGGGCGTTGCGCGCCGGCGGCACGCTCCAAACCGCGCGCCCGAAGCGCTCGCGGCTCGTCACCACCGCACGCCGACGGCACGCCGGCGAGACCGCCGACGCCGCCGCACTTCGCCGCGCCGATCACCGGAGCCACGACATGACGACCACGATCAAGCACGCCGACCTCGTCGAGACCGTCGCCGCCGCGCTGCAGTACATCAGCTACTACCACCCGGCCGACTACATCGCGCACCTGGCGCGCGCCTATCGGGGCGAGGCCTCGCCGGCGGCCAGGGACGCGATCGCGCAGATCCTCACCAACTCGCGCATGTGCGCCGAGGGCCATCGTCCGATCTGCCAGGACACGGGCATCGTCAACGTGTTCCTGAGGATCGGGATGGACGTGCGCTTCGCGGGCTTCGGCGGCTCGATCGAGGACGCCGTCAACGAGGGCGTGCGCCGCGGCTACCTCGACCCGCAGAACAAGCTGCGCGCCTCGGTGCTGGCCGATCCGCTGTTCGAGCGCCGCAACACCAAGGACAACACGCCGGCCGTCGTCCATATGAGCGTGGTGCCTGGCGACAAGCTCGAGATCACGGTTGCGGCCAAGGGCGGCGGCAGCGAGAACAAGAGCAAGTTCAAGATGATGAACCCGAGCGACAGCCTGGTCGACTGGGTGCTCGAGACGGTGCCGACGATGGGCGCCGGCTGGTGCCCGCCGGGAATGCTGGGCATCGGCGTCGGCGGCACTGCCGAGAAGGCGATGCTGCTGGCCAAGGAGTCGCTGATGGCGCCGATCGACATGTTCGAGCTGCTCGCGCGCGGCCCGGCCGACAAGCTCGAGGAACTGCGCATCGAGCTGTACGAGAAGGTCAACGCGCTGGGCATCGGCGCGCAGGGCCTGGGCGGCCTGACGACGGTGCTCGACGTGAAGATCGCCACCTACCCGACGCACGCGGCGAGCAAGCCGGTGGCGATGATCCCCAATTGCGCCGCCACGCGTCACGCGCACGTGGTGCTCGACGGCTCGGGCCCCGCCTACCTCGAGCCGCCCAGCCTCGATCTGTGGCCCGACGTGCACTGGGCACCCGACGCCCAGAAGAGCCGCCGCGTCGATCTCGATGCGCTCACGCCGGCCGAAGTGGCGGGCTGGAAACCCGGCGAGACGCTGCTGCTCAACGGCCGCATGCTCACCGGGCGCGACGCCGCGCACAAGCGCATCCACGACATGCTGGCGCGCGGCGAGAAGCTGCCGGTGGACTTCACCAACCGCGTCATCTACTACGTCGGGCCGGTCGATCCGGTGCCGGGCGAGGTCGTCGGCCCCGCCGGGCCGACCACGGCGACGCGCATGGACAAGTTCACCGAGACGATGCTGGCGCAGACCGGTCTCATCGCGATGATCGGCAAGGCCGAGCGCGGCCCGGCCGCCATCGAGGCGATCCGCAAGCACCGCAGCGCCTACCTGATGGCGGTGGGCGGCGCCGCCTACCTGGTGGCCAAGGCCATCAAGGCCGCCAAGGTCGTGGGTTTCGCCGACCTGGGCAT
>JAFECX010000196.1 GCA_018241895.1 Pseudomonadota bacterium
AGCAGCGCGAGCACGCGCGCCGCGGCGCGCGTCGTGCTGAGCTGCCAGCCGGTCTCGTCGATCAGCGGCACGCCCGCGCGCTCGAGCAGCGCGCGGGTGCGGCGCACGAGCGAGCGATCGAGCGCGACCAGCACGACCGGCGCGCGGCCGGCATCCAGCGCCTCGATGACGGCCAGCGCGGCGGCGCCGGCCTCGTCCTCGGCGTCGTCGGCAAGCCAGCGGCGCGCGAGCGCCGGCCGTGCGACGCCGGCAAACGGCGTCGCGGCGTCGGTGTCGGCGACGAGCCGCAGCCCGGGCACGCCGGCGGCCTGCGCGGCAGCGAGCACGCCGTCGATCAGCGCATCGGCGCCACCGATCTCGAGCGCCACCCAGGCGGCGGGACGGTGCGCGTACAGCCGGTCGCTGGCTGCGCTCACGCCCTCGGCGCACCAGCTCACGGCTTCGGCAAGGAGGCGCGCCTCGATCTGCGCCGGACCGGCGCCGGCGCCGGCGCAGCGCGCGCGCGCCGCATCCCAGAAATCGCCGCGCCGCGCAGGTGCGCGCGCGAGGGCGCCGTGGCGCAGCCGGTGCGCCGCATCGACGAGTTGCACCGCCATGCTCTGCACATCGCCCGGCGCGGCGCTTGCATCGACGCCGTCGAGCGCACGCCGCGCGCGCTCGACGGCCAGCAGGCGGTCGACGAGCACGTCGCCGCTCGGCGCCTGCGCTGGCGTCTGGGGCGCCGGGCCGAGCGCCGCGGCGAGCGTGAGCGGCGTCTCGATGCGCGGCGGCCAGCCGGCGAAGCGGGGCTCGGCGGCGCAGGCCATGCGAGCCGGCGCCAGCAAGGCGGCGAAAGGCAGCAGCAGCACTGCATCGCGCGCCGCCAGCCCGCGCTCGTGCAGCCAGGCGGCCATGTGCGCGGCCACCGCGCTCCACAGCGTCGGCACGTCGCCGCCAGCCGGCAGTCGAATCGTCTGCCGCGTCGTCATGGGGCTGGCGCCGAGGCACCCGGGCCCGGGGGTCTTGCAATCATCCGATATGTCAGAATCATCGTGATCTTGCCGAGGCACGCGGCGCTTGTCGCGGCCCGCCCCGCATCCGGAGGACCCCATGGCCAGCGATCTCATCAAGCACGTCACCGACGCCAGCTTCGACGGCGACGTCCTCAAGTCCGAAAAGCCCGTGCTCGTCGACTACTGGGCCGAGTGGTGCGGCCCGTGCAAGATGATCGCACCCATTCTCGACGAGGCGGCGACACAGTACGGCGAGCGGCTGCAGATCGCCAAGATGAACGTCGACGAGAACCGCGACATCCCGGCCAAGTACGGCATCCGCGGCATCCCAACGCTGATGCTGTTCAAGGGCGGAGAGCTCGTCGCCACCAAGGTCGGCGCGATGCCCAAGGCGCAGCTCGCCGCGTTCCTCGACGGCCATCTATAATCCCGCCTCAACCGGTCGCGGCACGACGGACTGAGTCGCACCGCCTCCGGCCTGCCGCCCGGTCTCCCACGCGCGCACCCTCGCCGGCCACCCCGGCTCGAAGGCGCCGCCCGGGCCTCGAACACCCCCCGCTTCGTCTGTCCAGACCGCCGGCTCGGCGGCCCGCGTCCGTGAGTCCGTCGGGCCGCGGGCCGCTGTCCCCAGAAGGTGCCCTCCAGATGCATCTGTCCGAACTCAAGACCATGCAGATCGCCAAGCTCATCGAGATGGGCGAGGCGCTCGAGATCGAGAACGTCAGCCGCCTGCGCAAGCAGGAGCTGATGTTCGCGATCATGAAAAAGCGCGCCAAGGGCGGCGAACAGGTGTTCGGCGACGGCGTGCTCGAGGTGCTGCCCGACGGCTTCGGCTTCCTGCGCTCGATCGACACCAGCTACATGGCGAGCACCGACGACATCTACCTGTCGCCGAGCCAGATCCGCCGCTTCAACCTGCACACCGGCGACCTCGTCGAAGGCGAGGTGCGCGTGCCCAAGGACGGCGAGCGCTACTTCGCGCTCGTCAAGGTCGATCGCGTGAACGGTCTCACCCCCGAGGAGAACCGCCACAAGATCATGTTCGAGAACCTGACGCCCTTGTTCCCCAAGGAGCAGTTCAAGCTCGAGCGCGACATCAAGAGCGACGAGAACATCACCTGCCGCATCATCGACCTGGTGGCGCCGATCGGCAAGGGCCAGCGCGCGCTGCTGGTGGCGCAGCCCAAGACCGGCAAGACGGTGATGATGCAGCAGCTGGCGCACGCGCTGGTCGCCAACCACCCCGAGATCCACCTCATCGTGCTGCTCGTCGACGAGCGCCCCGAGGAAGTGACCGAGATGCTGCGCACGGTGCGCGGCGAGGTCATCAGTTCCACCTTCGACGAGCCGGCGGCGCGCCACGTGCAGGTGGCCGAGATGGTGATCGAGCGCGCCAAGCGGCTGGTGGAACTGAAGAAGGACGTCGTGATCCTGCTCGACTCGATCACGCGGCTGGCGCGCGCCTACAACAACGTGCTGCCCTCGTCGGGCAAGGTGCTCACCGGCGGCGTCGACGCCAACGCGCTGCAGCGGCCCAAGCGCTTCTTCGGCGCCGCACGCAACACCGAGGAAGGCGGCACGCTGACCATCATCGGCACCGCGCTCATCGACACCGGCTCCAAGATGGACGAGGTGATCTACGAGGAGTTCAAGGGCACCGGCAACTGCGAGATCCACCTCGACCGCCGCATGGCCGAAAAGCGCGTCTACCCGTCGATCCTCATCAACAAGAGCGGCACGCGGCGCGAGGAGTTGCTCCTCAAGCCCGAGATCCTGCAAAAGACCTGGATCCTGAGAAAGCTGCTCTATCCGATGGACGAGATCGAGTCGATGGAGTTCGTGCTCGAGAAGATGAAGGCGACCAAGGGCAACCTCGACTTCTTCGACCTCATGCGCCGCGGCGGCTGAGAGCCCCCCGTTGCACTAGAATCCACCTTTTTGCTCTCCTTTGGAAAGTGCGCCCGCTGCCATCGAGGCGGCAGCCGGCGTGGCTCCCGCTGCGAACCCGAGGCATCCCATGAAAGAAGGCATCCACCCCGGCTACCGCGAAGTCTGCTTCCAGGACCTCGCCAACGGCTTCAAGTTCGTCACCCGCTCGTGCGTGCAGACGCGCGAGTCGATCACGATGGACGACGGCCGCGAGCTGCCGCTGGTCAAGCTCGAGGTGACGAGCGAGACGCATCCGTTCTACACCGGCACGCAAAAGAGCGTGGACAGCCTCGGCGGACGGGTCGAGAAGTTCCGCAACAAGTTCGCCCGCGTCGGCCTGAAGAAGTGAGACCGCGGCGCGGTGCGCGCACCCGATCGAAGGCAGCCGCGGCTGCCTTTTTTCTTGGCCCATGATCGCGACGTGACCCGTCCGAGCCCCGCCCTCGTCACCCGCTCGGCCGCGCGCGCGCTGCCGCGCGTGCCGCTGCTGCTGTTGTGCGCCGCGTACGTGCTGCCGGGCGTGTTCGGCCGCGATCCCTGGCGCAATGCCGACCTGGCGGCGTTCGGCCAGATGCTGGCGCTGGCCGAGGGACGCAGCTCCTGGTGGGCGCCCGCGCTGGGCGGCGTGCCCGCCGACACGGCCTTGCTGCCGCACTGGCTCGGCGCCGGCGCCATCTTGCTGCTGTCGCCGCCACTGGACGCCGCGCTCGCCGCGCGCCTGCCGTTCGCCTTGCTGCTGGCGGCCACGCTGGCGCTCGTCTGGCATGCCACGTTCCACCTCGCGCGCACGCAGGCCGCGCAGCCCGTCGCGTTCGCCTTCGGCGGCGAGGCCGAGCCGGTGGACTATGCGCGCGCCATCGCCGACGGTGCGCTGCTGGCGCTCATGGCCACGCTGGGCCTGCTGCAACTCGGCCACGAGACGACGCCCGAGCTCGTGCAGCTCGCCGCCGTCTCGCTCTATCTGTACGGGCTGGCTGCGGCTCCGTATCGCGCAGTGCGCTCGCGCCTTGCCGTGCTCGTGGCGCTGCCGCTGCTTGCCGACAGCGGCGCGCCGGCCATGGCGCTGGCGATGGGCGTGGCCGGTGCCGCGGTGTGCTTTGCCTCGCGCCTGGAGGTCGTGCGCCGCTTCGCACCGACGGTCGCTGCGGCGGCCGCGGCGTCGGCTGCGCTCGCCTTCGCGCTCGGCGGCTGGCACTGGCGCGTCGCCGTGCCCGACGCCGCGGATGCGCTGGCGATCGCACGCCAATGGCTCTGGTTCATGTGGCCGGCATGGTTCCTGACCCTGTGGACGCTGTGGCGCTGGCGCTCGTACTTGTCGTACCGGCACGTCTCGGTGCCGCTGGTCGTGGTCGGCGTGGCGCTCGCGTCGAACCTGGCGATGGGCGGCTCGGACCGCGCCTTGCTGCTGGGCCTGCCCGGCCTGGCATCGCTGGCCGCGTTCGCGCTGCCGACCCTGAAGCGCAGCGCCACTGCGGCGATCGACTGGTTCTCGATGCTGTTCTTCACGCTGGCGGCCACGGCAATCTGGGTCGTCTACCTGTCGATGCAGACGGGCGTGCCGGCCAAGCCGGCGGCCAACGTGGCGCGGCTGGCGCCGGGTTTCGTGGCGCAGTTCTCGTGGCCGGCGCTCGCGGCGGCGCTGGCCGGCACGCTGGCGTGGGCCTGGCTCGTGCGCTGGCGCACCGGGCGCCATCGCGAGGCGCTGTGGAAGAGCCTGGTGCTGCCCGCCGGCGGCGTCACGCTGTGCTGGCTGCTGTTGATGACGTTGTGGCTCGGGCCGCTGGACTACGCGCGCAGCCCGCGCCCCTGGGTGGAGCGCATCGCGGCGCTGGTGCCGGCCGGATCGTGCATCGCGGCGCCCGATCTGTCCCGCGCCAACGTGGCGGCACTGGAGTACCTGGGGCGCTACCGCGTCGACGCACGCGCCGGCACCGGCCTGGGCGAGTGCCCGTACCTCGTGCGCACCACGCGCGGCCCGGCGCCCGACGTGCCGGCCGGCGCCGAGCCCGTCGGCGAGGTGCGCCGGCCGACCGACCGCGACGAGCTCACGCTCGTCTATCGGCGCCGAGCGCGGCCCTGATATCGGCCGACGCCGACGGCTGCTCGCAGCGCCGCACGCGCAGCGCCGGCAGCACGAGCCTAAACGTCGAGCCGCGCCCCGGCTCGCTGTCGATCACGATCTCGCCGCCATGTCGCTGCACGGCGTGCTTGACGATCGCCAGCCCCAGGCCGGTGCCGCCGGTTTCGCGCGACCGGCTGCCGTCGACGCGGTAGAAGCGCTCGGTCAGACGCGGCAGGTGCTCGCGCGCGATGCCGATGCCGTTGTCGACGACTTCGATGGCGCCGCTGCCGTCGTCGTGCCAGACCCAGCGCAACTCGACGCGCCCGCCCGCCGGCGTGTAGCGCAGCGCATTGGCGACGAGGTTGACGACTGCGCCGTGCAGCTCCGATTCGCTGGCCGCCAGTTCGGCGTCTTCGCCGCCGCTCGCGTACAGCGTGTGCCGCCCGCCGGACAAGGCTGCGCCGTCCGATCGCGCCCGCGCCAGCAGCATGGCAACGCCGAACCACCGATCGATGGCCGGCGGCGGAGCGCCCTCGAGCTGAGCCAGCGTCAACAGGTCCGTCACCAGGGCCTGCATGCGCTCGGCTTGCTGCGCCATCAGCGCCAGCACGCGCGCACGCTCGTCTTCGGCGAGCGGCAATTGCGCCAGCGTCTCCACGAACCCGGCGAGCACCGTCAGCGGTGTGCGGATCTCGTGCGAAACGTTGGCCACGAAGTCGCGTCGCATCGCGTCGGCACGCTCGCGTTCGGTGACGTCCTGCGACAGCACGAGGCGTGCCCCCTCGCCGTAGGTTCGGACCCGCACCGACAGCGTCGCCTCGCCGCCCGGG
This sequence comes from Pseudomonadota bacterium, assembly GCA_018241895.1. Taxonomy (GTDB): domain Bacteria; phylum Pseudomonadota; class Gammaproteobacteria; order Burkholderiales; family Burkholderiaceae_C; genus Rubrivivax. The sequence goes on from JAFECX010000196.1 coordinate 5,814, forward strand.
CCGACGAAGGTCACCGGCGCGTCGAAGTGCGCACCCTGCAAGTGCGCCACGAAGGCCGGCACGCGGATCAGGTTGGTGATGCGCTGGCGCAGGTCGCGCTCAGGCTGCAGGCCGAAATGCTGCGCCGCCACCGCGTTGCACCATTCGATCTGGTCGCCGGCATCGAGCAGGATCACGCCATTGGGCGACGCCTCGATCGCCGAGAGGAACTGGCCGAGGCGCCGCCGCTCCTGCTCGGCCGCGCGCTCGTGCCGGCGCAGCGCGCGTTCGATGCGGTACGCCAGTTCGCCCCAGTAGCCGCCGCCGCGCGGCAACTCGGCCCCTGGCGCTGCGCGCAGCCACTGCATCAGCCGCCAGGCGCGCCGCGCGTCACGCAGCAGCGCCAGGCTGGCGCCCAGCACCGCGCCGACGACCGTCGCGGCGCCCGGCGATCCGATCGACTGCCCGACGAGCCAGCCAGCCGAAGCGCCGAGCAGCAGTGCGGCCAGCGGCGCCAGCATGCGCACGCCGAGCTCCCACATGTCGTTGCCGTCCGACCGCGCCGGCCGCTACGCGGCCCCGCTGCCTGGCGGCCGCGCCAGCCGGTAGCCGACGCCGCGCACCGTCTCGACGAGGCCGGCGCAGTGCAGCGGTGCCAGCGCCTCGCGCAGGCGCTTGACGTGCACGTCCACCGTGCGCTCTTCGATGAAGACGTGGTCTCCCCACACCCGATCGAGCAATTGGGCACGGCTGTGCACGCGTTCGGGATGCACCAGCAGAAAGTGCAGCAGCCGGAACTCGGTGGGGCCGACTCTCGCTTCGAGTTCGACATCGCCGACGCGTCGCGTCACGCGCCGGGTGGCGGGATCCAGGCGCAAGCCGGCGACCTCGACCGCGCCGTCCAGCGCCTCGGGTGCGCGACGCCGCAGCACGGCGCGCATGCGCGCCAGCAGTTCCTTCGGCGAGAACGGCTTGGTCAGATAGTCGTCGGCTCCGATGTCCAGCGCCGCCACCTTGTCGGCCTCCTGCGCGCGCGCGGTGAGCATGATGAGCGGCAGCGAACGCGTGCGCTCGTCGGTGCGCCAGCGCCGCGCGAGCGCGAGCCCGCTTTCGCCCGGCAGCATCCAGTCGAGCAGCACCAGGTCCGGCAGCATGCGGTCGATCTCGGCGCGTGCCGACTCGGCGTCTGCGGCCAGGCACACGTCGAACCCCGCATGGCGCAGATGCAGCGCCACCAACTCGGCGATTGCAGGTTCGTCCTCGACCACCAGCACCCGAGCCACCGTCAGCCCCTGCCTCGGCGCACCACGCCATCGGCCGCGTCGGGCGCCGCGTGGCGCACGTCGGTGCCTTCGACGACGTAGATGATGGCCTCGGCCAGGTTCTTCGCATGGTCGCCCACGCGCTCGATGGCCTTGGCAACGAACACGAGATCGATGCTGGCGGAGATGGTGCGCGGATCCTCCATCATGAAGGTGATCAGCTTGCGCAGCAGTCCCTCGAACTCGCGGTCGATCTGATCGTCCTGCGCGAGGACTTCGAACGCGCGCGGCGCGTCGAGCCTGGCGAAGGCGTCGAGCGTCTTGCGCAGCTGGGCGATCGCGAGATCGGCCTCGAAGGCGAGGTCGGCGAGCGGCATGCGCGGCGCGATGCCCGTGCCCGCCAGCCGCTGGGCGATGCGCGCGATGCGCGCCGCCTCGTCGCCGGCACGCTCGAGGTTGGCGCTCGCCCGGCTCACCGCGATCAGGAGCCGCAGATCGCGCGCCGCCGGCTGGCGCAAGGCAATGGTGGCCTGCAGATCGCGGTCGATCTCGATCTCCATGCGGTTGACGCGCGTCTCCACCTGGAGGACCTGCTCGGCCGACTCGGCACTCGCTTTCGTCAGCGCGTGCAGCGCCAGCGCGACCTGCGACTCGACGAGGCCCCCCATCTCGAGCACGCGCGCGCAGATGCCGCTCAGCTCGGCGTCGAACTGCGTCGACAGGTGCTTGTCGCTCATCGCCTTCCCCCGCGGCTCATCCGAACCGGCCCGTGATGTAGTCCTCGGTGTCCTTCTTCGCCGGCTTCACGAAGAGCGCCGAGGTCGGGCCGAACTCGACGATCTCGCCCAGGTACATGTACGCCGTGCAGTCGCTCACGCGCGCCGCCTGCTGCATGTTGTGGGTGACGATCACCACCGTGTAGTCGGCCTTGAGCTCGCCGATCAGTTCCTCGATCCTGCCGGTGGCGATCGGATCGAGCGCCGAGCACGGCTCGTCGAGCAGCAGCACCTCGGGTTCGACGGCAATGCAACGCGCGATGCACAGGCGCTGCTGCTGTCCACCCGACAGCCCCGCCCCGCTCTGCGCGAGCTTGTCCTTGACTTCGTGCCACAGCGCCGCCTTGCGCAGCGCCCGCTCGACGCGTTCGTCCAGTTCCACGCGCGGCAGCGCCTCGAACAGCCGCACGCCGAAGGCGACGTTGTCGTAGATCGACATCGGGAACGGCGTCGGCCGCTGGAACACCATGCCGATCTTGGCGCGGATCAGCGCCACGTCCAGGCCCGGGCGCAGAAGGTCCTCGCCGTCCAGCCACACCTGCCCTCGCGCGCGCTGCTCCGGGTACAGCTCGTACATGCGATTGAACACGCGCAGCAGCGTGCTCTTGCCGCAGCCCGACGGTCCGATGAAGGCCGTCACCTGGTGTGCAGGAATGTCGATCTGCACGCGCTTGAGCGCCTGAAACGAGCCATAGTGGAAGTCCAGGTCGCGCACCGCGATCTTGGGCCGTTCGTGCAGCGCGAGCTGCGTCTTCGCATCCATCGAGCCGTCGCCTCCTGCGACTTCATCGGCGGCGCCCAAGAGCCACCCGCGCCAAGATGTTGAGTGCCAGCACGCCCAGCGTGACGATGAGCACGCCGGCCCACGCGAGCTGGCGCCAGTTCTCGTAGGGGCTCATCGCGAACTTGAAGATCGTCACCGGCAGGCTGGCCATCGGCTCGGACAGACCGGAAGCGAAGAACTGGTTGTTGAGCGAGGTGAACAGCAGCGGCGCCGTCTCCCCTGCGATGCGGGCCAGCGCCAGAAGCACGCCGGTGACGACGCCGGCACGCGCCGACTTCAGCGTGATCGAGAGAATCACTCTCCACTTCGGCGTGCCGAGTGCGTACGCCGCCTCGCGCAGCGCGTCGGGCACCAGCACGAGCATGTTCTCGGTGGTGCGCACGACCACCGGCACGACGATCAGCGCCAGCGCGATTGCCCCGGCCCAGCCCGAAAAGGATCTCGAGCGCACGACGATCAGGGTGTAGACGAACAGACCGATGACGATGGACGGTGCCGACAGCAAGATGTCGTTGACGAACTGCGTCGCGCGGGCCAGTCGACCGCCACGACCATACTCGGCCAGATACACGCCGGTGAGCACGCCGATCGGCGCCCCCAGCGCGGTCGCCAGCAGCACCATCAGGCCGGAGCCCGCAATGGCGTTGGCCAGACCGCCGCCGGGAGTCTGCGGCGGCGGCGTCGCTTCGACGAACACGGCGAGCGACAGGCCACCGAGGCCCAGCCGCACGGTCGTGATCAGGATCCATGCCAGCCAGAACAGACCGAACGCCATGGCGCCGAGCGCGAGCGTGAGCGCGACGGCATTCACGCGCCGGCGCTGCCGATGGCGCCGCAGCCGCGCCGCGTCGATGCCGATGGCGTTCACGTGCGCGCGCCCTCGCGATGCCGCAGACGCGCGAGCAGCACTCTGGACAGCGCGAGCACGACGAACGTGATGACGAACAGGATCAGCCCGAGATAGATCAGCGAGGCCTCGTGCAGGCCCGGGCTGGCTTCGGCGAACTCGTTGGCCAGCGCCGAGGTGATGCTGTTGGCCGCTTCGAACAGCGAGAGCGAATTCAACTGGTTGAAGTTGCCGATGACGAACGTCACCGCCATCGTCTCGCCCAGTGCGCGACCCAGCCCGAGGATGATGGCGCCGACGACGCCGGTCTTCGCGTGCGGCAGCACCACCTTCCACACCACCTCCCAGGTCGTGGCGCCGAGGCCGTAGGCCGATTCCGCGAGCATCGGCGGCGTGGTCTCGAACACGTCGCGCATGACGGCGGCGATGAACGGGACGATCATGATGGCGAGGATGATTCCCGCCGACAGGATGCCGATGCCCACCGGCGGACCCGAGACCAGTGCGCCGAGCAGCGGCACGCCGCCCCACAGCCGTTGCAGCGGCTGCTGCACGAAGCTCGCCAGCACCGGGCCGAAGACGAGCAGCCCCCACATGCCGTAGACGATGGACGGCACGGCAGCCAGCAGTTCGATGGCGATGCCCAGCGGGCGGCGCAGCCACGCCGGCGCGAGTTCGACCAGGAACAGCGCGATGCCGAAGCTCACCGGCACCGCGATCGCCAGCGCGATGAACGAAGTGGCCAGCGTGCCGTAGATCATCACCAGACCGCCGAAGCGGCCGGCGACCGGATCCCACTCGCTGTGCCACAGGAACGCGAGGCCGTAGGCGCGGATCGCCGGCGAGGCACCGACGACGAGGGAGCCGACGACCGCGGCCAGCAGCGCCAGCGTGATCCACGCCGCCGCGTGCGCGGCCAACGCGAAGGCAGCGTCGGCGGCCGACGCGTGCCGCCGCCGTGGCAGACCCGCAGCGGCGGGCGGCGGCGTCGGGCTCACGTCGAGCGCGGGCGTGCGCGTCGCAACGTTCATGGCGCAGGCTGCTGCCGTGGCTCGGGCTGCCGACGACCGGTCCTACCTGAAGGCGATCGCCTTGCCCGCGGCGTCCCTGATCTGCCCCCAGGCCGTGCGCACCTGCGCCTTCACGCTGTCGGGCAGCGGCACGTATTCCAGCTCTGCCGCCATCTTGTCGCCCTGGGCGAACGACCACTCGAAGAACTTCAGCGCCGACGCGGCCTGCGCCGGCCTGTCCGGCACGTGGTGCATCAGGACGAAGGTGGCGCTCGTGATGGGCCAGGCATCCTTGCCGGGCTGATCGGTCAGGATCTGATGGAAGGTTCGGCTCCAGTCGGCACCGGCCGCGGCCGCCCTGAACGTCGAGGCGTCCGGCTCCGGATAGGCCCCGGCCCGGTTGCGCAGCAGCACATGCGCCAGTCGATTGGCGCTGGCGTAGGTGTACTCAACGTAGCCGATGCTGTTGGGCAGGCGCTGGACGAAGGCGGCCACGCCCTCGTTGCCCTTGCCGCCGGCGCCGCTCGGCCAGTCGACGGCAGCGCCTTCGCCGACCCTGGACTTCCACTCGCCGTTGACCTTGGACAGGTAGTTCGTGAAGCCGAAGGTGGTGCCCGATGCGTCGGCACGACGCACCGGTGCGATCGCCGCGTCGGGCAGCGCGAGGCCTGGATTGAGCATCGTGATCGCGGCGTCGTTCCAGCGCGTGATCCTGCCGAGGTAGATGTCGCCCAGCACGGCACCGGTCAGCCTGAGCTGGCCGGCGGCGATGCCGGCGATGTTGACGACCGGCACGATGCCGCCGATCACCATCGGAAACTGCATGAGTCCGTCGCGCTGCAGCTCGGCATCGGCCAATGGCATGTCCGAGGCGCCGAAATCGACCGTCCTGGCCCGGATCTGCCGGATACCCGCGCCCGAACCGACCGACTGGTAGTTGATGCGCGCGCCGCTGGCCTTGTGGTAGGCGTCGGCCCACTTGGCATAGAGCGGCGCCGGAAAGGAGGCGCCGGCACCGGTCGCGTCCTGTGCGCAGGCGGCAGCGCCCAGGCCGAGCGCCAGGGCCGCCGTGGCGGCGGCACGGGAGAATGCAATCGACATGAAGGGGTCCGTGTTCGAGTCGTGACGCTGCGCACTCTAGGCGGCGCATGTGACACGCTCGTGACAGGACCTGCGCGGCGCGCGGCCGGCGCGGCGGGCACCGCCGGCGCCGCAGCCTTCAGATCACTCCGAACGCCAGCATCGCCTCGGCCACGCGCTTGAAGCCGGCGATGTTGGCGCCGATCACGTAGTTGCCGGGGCTGCCGTATTCCTCGGCCGTCTCGTAGCAGCTGCGGTGGATGTTGCTCATGATCTCGCGCAGGCGCTGCTCGGTGAACTCGAAGGTCCAGGCGTCGCGGCTGGCGTTTTGCTGCATCTCGAGCGCCGAGGTCGAGACGCCGCCGCCGTTGGCCGCCTTGCCGGGACCGTAGGCGATGCCCGACTCGACGAACAGCTTCACCGCCCCCGGCGTCGACGGCATGTTCGCGCCCTCGCCCACGGCGATGCAGCCGTTGGCCAGCAGCGTGCGCGCGGCGCGCTCGTCGAGTTCGTTCTCGGTGGCGCCGGGAATCGCGACCTGGCACGCGATGTCCCAGATGCAGCCGCCCTCGCTGTAGTGCGCCTCGCGGTGCACCTGGACGTAGTCGCGGATGCGCCGGCGTTCGACCTCCTTGAGCCGCTTGACGGTGTCGAGCTTGATCCCCGTGGCGTCGTGGATGACGCCGTTGGAGTCGGAGCAGGCGACGACCTTGGCGCCGAGCTGCTGCAGCTTTTCCATCGCGTAGATCGCGACGTTGCCCGAGCCCGAGACGACGCAGGTCATGCCCTCGAGCGACTGGCCGCGCGCCTTGAGCATCTCGTCGACGAAGAACACGCAGCCGTAGCCGGTGGATTCGCGGCGCACCAGCGCACCGCCCCACAGCGGGCTCTTGCCGGTGATCACGCCCGACTCGTAGCGGTTGGTCATGCGCTTGAACTGACCGAACAGGTAGCCGATCTCGCGCGCGCCGACGCCGATGTCACCCGCCGGCACATCGGTGTATTCGCCCAGGTGCCGATGCAGCTCGGTCATGAAGCTCTGGCAAAAGCGCATCACCTCGGCGTCCGAGCGGCCCTTGGGGTCGAAGTCGGAGCCGCCCTTGGCGCCGCCGATCGGCATGCCGGTGACGGCGTTCTTGAAGATCTGCTCGAAACCGAGGAACTTGATGATCCCCAGGTACACCGACGGGTGGAAGCGCAGGCCCCCCTTGTACGGCCCCAGCACGCTGTTGAACTGCACGCGAAAGCCGCGGTTGATGTGCACCTCGCCGTGGTCGTCGATCCACGGCACGCGGAAGATGATCTGGCGCTCGGGCTCGCAGATGCGCTCGATGATCTTCTGATCGGCATAGTGCGGGTGCTTGACGAGCACCGGGCCGAGGCAATCGATCACCTCCTTGACGGCCTGGTGGAACTCGGCCTCGCCGGGGTTGCGGCGTACGACCTGCTCGAAGATCTGCTTGATTCTTCCTTCGACCTGCTTCACGGGGACTCCTTGCGTCCTGTCATCAATTCGGCAAAGCTTGTGAGGATATAGGGATTTGCACCGCGCCCAGGCCGTGGCAGCAAGGTTTTCGGCGCTGCGCCCGCCTCCCGCGGGGCAACGACCGGCACGACGTCGCTGCGGCCAGCGGCGCGGCGCGCACGCGCGCCGCAGCCGGCAGGCCTCAATGCGCCCGGTCCCAGTTCGGGCCGACGCCCACCTCGGTCAGCAGCGGCACCTTCAGCTCGGCAACACCGGCCATGAGCCGCGGGACCGTCTCGCGCACCCACGCCAGCTCGCCCGCGGGCACCTCGAACACCAGCTCGTCGTGCACCTGCATCACCATCGCGGTGGCACGGCGCTCGTCGTCGAGCCTGCGCTGCACGGCGATCATCGCCAGCTTGACGAGGTCGGCCGCGGTGCCCTGCATCGGCGCATTGATGGCCTGGCGCTCGGCGGCGTTGCGCCGCGGTCCGCTGCCGCCCTTGATCTCGGGCAGGTAGATGCGCCGACCGTACAGCGTCTCCACGTAGCCCAGCTCGGCGGCACGCGCCCTGGTCTCGTCCATGTAGCGCTTGACGCCGGCAAAGCGCGTGAAGTAGCGCTCGATGTAGTCGCGCGCGGCCTTCTGCTCGATGCCGAGGTTGCTCGCCAGGCCGAACGCGCCCATGCCGTAGATGAGGCCGAAGTTGATGACCTTGGCGTAGCGGCGCTGCTCGGGGCTGACTTCGGCCAGCGGCACGCCGAAGACCTCGCTCGCGGTGGCACGGTGCACGTCCAGACCCTCGGCGAAGGCGCGCAGCAGGCCCGGGTCCTCGCTGATGTGGGCCATGATGCGCAGTTCGATCTGCGAGTAGTCGGCGCTCAGGATCACGTGCCCGGGCGGCGCCACGAAGGCCTCGCGGATGCGCCGGCCCTCGGGCGTGCGCACGGGGATGTTCTGCAGGTTGGGGTCGTTGCTGGCCAGCCGCCCCGTCACCGCCACCGCCTGCGCGTAGTTGGTGTGCACGCGCCCGCTGGCCGGATTGACCATCTGCGGCAGCTTGTCGGTGTAGGTGCCCTTGAGCTTGGCCAGGCCGCGGTGCTCTAGGATGCGCGCCGGCAGCGGGTAATCGGCGGCGAGCTCCTGCAGCACGTCCTCGTCGGTCGAAGGCGCGCCCGAGGCCGTGCGCTTCTTCACCGGCAGCTGCAGCCGCCCGAACAGGATCTCGCCGATCTGCTTGGGGCTGCCCAGGTTGAACGGCTGCCCGGCGATCTCGTAGGCCGCGTGCTCGAGCGCCAGCATGCGCTCGGCCAGCTCGCGGCTTTGCGCCGCCAGCAGCGGCGCGTCGATCAGCACGCCGTGCCGCTCCATGCGCTGCAGGATCAGCGCCACCGGCATCTCGATGCGCTCGTACACCTCGCGCAGCCTGGGCGCCGCCACCAGCCGCGGCCACAGCACCTCGTGCACGTGCAGCGCCATCTCGCTGTCCTCGCCGCTGTACTGCGCGGCGCGCGCGACGTCGACCTGCGCGAACGGGATCTGATGCGCGCCCTTGCCGCACAGGTCCTCGTAGCTCAGGCCTGCGCGTTCGAGGTGGCGCTCGGCCAGGCTCTGCAGCGAGTGCGGCCGGTGCGCCTCGAGCACATAGCTCTCGAGCATCGTGTCGTGCACGAGGCCGCGCACCGCCACGCCGTGGTTGGCCAGCACGTGCAGGTCGTACTTGACGTTCTGCCCGAGCTTGGGCTTCGAGTCGTCCTCGAGCCAGGGCCGCAGCACCGCCAGCACCTCGCCCAGCGACAGTTGCTCGGGTGCGCCGGGGTAGCTGTGCGCGATCGGCACGTAGGCCGCGCGCCCCGGCTCGGTGGCCAGGCTCAGGCCGACGATGCGCGCACGCATCGCATCCAGCGAATCGGTCTCGGTGTCGAGCGCGGTGAGCGGCGCGGCGTCGATGCGCGCCAGCCAGTCCTGCAGCCGCTCGCGGCTGGTCACGGTCTCGTAGTCGTGGGCCAGCACGCGCGCACGGGCCCCAGCGGGGGCAGGGGCGGCGGCGCCGGGGTTCGCGTTCGCGGGCGACGCGCTCGCCGCCACACCGTCGGCCTCGAGCTCGCGGCGCCAGGTGCGAAAGCCGTAGCGCTGGTAGAAGTCGAGCAGCGCGGGCCGGTCGACTGCGCGCAACGCCAACGCGTCGAGCGCCGGCCAGCCCGGCACCTGGGCGCCGAGGTCGCAGTCGGTGCGTACGGTGACGAGCCTGCGGCCGGTGGGCAGCCAGTCGAGCGCGCGGCGCAGGTTCTCGCCGGCCGCACCCTTGATGCGGTCGGCCGCGGCGACGATGGCGTCGAGCGAGCCGTGTTCGCCGAGCCACCTGGCGGCGGTCTTGGGGCCCACCTTGTCGACACCGGGCACGTTGTCGACGCTGTCGCCGACCAGCGTCAGGTAGTCGACGATGCGCTCCGGCGGCACGCCGAACTTGGCCTCGACGGCCGCCGCGTCCAGCACTTCGGGCGGCCGCGCCATCGTGTTCATCAACGTCACGCGCTCGTTCACGAGCTGCGTCAGGTCCTTGTCGCCGGTGCTGACGATGACGCGATGGCCGCTGTCGGCAGCCACGCGCGCCAGCGTGCCGATGGCGTCGTCGGCCTCGATGCCGGGCACCTCGAGCAGCGGCCAGCCGAGCAGGCGCACCACCTCGTGGATCGGCTCGATCTGCTGCACCAGCGGCTCGGGCATCGGCGCGCGGTTGGCCTTGTACTGCGGGTACCAGGCGTCGCGGAAGGTCAGGCCCTTGGCGTCGAACACGCACACCGCATGCTCGGCCGGATAGCGCTCGCGCAGCCACTTCATCATCGCGATGAAGCCGTGCACCGCGCCGGTGGGCGTGCCGTCCGGCGCGCGCAGATCGGGCAGCGCGTGGTAGGCGCGGTACAGATAGCTGGAGCCGTCGACCAGCAGCACGATCTTGTCGTCCATCGGCGCATTGTCTCGCGCGCGCTCGCCGCTGGCCGTTGCGCGTCGTCGCAGGGTCTCGCACGCAAGCGCTGCGTAGAATGCCCGCCATGCGCATCCTCGGTCGATCGACGCCGAAGCTCCTGGGCGCATGCATCGCGTTCGGCACGCTCGCTTGCCTGGCTGCCGCCGGCCGCGCCGCCGACGGCGCGCCTGCCGCAGCCCAGGCGCGTGCGGCCTCAGCGGCAGCCGCGCCGGCGCCCGCCGCCCGACGCGGCCCG
>JAFECX010000197.1 GCA_018241895.1 Pseudomonadota bacterium
GCGCAGCCACCGCTGCGCGCCGCGGCGCCGCCGGGCGCGGCCGGACGCGGCCTCGTGCGCAGCGCGCGCGCGGCGACGCGGGCCGTGGCATCGCCTGCACTGCCGCTGCCGGCCAACGCGCCCGCGGCCAGCGTCGACTACGTCAGGCTGGCCGCGCCCGAGTACAAGCTCGAGCCCGCGCTCGTGCTGGCGGTGATGTCCGCCGAGAGCAACTTCAACATCGGTGCCGTGAGCCCGAAGAACGCGCTGGGGCTGATGCAGCTCATCCCCGACACCGCGCGCCGCTTCGGCGTGAAGGACCCGCTCGATCCGGTGCAGAACATCCGCGGCGGCATGGCCTACCTGCGCTGGCTGCTCGCGTACTTCGAGGGCGACGTGCGCCTCGCGCTGGCCGCGTACAACGCCGGCGAGGGCGCGGTCGACCGCTACCTCGGCGTGCCGCCCTACGCCGAGACGCGCAACTACGTGCTGAAGATCCTCGTCTCGCTCAACGGCCGCAGCAGCCACCCGTACGACGCTGCGGCTGCGCTGCCCTCGGCGCGGCTGACGCAGATGCGCAGCTTCTGGCGCCGCTGAGCCGCGCCGCGCCGCCGGGGGTCTACAGCGGCCGGTGCCGCGCGAGCGGCGGGTTCTTGGCGAAGTAGCGCGAGATGCCGCTGGCCAGCGCCTGCACCAGCTGCGTGCGGTAGTCTGCGTCGCGCAGCCTGGCCTCCTCCTGCGGATTGGAGATGAAGGCCGTCTCGACGAGGATGCTCGGCACGTCGGGCGCCTTGAGCACGGCGAAGCCCGCCTGTTCGACCTGACCCTTGTGCAGCTCGCCGACGCGAGCGATGCGGCCCAGCACCTCGCGGCCCAGGCGCAGGCTGTCCTTGATCTGCGCTGCGGTGCTCATGTCGAGCATCGCGCTCAGCAGTTGCGGGTCGCGCACGTCGGCCACGTTGACGCCGCCGACCTGGTCGGCCGCGTTCTCGCGCCGCGCCATCCAGCGCGCCGCGGCGCTGCTGGCGCCGCTCGTGCTGAGCGCGAACACGCTCGCGCCGCGCGCCTCGGGCTTGAAGAAGGCATCGGCGTGGATGCTGACGAACAGGTCGGCCTGCACGCGGCGCGCCTTGCGCACGCGCTCGTGCAGCGGCACGAAGAAGTCGGCGTCGCGCGTGAGCATCACGCGCGTGGCGTTGCCGTTGACGGTGAGCGCATTGAGCCGCTCGCGCAGTTCGAGGGCGATCGCGAGCACGACGTCCTTCTCGCGCAGGCCGCTCGGGCCGATGGCGCCCGGATCCTCGCCGCCGTGCCCCGGGTCGAGCGCGACGATGATCAGGCGGTCGATGCGCTGGCGCTCGATGGGGGTCGCGGGCGCGGGCGGCGCCGGCGACTGCCCCGCCGCGCGCCTGGCACCGGCTGCCGCGTCGGCGGGCGCCGGTTGCGGCTGCGCCGGTGCCTGTGGTTGCGGCTCGCGCGGCA
>JAFECX010000198.1 GCA_018241895.1 Pseudomonadota bacterium
CGGCGACGCCGGCGGTGTCGACGGCGCGCGCCGCGGCCAGCAGCGGCGGCAGCCGCAGCGCGGGGCCGTAGAGGGCTTCGGCGTGCCCGCCGCGGCCGCGTGCGTCGCACTCGCAGCCCAGCAGCAGCAGCGCAAAGCGCTCGGGCCGGCGCCAGGCATCGCAGCGTTCGAACAGCCGCACCAGGGCCGCGGCGCCGAAGGTCATGCTCTGGTGCAGGTGCACGTGCTCGCGCGCCATCAGCTCGGCCAGTTCGCGGCACTCGCCGGGCACGCGCAGGCGTTCGTGCACGTCGCGCAGCAGCAAGGCGCCGCGCGCGTCGTGGCCATGGTGGCGCGGCCACAGCTCGCGCGCCGTCGTGCCCTTGCCCAGGTCGTGGCCGAGGCAGGCCCAGCGCACCGCGAGCGGCGCTGCGAGCCGCGCCGCCATGTCCAGCACCATCATGACGTGCACCCCGGTGTCGACCTCGGGGTGGTGCTCGACGGGCTGCGGCACGCCCCACAGCCGATCGAGCTCGGGCACGAGGCGCGCCAGCGCGCCGCACTCGCGCAGCAGCTCGAACATGCGGCTGGGCCGCGGCGTCATCAGCCCGCGCGCCAGCTCCTGCCACACGCGTTCGCTCACCAGCGCGTCGACCTCGCCGGCGGCGACCATGCGCCCGAGCAGCGCCATCGTCTCGCCGGCCACCGTGAAATCGGGCCAGCGCGCCGCGAAGCGCGCCAGGCGCAGCACGCGCACCGGGTCCTCGGCAAAGGCCGGCGAGACGTGGCGCAGCACCCTGGCCTCGAGGTCGCGCTGTCCGCCGTAGGGGTCGACGAGCGTGCCGTCTTCGGCCTGGGCGATGGCGTTGATCGTCAGGTCGCGGCGCGCCAGGTCCTGTTCGAGCGTCACGTCGGGCGCGGCGTGGAAGACGAAGCCGTGATAGCCCGGTGCGCTCTTGCGCTCGGTGCGCGCCAGCGCCACCTCCTCGCCGGTGGCCGGATGCAGGAAGACCGGGAAGTCCTTGCCCACCGGCCGGTAGCCGAGGGCGATCAGGTCCTCGGGAGCGGCACCGACCGCGACCCAGTCGCGATCATGGGCCTCGAGCCCCATGAGGCGGTCGCGCACCGCGCCGCCGACGACGTAAAGACGCATGTGGAGCCCGCGGCGGCTCGCCGCCTCAGCGGCCCGTGCCGCTCGTGCCGCTCGTGCGATAGGGCTCGTTGTCCGGCATGAACTCGTGTTCGGCCAGCGCCTCGGCAATCCACGCCGTCGCGCCGGGGGCCGCGAGCAGGCGGTTGGCGAAACTCTCGGTGGCCGTCGACACCGGGACGCCGTAGGTGCGCAGGCGCTGCGCGACCGGCGTGTAGTAGGCGTCGGCCGCCGACCACTCGCCGAACAGGTACGGGCCACCGCTGGCGGCCAGCGCGTCCGACCACATGGCCTCGATGCGCGCGACATCCTTGCGCAGCGCGGGCTGCTCGGCGACGAGGCGTGCACCCAGTTCGCCCAGCGCGGCCTCGACGTTCAGCGGGCAGGCCGAACGCAAGGCGCCGAAGCCCGCGTGCATCTCGGCGGCCAGCGAGCGGGCGCGCGCGCGTGCACGGGCGTCGGCGGGCCACACGCCGTGTCCGGGCAGGCGCTCGTGCAGGTACTCGACGATCGCGAGGCTGTCCCAGACTGCGAAGCCGTCGTCGAGCAGCACCGGTACGCGCCGTGCCGGGCTGTACGGCCGCACCGCCTCGCCGAAGCCTGCGCCCAGGTTCAGGCTCAGACGGATCTCCTCGAACGCGATGCCGAGCTGCTTCATCAGCACCCAGGGCCGCATCGACCACGAGGAGTAGTTCTTGTTGCCGATCACGAGCTGCATCGTCGTCCCCTGCTGCGCGCGGCGCACGCGCAACGCCGATGCTACGTGCGCGCGCGCCGTGCCGCGCCGGTGCCGGCCACCGCGCGCCGGGGCGGCTCAGCGGCCCGCGACGGCGCCGCGCCAGCGCTCCAGGCGTGCGCAGTCGCGATACGGCGAGAGATAGCCCGGGGCCACGGCCTCGAGCGCGGCCGCACCGACGCCCAGCGCCCGCAGATCGGGCAAGGTGCCGCTGGCGATGCTGGGCACGCGCATCGAGGCGAGGTTGTCGCGCGAGAGCAGCGGCTCGCCGGGCAGCGCCTCCATCACCAGCGCCTGCAGCCAGGCCGCGAAGCCCGGCAGCGCGATCTGCGGCCGTTCGTGGCCCGACCAGCGACCGGCCAGCCGGACGAGTTCGCCGAGCGTGTACACGCGCGGGCCGACCGCCTCGTAGACCTGACCGAGGCCGATGCGCTGCACGAGCGCATGGACGATGGCGCTGGCCACGTCCTCGACCCACACCGGCTGGTAGCGCGACGCGCTGCCGGCCAGCGGGACGATCGGCGCGTACGCCTGCAGCTTCGCGAACAGGTTCAGCGCGCGGTCGCCTGCGCCGAAGACGAGCGAAGGCCGCAAGATCGTGAGCGGGGCGCCGGCGGTGCGCAGCGCCTCCTCGCCGGCCCACTTGCTGCGCAGGTACTGCGAAGGCGCGTCGCGCCCGACGCCGAGCGCGCTGACGTGCACGAGCCGGCAGCCGCTGTCGCGGCAGGCCGCGGCCAGGCGCCGCGGCAGCGCGACGTGCACCTGCTCGAAAGCGCGCGCGCTGCCGTGCAGGATGGCCACCAGATTGACCACCGCGTCCGCGCCCGACACCAGCCCTGCGAGCGTGGCGTCGTCGTGCACGTCGGCCTGCACGAGGTCGAGCGCCGGCAGCGTGCGCACGGTCTGGTCGCGTGCCGGCCGGCGGCTGGGCACGAGGATGCGCGCGCCGGTGCGTTCGACGAGGCGCTCGCACAGCGAGCGCCCGACGAAGCCGGTGCCGCCGAGGACGAGGATGCGTTTCATCGTGGGCCTCACGTGGTCAGGGCAGGTTGGCGTCGCTGGCGGGGGACTTCGGGTCGCGCGGGCCGATGGTGGCACCCAGGCGCGGCTCGAGTGCGGGCAGCTCTTTGCCGCCCAGGACGCTGGCGTAGACGAGCGAGTTGGCGATCACGTTCTTGACGTAGTTGCGTGTCTCGGCAAACGGAATCGCCTCGATCCACGCCGCCGGCTCGAACGTGCCGCCCTCGCGCCAGCGGCGCGGACGCCCCGGGCCGGCGTTGTAGCCGGCAGCGGCCAGCACCGCCGAGCCGCCGAAGTCGTCGAGCAGCAGCTTGAGGTACGACATGCCCAGGCGCAGGTTGACGTCGCGGTCGGTGATCAGCTCCGGGCGCCACTCGATGCCGAGCTTCTTCGCCGTCCAGCGCGCGGTGGCGGGCATCAGCTGCATCAGCCCGGAGGCGCCGACCGCCGAGCGCGCGTCGAGCAGGAAGCGCGACTCCTGGCGGATCAGCCCGTAGACCAGCGCCGGGTCGATGCCGACTTCGCTCGCCTTGGCGAGCATCTGCTTGCGAAACGGCGTCGGATAGCGCTGTGCGAGGTCGACCTCGGTCTTCGTGCGGTCGCTGGTGTTGATGCAGCGGTCCCAGACCTCGCGCTCGCAGGCCCATTGCGCGGCCGCGAGCAGCTCGCGCTCGCGCAGGCCGCGCAGCGAGAAGTTCCACTCGCGCACGCCTTCGCTGCGCAGGCCGAGCGCGATGAGCTGCAGCGAGCGCGCCAGCCCCGCATGGCTGCGGATGGCCTCGCGTTCGTCGGCGCTGGCCTGCACGGGCGCGGCCGGCAGCGGCGCGCGCGCGCCGAGGTTTTCCTGCGCCAGCAGGCCATAGAAGGTGAGCGGCGACGCGATCGACTGCAGCGTCAGGCGGGCCAGCGCGCGCGCGCCGTCGCCTTCGGGTCCGCCGGGCGCCTGCGCCTCGAGCGCGCGCGCGCGCCAGTACTGCCAGGCGGCGTCGCCTTGCTCGGCGGCGCTCATGGCGTCGATCGAGCGCTGCACCACGCTCCAGCGTGCGTTGCCGCTGTCGCGCAGCGCGGCGCGCACCAGCCAGCCCAGGGTCTCGTCGCTCCAGGGCGGCGCATCGCCGGCCTTGCCGGCGCGCTCCCAGGCGCGCCAGGCATTGGCCGCGTAGGCGCCGGCTCGCGGCTGCAGGCGCAGCGCGGCCTGGCGCGCCACGCCGGCCCAGGCATCGGCCAGGTCACGTCGCGGCAGCTCGGAGGCCAGGCTCTGCTCGAGGCGCGCGGCCGCGGCGTCGGTGTCGGCGGCGGCCAGCCGCCACAGCGCCAGCACGGCGAACTGCTGTGCGCTGCGCGTCTGCGCGTCGCGCCACGGTGGCAGGAGGCTCGCCGGATTCTTGAACACGGCGTCGATGCGTGCCGCCTCGCCGGCGCCGAGCAGCGCCGCCGCGGCACGCGCGGCGCGCGGCCGGTTGGCCTCGACCGCCAGGCGCAGTTCGTGCCAGACGTCGTCGCGCGTGAAGCGGCGCGCGTCGACCATCGTCTGCCCGAGCAGCTGGCAGCCGTCGTCGCCGTCGCGCTGCGCGTACCAGGCCGCCTTGGCGGCCTCGCGCACGTCCTCGCCGGCGGCGTGCCGCGCCACCAACGCATAGCAGGCGACCTCGCGGTCGTCGTTCATGCGAAAGCGCGGGTGCTCGGCGCGGAAGTTCACCCAGTCGCGCCGCTTGCCCAGCTCGAGCAGCCAGTCGTTGCGCAGCCGGTCCTCGACGTAGGTGCCGTGCCAGCGTGCGGCGAAGGCGTCGAGCTCGCCCTGCTGCGCATCGGCCAGGCGGTTGTTGAGCTCCCAGTACTCGACCCACATTGCCAGCGGATGGTGCGCGGCCGCGGCGGCGGCACGCAGGCTCGCCAGACGCACCCGATCGCGCAGGCGGTAGGCATCGCGGGCCTGCAGGACGAGCGGGCCGCCGTCGATGTCGGGGGCGCCCGCGGCGGGCGCGGCGGACGCATCGGGCAGGCCCTGTGCACGCACCGCGGGCGCCGGCGCGGCCAACGCTGCCGTGGCGAGCACGAATCCGGCCAGTGCGACGAGGCGGCGCTTCATCGCGACCAATGTAGGCGGGCTTCGCATGACCATGGTCGCAATTTAGCGCAATGTGATGCGCCTTTTCGGCTTGCCGGCATGCACGGGCGTTGCCGCGCACGCCGCGCACCCGCTCGAGCCTGCGCGCTGCGCCATCGGGCGGCTCGCAAGACGGCGCGACGGCGCGACGGCGCGCTCGATCCCCGCCGCGCACGCTGGCGCGCAGTGCCCGACGCCGCGCCGGCGCGCGTGCGGTGAGAATCGCGCCTCGGGTGCGCGCCGCGTGTGTGTCCGGCGCGCCCCGTCCACACCCGAGCCGCTGTGCCGCGCCGCCCATGACATTGATCCTGCCGCCTCTCGAACCCTCGCGCGACAAGAAGACGCTGCGTCGCCAGCTGCAGGCCGAGCGCATGAACCTGATCGACCGCCACCAGCGTTCGATGCAGTTGCAGGAGGTGTTGCGCGTGTGGCTGGTGGGCCGCCGCGAGCGCACGATCGGCGCGTACTGGCCGATCAAGGGCGAGTTCGATGCACTGCCGGCGCTGTACCGCTGGAGCGAGGCCGACGCCACGCGCCGCATCGGGCTGCCGGTCGCCGACCGGCAGACGCGGCAGCTGCGCTTCCAGCTCTGGTACCCGGGCTGCGAGATGGAAGCCGACGCCTACGGCATCCCCAAGCCCAAGGGCACCGAGGTCTTCCACCCCGAGCTGCTGCTGCTGCCGTGCGTGGGCTACGGGCCCGGGGGGTTGCGCCTGGGTTATGGCGGCGGCTTCTACGACCGCACGCTGGCCTTGCTCGAGCCGCGGCCGGCCACCGTCGGCGTCGCGTACTCGCACGGCTGGGTGCCCTGGCTCACGGCCGAAGCACACGATGTGCCGCTGGATGCCATCCTGACCGACGAAGGGCTGGCCTGGCCCGCGGCGTAGCGCCGTTCATCGTCTTCGGCGCGAGCCCTGCGGCCCGGCGTCGTGCGTGCCGGCCAGCGTGAACGAGCGCGGCGCGACCAGCAGCACGATCACGATGACGAGCGCCGGCAGCAGCATGGCCGCGAAGACCTGCCGTGTCGCGGCGTCGATCGCCTCGCGCAGCCAGGCGCGCACGGCGGCGTCGGTGGCGGCGGCATGCAGCGTATCGAGCACGGCGTCGATGCGCGGCGGCAGCCTGCCGCCGAGCCCGGCGGGGGCCGCCGCGAGGCGCTCGGCCAGCGTGGTGTTGAACACGGCGCCGACGAGGGCCGCGCCCAGGCTCTGCCCGAGATAGCGCGAGAACATGTTGGCGCCCGTGACGACGCCGCGCCGCTCCCAGCCCACCGCCGACTGCACGCCGACCAGCACCGGCGTCGACAGCAGCCCGAAGCCGGCGCCCAGCGCAACCTGCGTGGCCAGGATCGCGGCCACCGGCGCCGGTGCGGGCAGCGCCCAGAAGGCCAGCAGCGACGCCACGACCAGCACGCCGCCGGCCAGCGCGGTGTCGCGAAAACCGAACCGCATGTAGGCGGGCCCCGACAGCGCCGACGCGAGCGGCCAGCCGATGCTCATGCTGGCCAGCACGAGCCCGGCGCCGACCGCGCCCAGCCCCTGCACCGCCTGCAGCAGCGTCGGCAGCAGGGTGGAAGGCGCCATCATCACGAGCCCCATGCCGATCATCGACAGGTTGCTGGCGCCCAGCAGGCGGCTGCGCCACAGCCACGGCGGCATCACCGGCTCGGCGGCGCGGCGCTCGACGAGCACCGTCGCGACGGCGCCGATCGCAGCGACGCCGAAGGCCGCCAGGCTGAGTGCCGACAGCCACGGCCAGGCCTGGCCGCCTTGCAGCAGCGCGAACATCAGCGCGCCCACCCACAACAGGACGAGCCCCGACCCCGCGACGTCGATGCGCGGGCGCCGGCGCTCGAAGTGCTCGTGCAGGTAGGCGCCGATCAGCGCCAGCGCCACGACGCCGATCGGCAGGTTGACCAGGAAGATCCAGCGCCACGACAGGTAGTCGGCGAAGGTGCCGCCGAGCAGCGGCCCGGCGATCGCCGCAACGCCCCACACGCTCGACAGCCAGCCCTGGATCGCGCCGCGCCGGTGCACCGGGTACAGGTCGGCGGCCAGCGTGGACACGGTGGCCATGATCGAGCCCGCGCCCAGCCCCTGCAGGCCGCGAAACGCGATCAGCGACAGCATGTCCCACGAGGCCGCGCAGGCCGCCGAGCCGACGAGGAAGATCACGGTGCCCGCGATCAGCACCGGCTTGCGCCCCACCAGATCGGCGAGCTTGCCGTAGATCGGGATCGTGACCGTCTGCGCCAGCAGGTAGATCGAGAACACCCAGCTGAAGTGCGCGAAGCCGCCGAGATCGCCGACGATCTGCGGCACCGCTGTCGAGACGATCGTCGTGTCCATCGCCGCCAGCAGCATCGCGCACATCAGCGCGGCGAGGATCCAGCCACGCGCGTGTGGGGCTGCGTCGTCGTCGGTGCCGGGGCTCGGATTCGGGGCCATGCAGGGCGGGCCGGATGTGTCCGCTGCGGCGGCGGGCGAGCGGTGAGGAGGGGGAGCGCGAAGCGCGCGGCCGCAGCGCACGCATGGCCGCAGCGCACGCATGGCCCGGTGCGCCGATGCGTCGGGTTCCCGCTGTGGGTGTGGTTCGTGGTTTTCGGCAATCTAGCATGGCCTCGGCTCCGACCTCGGCAGGCCCGGCAGCCACAGCGGTCGCAGCGGGTGCAGCGGATGCAGCGGATGCAGCGGATGCAGCGGGCGCAGCGGCGGCAGCGGGCAACGCGAGGCTGCGGGCATGCCGGCGCCGACCCTGGCCGCGCCGCGGTCTGACGCGTAGCGGGCCGCGCCGTGCGACGATGCGCCTTGCTGCACCGGGAGCTGTCATGGACCGACTCACGCTCGCCCCGAACTCGCTTGCCCGGGCCATCGACCGCGCCGCGGCCGCCATCGAGCCGCAGCTCATCGCCTGGCGGCGCGACCTGCACCAGCACCCCGAACTGGGCAACCGCGAGTTCCGCACCGCGGGCGTGGTGTCCGCGCATCTGCGCGCGCTCGGCCTGGACGAGGTGAAGACCGGGGTCGCGCACACGGGTGTCGTCGCGCTCCTGAAGGGGGCCCGGCCCGGCCCCGTGGTGGCGCTGCGCGCCGACATGGACGCGCTGCCGGTGGCCGAGGAGGTGGAGCTGCCGTTCGCGAGCAAGGCGCGCGCGATTTGGAACCACGAGGACTGCGGCGTGATGCACGCCTGCGGCCACGACGCGCACACCGCGATCCTGATGGCGGTGGCCGCCGTGCTCGCCGGCCTGCGCGAGCAGCTCGCCGGCAGCGTGAAGTTCGTCTTCCAGCCGGCCGAGGAGCGGCCCCCCGAAGGCGAGCGCGGCGGCGCCGAGCTGATGATCGAGGAGGGCGCGCTGCGCGATCCCGAGCCCGACGCGATCTTCGGGCTGCACGTCACGTCGCGCCTCCCCACTTCGACGATCGGCCTGCGCGGCGGCCCGCTGATGGCCAGCGCCGACCAGTTCCGCATCAGCGTGCGCGGCCGCCAGACGCACGGTGCGGCGCCCTGGTCGGGGGTCGATCCGATCGTCACCGCGGCGCAGGTCGTGCTCGGACTGCAGACCATCGTCGCGCGCCAGGTCGACATCTCGCGCGAGCCGGCCGTCGTCACCGTCGGTGCGATCAAGGGCGGCGTGCGCCAGAACATCATCCCCGACAAGGTCGACATGCTCGGCACCATCCGCACCTTCGACGAAGGCATGCGCGAGGACATCCATGGCCGCGTGCGCGACACCACCGAGGGCATCGCCCGGGCGGCGCGCGCGCAGTGCGAGGTCTGCATCGAGCGCGGCTACGACGTCACCGTCAACGACACCCAGCTCACCGAGACGATGACGCCCACGCTGCGCCGCGTGGCCGGCGCCGAGCGCGTGCTCGCGATCCCCAAGGTCACCGCGTCGGAGGATTTCTCCTGCTACCAGAAGGTGGTGCCGGGCATGTTCTTCTTCGTCGGCGTCACGCCGCCGGGGCAGGACCCGACCCAGGCGGCGCCGAACCACTCGCCGCGTTTCTTCGTCGACGAAGCCGGGCTGCTGCTGGGCGTGCGCGCGCTGGCGAATCTCGCGTGCGACTACCTCGAGGCGCCGCAGGCGTTGCGGCGCATCGAGTAGCGAGGCGCTGCGCACCGCCGCGCGTTGCCGCAGGGCGGCGTCCGCGCGGCAACGGCGTCGCCGGACGGGCGGCAGCGCCCAGCGGTGGCGGACGGCGCTGCGCGCCGCCTCCCCTGCGCTTCTCGGGCTCGTGGCGCGCCGCAGATCTCGCTGCGCTCACTGCGTTCGCTGCGCTCGGGCCGCTGCGGCGAGTCGGCTGACGAAGCGCGCCCGCGCGCGCGCGAGGGGCGCCGTCAGCGCGCGCCCGCGCGTGATCAGACCAGCAACTGCGGCCCGAGCGCTGCGAACGCAGGCGTAGAGCGGTCCTCGAACCCGGCGGGGCCGCGGACGATGAAGTGCGCGGCCAGGCCGAGCGACTCGGCGAGCGCCGGGCCGCGCTCGGGTCCGAGCACGATGAGCGCGGTCGCCCAGGCATCGGCCAGCGCGCAGTCGGGCATCGCGACCGAGACGCTGGCGAGCGTGTGCCGCACCGGTGCCCCGGTGGCCGGATCGATTTCGTGCGAATAGCGCCGACCGTTCTGGACGAAGAAGATCCGGTAGTCGCCCGATGTCGCGAGCGCAAGATCGGCGAGCGGTACCACCAGCCGGGCGCGCCGCGGCATCGCGTCGGGCTGCTCGATCGCGACCTGCCAGCTGGCGTTTGCGGCCTTGCGACCGCGGGTGCGGACCTCGCCGCCGGTCTCGACCACATAGCGGTCGAAGCCCAGCGCGTCGAGTGCACGGGCTGCGAGTTCGGCGGCGTGGCCCTTGGCGATGCCGGAGAAGTCGGCCGCCGCGTCGGGCGATGTCTTGACCACGGTGCGCGTGCGCGGGTCGAGTCGGAGGCGGCGCCAGCCCACGCGCGAGCGCGCGGCGCGCCGGACATCGTCGGCAGGAACGTATCGGCGTCGCTGCGGGCCGAAGCCCCAGGCTTCGACCGCCGGCTCGACGCTGACATCGAACGCGCCGTGCGACGCCGCGCTGACGCTGTGGGCGAGTTCGAAGACCCGAAACGTGTCGGCCGAGACCGCGAAGGGCGCCGTCGACGCGTGGGCATTGAATCGGGAGAGTTCGGACGCCGGGTCGTAGAGCGACATCTTCGCGACCACCCCGCCGATCGCCGCGTCGACAGCTGCCCGGGCCGCCGCCAGCCGTTCGGCGGCGGCGCCGGGCGCGTGGATCCTGATGCTGTAGGTCGAGCCCATGGCGAGCCCTTCGAAGACATGCAGGCCTGCCGGTGCCGTGGGCTGCGCCGATCGGCCGCAGCCCGCGAGCAGTGCCGTCGTGCCCGCCGCCTGAAGCAGCACGCGCCTTCGAATCGAATCCGAAGTGTTCATGGAGCAGTGTCGTTCGCGATCTCGCGCCGCGCACGGCGCACGGCATCGCAGGCTAAGACGCAACGCGAGTGTCCGTCATGCGCCCGATCAATTGCGGCTTGCGTGCGCGATCCGGTCGCAGCGCAACGATCGGCAGCCAGAGCGCAGGCAACCCGCGCCGCGATTGAGCAAGGTCATTCGGCGCGACCGACCCACCACTAGAGTGGCAGCGCATTGCCTGCTCCGGCGGCTGTCGTGCACTGCGCTCTCGCCGTGGCAGGGTTCGCCTTCGACAACGCTTGAATGGAACTCACGATGAACGACGACCACGCCGCCCGGGATGGCGATCAGCCGATCGACTCGCAGCGCCGGAAGTTCTTCAACCGCGCTGCTGTGGTGGGCGTTGGCGGCGTCGCCGCCAGTCTGGCCGCGTGCCAGAAGCAGGAGAGCGCGGCGCCGGCCAAGGCGTTCGAACCGACGGCTTCGGAAGCGAAGGTCGCTGTCGTGCCGGCGGCGGCAGGCGCACGCTACGACGTGCCGCCCGGCCAGCTCGACGACTACTACATCTTCTCCAGCGGCGGGCACTCGGGCGAGGTGCGCGTCTACGGGCTGCCCTCGGGGCGCACGATCAAGCGCATCCCGGTGTTCAACATCGACCCGATGGTCGGCTGGGGCATCACCAACGAATCGAAGAAGATCCTCGGCACCAAGCCCGACGGCACGCTGCGCTTCTGGACGGGCGACACCCACCACGTGCACGGGTCGTACACCGATGGCACCTACAACGGCAAGTACCTGTGGGTGAACGACAAGCTGCACGGGCGGATCGCGCGCATCCGCATGGACACGATGGAGTGCGACCGCATCACCAAGCTGCCCAACGTGCAGGGCTTCCACGGCATCTTCCCCGACAAGCGCGATCCGGTCGACGCGGCGATCAACTCGACGACGCGCGTGTTCTGCGGCCAGGAATTCCATATTCCGCTGCCCGACGACGGCCACAACCTCGAGGACGCGAAGAAATACGGGTGCCTGTTCAGCTGCGTCGACGCCGAGTCGATGGAGGTGCGCTGGCAATGCCGCGTCGACGGCAACATGGACCTGGTGGCCACCTCGTACGACGGCAAGCTCGCCGGTGCGAACCAGTACAACACCGAAGGCGGGATGATCTTCCAGGACATGATGTCGGCCGAACGCGACTCGGCGGTGTTCTTCCACATCGAGCGCATCGAGGCGGCGGTCAAGGCGGGCAAGTTCGGCACCATCGGCACGTCCAAGGTGCCGGTGGTCGACGGGACCAAGGCCGCGAACGCCGACCCCAAGACCGCGCTGACCTGCTACGTGCCGGTGCCGAAGAACCCGCACGGCATCAACACCAGCCCCGACGCCAACTACTACGTCTGCTCGGGCAAGCTCTCGCCGACGGCGACCGTGATCGCGCACGATCTGCTGCTCAAGTGGTTTGCGGGTGACCTGAAGGAGCCGCGCGACGCGGTCGTCGCCGAGCCCGAGATCGGCCTCGGGCCGTTGCACACCGCCTTCGACGGCAGAGGCAACGCGTACACGACGCTGTTCCTCGACAGCCAGATCGTGAAGTGGAACATCGACAAGGCGATCGCCCAGTTCAAGGGCGACAAGTCGGCGCAGGTGGTGGTCGACCGCATCGACGTGCACTACCAGCCCGGCCACGGCTACACCTCGATGGGCGAGACCAAGGAGGCCGACGGCAGGTTCTTCAACTCGGGCAACAAGTTCTCGAAGGACCGCTTCCTTCCGGTCGGGCCGCTGCATGTGGAGACCGAGCAGTTGATCGACATCAGCGGCGACAAGATGAAGCTGATCCACGACCACACCGCGTATCCCGAGCCGCACGACGCGATCATCGTGCGGCGCGACCTCGTGAAGACGCGCCAGATCTACAACATGGACGACTTCCCGAACGCGGTGAAGGACATGAAGGACGTGCGCGTCGAGCGCAAGGGCAACAAGGCGACGATCTACCTCGCGTCGGTCGCGCCGACCTTCAACCTGCCCGAGTTCAAGGTCAAGCGCGGCGACGAGGTGACGATCGTCCTGACCAACCACGACAAGGTCGAGGACCTGACCCACGGCTTCGGCATCCCGGAATACAACATCAACTTCATCGTCAATCCGCAGGAGACCAAGTCGGTGACCTTCAAGGCCGACCAGCCGGGGGTGTTCTGGTGCTACTGCACGCACTTCTGCCATGCGCTGCACCTGGAGATGCGCAGCCGGCTGATCGTCGAGGCCTGAAATGCCCGTCCGCACGCACGGCGCGGCGCTCGCGGCCGGCGTCGCTGCGCTGTTCGCCGCGCTCGCCGCACCGGCCGCCGCGCCGCCGCCGGCCGGTGCC
>JAFECX010000199.1 GCA_018241895.1 Pseudomonadota bacterium
CACCCGCACGCGGCCCAGGCCGCCGGCGGCGTCGGCCAGCGCTTCGCACTGCTCCTGCATCACCACCGCATCGGCGCCGGGGGGCACCTGCGCACCGGTGAAGATGCGCGCGGCCGTGCCGGGCACGAGCGCCTCGCCCACCACGCCGGCCGGCAGGCGCTGCACCACCGGCAGTTCGGTGCCGGCCGCGCCCACGTCGGCCGCGCGCAGCGCGTAGCCGTCCATCGACGTGTTGTCGGCCGGCGGCACGTCGAGCGCCGAGCGCACGTCCTCGGCCAGCACGCGGCCCAGTGCGTCGAAGGTGGAGATCGTCTCGGTCTCGGTGAGCGCCCGCGCCCGGCTGCCGGCCGCGAGGCGCTCGAGCGCCTCGTCGAGGGTCAGCATGGCGCGCGGCGCCGCCGTCTGGGCGTTCATGCGGCGTGCGCCTCGATGTAGCGCTTGACCTCGCGCGCATCGGCCGGCAGCACGGCGCAGCGGCGCGGCAGCCGCTCGAGGCCGGCCAGCGCGGCGGGCACCTCCGGTTCGCGCCCGATCGCCTCGCGGATGGTGGCGGCGAACTTGGCCGGCTGCGCCGTTTCGAGCACGATCATCGGCACGCCGGCCTCGCGGTGCTCGCGCGCGACCTTCAGGCCGTCGGCAGTGTGCGTGTCGACGAGCGTGCCGTGCCGCTGCCAGGTGCTGCGGATCGTCGCCAGCCGGTCGGCGTGCGTGCTGCGGCCCGAGACGAAGCCGAAGGCGGCTGCGCGCGCGAATTCCTCGCGCGTCACCGTAAAGCCGCCCGCGCGCGCCAGCGTCTGGCCGAACAGCGCCTTCGTGCGCGCGCCGTCGCGGCCGACCAGGTCGAACACGAAGCGCTCGAAGTTGCTCGCCTTCGAGATGTCCATGCTCGGGCTCGAGGTCTCGTGCGTCTGGGCGGTGCTGCGCGGGCGGTAGGTGCCGGTGCGGAAGAACTCGTCGAGCACGTCGTTCTCGTTGGTGGCGAGCACGAGGCGGTGGATCGGCAACCCCATCGAGCGCGCGACATGCCCGGCGCAGATGTTGCCGAAGTTGCCGCTCGGCACGGCGAAGCTCACGCGTTCGGCATTCGACGCCGTGGCACGGAAGTAGCCGGCGAAGTAGTACACCACCTGCGCCAGCAGCCGCGCCCAGTTGATCGAGTTGACGCTGCCGATCTTCCAGCGGCGCTTGAACTCGAGGTCGTTGCTGACCGCCTTGACGATGTCCTGGCAGTCGTCGAACACGCCCTCGATGGCCAGGTTGTGGATGTTGGCGTCGGCCAGGCTGTACATCTGCGCCTGCTGGAACGGGCTCATGCGCCCGTGCGGGCTGAGCATGAACACATGGAGGCCGCGCTTGCCTCGCATCGCGTACTCGGCGGCGCTGCCGGTGTCGCCACTGGTGGCGCCGAGTATGTTGAGGTGCTCGCCGCGACGGCCCAGCTCGTACTCGAAGAGCGCGCCCAGCAGTTGCATCGCCATGTCCTTGAAGGCGAGCGTGGGACCGTTGGACAGCGCCTGGATGTACACGCCCTCCTCGAGCGGCTTCAACGGCGTGATCTCGGGCGTGCCGAAGACGGCCTCGGTGTAGGTCGCGTGCGCCAGGCGCCGCAGGTCGGCCGCCGGGATGTCGTCGACGAAGAGCGCCAGGATCTCGAACGCGAGCTCGGCGTAGGCGAGCGGCCGCCAACGCGCCAGCGTCGCCGCGTCGATGCGCGGGTAGCGCTCGGGGAGGTACAGGCCGCCATCGGGCGCCAGGCCCTCGAGCAGGATGTCGGCAAAGCCGGGGCGCGCAGCGTCGCCGCGCGTGCTGAGGTACTTCATCGCGCCCTCCGCCGCTGCGCCCCCGCGAGGGAGCGCGCGCCCTCGGGGCGCCGTGCCGCGGCGAAGCCGCAAGCGCGGGGGCCCATCAGCTCAGCTCCTCCTTGCGGATGCGCACGATCGGCGCCAGCACCGTGGGCAGGGCCTGCATCTGCGCCAGCGCGCGCGTCATGCGGCCCTCGACCGTCTCGTGCGTGAGGATGATGAGGTCGGTCTGGTTCTCGCCCTCGGCCGATTCGCGCTGCAGCACGGCATCGATGCTGATGTCGGCCTCGGCCAGGATGCCGGTGATGCGCGCCAGCACGCCGGCCTCGTCGACGACCACCAGGCGCAGGTAGAACGAGGTCACGACATCGGCGACCGGCAGCACCGGCGTCGAAGCCAGCGCACCGGGCTGGAACGCCAGATGCGGCACGCGGTGATGCGCTTCGGCGCTGGCCAGGCGCGCGATGTCCACCAGGTCGGCGATGACGGCGCTGGCGGTCGGCTCGCTGCCTGCCCCCTTGCCGTAGTACAGCGTCGTGCCGACGGCGTCGCCGTGCACGACGACGGCGTTCATCGCGCCTTCGACATTGGCGATGAGGCGCTGGCCGGGGACCAGCGTCGGGTGCACGCGCAGCTCGATGCCGCCGCCCTCGCCCGCGGCGCGGGCGAGATCGTCGCGGCGCCTCGTGATGCCGAGCAGCTTGATGCGGTAGCCGAGCTGCTCGGCGTAGCGGATGTCGGCCGCCTGCAGCGCGCTGATGCCCTCGACGTACGCCTTGTCGAACTGCATCGGGATGCCGAAGGCGATGGCGCTCATGATGGTCGCCTTGTGCGCCGCGTCGATGCCTTCGATGTCGAAGGTCGGGTCGGCCTCGGCGTAGCCGTGCGCCTGCGCCGCCGCCAGCGCGGCGGCGAAGTCCAGCCCCTTGGCGCGCATCTCGCTCAGGATGAAGTTCGTCGTGCCGTTGATGATGCCGGCCACCCACTCGATGCGGTTGGCGGTCAGCCCCTCGCGCAGTGCCTTGATGATCGGGATGCCGCCGGCCACCGCGGCCTCGAAGGCGACGATGACGCCGCGCGCGCGCGCTGCCGCGAAGATCTCGCCGCCGTGCACCGCCAGCAGCGCCTTGTTGGCGGTGACGACGTGCTTGCCGGCCGCGATCGCTTCGAGCATCAGCGTCCTGGCAATGCCGTAGCCGCCGATCAGCTCGACGACGATGTCGATCGCCGGGTTGGCGATCACCGCGCGCGCGTCGGCGACGACCTCGGCGCGGTCGCCGACGATGGCCTGCGCGCGCTGCGTGTCCAGATCGGCCACCATCGCGATGCGGATCTCGCGCCCGGCGCGGCGGCGGATCTCGGCCTGGTTGCGCTGCAGCACCTTGAAGGTGCCGCTGCCGACGGTGCCGATGCCGAGCAGACCGACCTGGATCGGCGTGGCCACGGCCTGTTCGTTCGGCGCGGGCGGAGTCGGCGCCGAGGCGCCGGGCGTCTTGTTCATGAGCTGTGGCGCCTGCGGTAGTGCGTGAGAAAGCGCTCGATGCGAGCAATCGCCTCGGCGAGGTCGTCGACCGTGGGCAGGAAGACGAGCCGGAAGTGGTCGCTGGCCGGCCAGTTGAAGCCGCTGCCCTGCACGATCAGCACCTTCTCCTCGGCGAGCAGCTCGTAGGCGAACTGCTGGTCGTCGGCGATCGGATAGAGCCCGGGGTCCAGGCGCGGAAACATGTACAGCGACGCCTTGGGCTTGACGACGCTCACGCCCGGGATCTGCGCGAGCAGCTCGTAGGCCACGTCGCGCTGCTTGCACAGCCTGCCGCCCGGCGCCACCAGGTCCTTGATGCTCTGGTAGCCGCCGAGCGCGGTCTGGATCGCGAGCTGGCCCGGCGTGTTGGCGCACAGCCGCATCGAGGCCAGCATGTTCAGGCCCTCGATGTAGTCGCGCGCCCGCCGCTTGTCGCCCGAGACGACCATCCAGCCCGAGCGAAAGCCGCACGAGCGGTAGTTCTTGGACAGGCCGTTGAAGGTGACGAAGAGCACGTCGTCGGCCAGGCTCGCGATGCTGGTGTGCGTGTGGCCGTCGTACAGCGTCTTGTCGTAGATCTCGTCGGCGAACACGATGAGCTCGTGGCGGCGCGCGATCTCGACGATGTCGACCAGCAGGTCGTCGGGATACAGTGCGCCGGTCGGGTTGTTCGGGTTGATGACCACGATCGCCTTCGTGCGCGCCGTCACCTTCTTGCGCATGTCGTCGAGGTCGGGCAGCCAGCCGGCGCCCTCGTCGCAGCGGTAGTGCACCGCCGTGCCGCCGGCCAGCGTCGCGACCGCGGTGTGCAGCGGGTAGTCGGGCGAGGGGATCAGCACCTCGTCGCCGGCGTCGAGCAGCGCGTTCATGCTCATCGCGATCAGCTCGGAGGCGCCGTTGCCCAGGTACACGTCCTCGACCGCGACACCCGCGATGCGCTTTTCCTGCGTGTAGTGCACGACCGCCTTGCGCGGCGCGAACAGGCCCTTGCTGTCGGTGTAGCCCGCGGCCTCGGACGAGGGCAGGTTGCGGATCATGTCCTGCACGATCTCGTCGGGCGGCAGCAGGCCGAACGCGGCGACGTTGCCGATGTTCAGCTTGATGATGCGCTGGCCCTCGTCCTCCATCTGCCGCGCCTTGTCGAGCACCGGGCCGCGGATGTCGTAGCCGACGTTGGCGAGCTTGCTGGACTTGGCGACGGGCTTCACGACGGGCGGCCTGCGATGGAGGAACCTACAATTATCGGGCAATGAGGTTCCAGCCCGACACCATCGAAGGTGTCAACGTCATCACGCGGCACGACGCGCCGGCGAGCGCGCATCCGCGGGGTCGGGTGTGGGTCGGCACGACGCCCTTCGCGCACAGCGTGCTCGTGCCCTGGGTCGGGGCGGTCGAGCCCTGGTGCAGCGGCGGCTTCGAGTCGCTCGTGGCGGCCGATTTCGAGCGCGTGGCCGCGTTCGCGCCCGAAGTGGTGATCTTCGGCAGCGGCGCGCGGCTGCGCTTCGCGCCGGCGGCGCTGCTGCGCGCGCTGATCGGGCGCGGCATCGGCGTCGAGACGATGGACACCGCCGCCGCCTGCCGCACCTACGACGTGCTCGTCGCCGAGCGCCGCCCGGTGCTCGCGGCGCTGCTGCTCACGCCGGCGTGATCCGGCACCCCCCCCCGGGCGTGCCGGAGGGAGACTTTATAATCGAAAGCCGACCCGGCTTCGGGGCTCTCACCTATGCCGCGGCGCGCCGCACGAGAACATCATCCATGACGCCCGTCCTCAACAAAGCCCTGCCCGAGTTCGAAGCGATTGCCACCGGCGGCGTGAAGTTCACGCCGCAGTCGCACATCGGGCGCGCCGTGGTGCTGTACTTCTACCCCAAGGACAACACGCCGGGCTGCACGACCGAGGCGCTGCAGTTCCGCGACCACCACAAGGAATTCACGAAGGCCGGCGCGGTGGTGTTCGGCGTCTCGCGCGACAACCTCGTCTCGCACGAGAAGTTCAAGGCCCACCTCGGCCTGCCGTTCGAGCTCGTCGCCGACACCGAGGAAAAGCTGTGCCACATGTTCGGCGTCGTCAAGAACAAGATCATGTACGGCAAGAAGGTCAAGGGCATCGAGCGCAGCACCTTCCTCATCGATGCCGACGGCCTGCTGCGCGCCGAATGGCGCGGCATCAAGGTCGCCGGCCACGTCGAGGAAGTGCTCAAGGCGGTGAAGGCGCTGAAGAAGGCCGCTTGAAGCGCACGCGACGCTGCCCGCGGTGCGGCATCGGCACACCGCGGATCCGAGTTCTCTTACGAGCCGCACGGGGTTCCCGTGCGGCTCTTTCGCTTGCATCGAGCGCACACCCCCATGCCCCTGCCCAAGCCTCCTGCCCGCCCCGGTGACCTGCTCGCGCCCGTCGACTTCGAGGCCCAGGCCGCCGCGCAGCCTGCCCGCCGTCCGGCGGGGCCGCGCGCCGCGGCGAACGCACCGGAGTCCGCAAAGCAGCCGCTGCGCGCCCGCGATGTCCGGGACGTCACCGGCGCCCGCGCCGCTGTCGTGGCCGGGCCGACCGCGCCGGCGTCGGCCTCCCCATCTGCACCCACACCCGCACCCGCTGCCGCACCTGCGGCAGCGGCAACGCCCGCCACGCCGACGCCTGCCGCGCACGGCGCCGAGAGCTCGCGCCCGCGCAAAGCGCGCGCCAATGGACCGGCCAAGCTCTTCGTGCTCGACACCAACGTGCTGATGCACGATCCGGCGAGCCTGTTTCGCTTCGACGAGCACGACGTCTTCGTGCCGATGGTCACGCTGGAAGAACTCGACAACCACAAGAAGGGCACGAGCGAGGTGGCGCGCAATGCGCGCCAGGCCAGCCGCGAGCTCGACGCGCTGGCCGGCGGCGCCGGCAAAGAGGCGCGCTTCGATCCCGCCGCCGGCATCGAGCTGGCCAAGACCGGCCACCGCGAGGCGCTGGGCAAGCTGTACTTCCAGACCGCGCAGTACGACGTCAAGCTGCCTGCCGGCCTGCCGCAAGGCAAGTCCGACAACCAGATCCTGGGCGTCGTGCAAAGCCTGCGCGAGCAGCAGCCCGCACGCGAGATCGTCCTGGTGTCCAAGGACATCAACATGCGCGTCAAGGCGCGCGTGCTCGGCTTGCCGGCCGAGGACTACTACAACGACCGCACGCTCGAGGACGGCGACCTGCTGTACACCGGCGTGCTGGCGCTGCCGTCCGATTTCTGGGAGCGCCACGGCAAGACGATGGAAAGCTGGCAACAGGGCGGCCACACCTTCTATCGCATCGCCGGGCCGCTGGTGCCGGCGCTGATGATCAACCAGTTCGTCTACCTCGAGACGCCGGGCACGACGCCGCTGTACGCGCGCGTCGCCGAGATCACCGGCAAGACCGCGGTGCTGAAGACGCTGCGCGACTACACGCACGGCAAGAACGCGGTGTGGGGCGTGACGGCGCGCAACCGCGAGCAGAACTTCGCGCTCAACCTGCTGATGGACCCCGAGTGCGACTTCGTCACGCTCGCCGGCACCGCCGGCAGCGGCAAGACGCTGATGACGCTCGCCGCCGGCCTGGCGCAGGTGCTCGACGAGCGTCGCTACAGCGAGATCGTCGTCACCCGCGTCACGGTGCCGGTGGGCGAGGACATCGGCTTCCTGCCCGGCGACGAGCAGGAGAAGATGGGGCCGTGGATGGGCGCGCTCGACGACAACCTCGAGGTGCTGGCGCGCAGCGACTCGAGCGCCGGCGAATGGGGACGCGCCGCCACCAACGATCTCGTGCGCGCGAAGATCAAGATCAAGAGCCTGAACTTCATGCGCGGGCGCACCTTCCTCGCCAAGTACCTCCTCATCGACGAGGCGCAGAACCTGACGCCCAAGCAGATGAAGACGCTCGTCACGCGCGCCGGCCCGGGCACCAAGATCGTCTGCCTGGGCAACCTGGCGCAGATCGACACGCCCTACCTCACCGAGGGTTCGAGCGGCCTCACCTACGCCGTCGACCGCTTCAAGGGCTGGCCGCACGGCGGCCACGTCACGCTGGCGCGCGGCGAACGCTCGCGGCTGGCGGACTTCGCGAGCGAGGTGCTGTAGGCGCGCCCGTCCACCCGCGGGCGGACGGGCGGACGGGCGGACGGGCGCGCGGGCGTGCCGCTACGCCGCCGGCGCGACCAGGTCCTTGATCTGCTGCAGCGAGCTCGGATCCTCGATCGTCGTCAGATCGCCCGCATCGCGCCCTTCGCATACGGCCTGGATCGCACGCCGCAGCATCTTGCCCGATCGCGTCTTGGGCAAGGCGGTGACGAAGCGCACGCGCGCCGGGCGCGCCACCGCGCCGAGCTGTTCGTCGACCACCTTCATGACCGCGCCCTCGAGCGCGAGCGCCTTGGCGGGCGTGTCGGCCTGGCTCGGGTCCTTGAGCACGGCGAAGGCCATCGCGACCTGACCCTTGAGCTGGTCGGCCACGCCCACCACCGCCACTTCGGCCACGTTCGGGTGGCTGGAGATGCTCTCCTCGATCTCGCGCGTGCCCAGGCGGTGGCCGGCGACGTTGATGACGTCGTCGGTGCGACCGAGGATGAAGTAGTAGCCGTCCTCGTCGCGGATGCCCCAGTCGAAGGTGCTGTAGACGAGCCGGCCCGGGATGCTCTTCCAGTACGTCTGCACGAAGCGCTCGTCGTCGCGCCACACGGTCTGCATGCAGCCCGGCGGCAGCGGGCCTTCCATCGTGACCACGCCCTTCTGGTTCACGCCGGTGAGCTCCTCGCCGCTGGCCTCGTCGATTAGGCGCACGTCGTAGCCGTACACCGCGCGCCCCGGCGAGCCGAACTTGCTCGCCTGCGGCTCGATGCCGTTGCACACCGTGAGGATCGGCCACCCGGTCTCGGTCTGCCAGTAGTTGTCGATGACGGGCTTGTTCAGGGCGCCGGCGATCCAGCGCGCCGTCGGCTCGTCCAGCGGCTCGCCGGCGAGGAACAGCGCGCGCAGGCTCGACAGGTCGTGCTTGGCGAGCGCCGCCGGATCCTGCTTCTTGAGCACGCGCACCGCGGTCGGCGCCGAGAACATCGAGGTCACCTTGTACTTCTCGACCAGGCTCCACCAGATCGCGGCGTCGGGGCCGTGCATGCCGCGCGTGGGCAGGCCCTCGTACATGATGGTGGCCATGCCGGCCAGCAGCGGGCCGTAGACGATGTAGCTGTGGCCGACGACCCAGCCGATGTCGCTGGTGCTGAAGTAGGTCTCGCCGGCGTTGCCGAGGAAGATGTGCTTCATGCTCGCCACCAGCGCGACGGCATGGCCGCCGGTGTCGCGCTGCACGCCCTTGGGCCGGCCGGTGGTGCCCGACGTATACAGCGTGTAGCTCGGGTGCGTCGACTCGAGCCATTCGCAAGGCACCTGCGCCGCCATGTGCCTGGCGCGCAGCGCCGCGTAGTCCTCGTCGCGGCCCGCCACGTGCTCGAAGCGCACGAGGCCGCGGTCGACCATCAGCACCTTGGCCGGCTTGTGCGCGGCGAGCTGGATCGCCTCGTCGAGCAACGGCTTGTACCGCACCACCTTGCCGCCGCGGCTGCCGGCGTCGGCGCTGACGACGACCACCGGCTCGGCGTCGTCGATGCGGCTGGCCAGGCTCACGCTGGCAAAGCCGCCGAAGACCACCGAATGCAGTGCACCGATGCGCGCACAGGCCAGCATCGCGAAGGCGGCCTCGGGGATCATCGGCATGTAGATCAGCACGCGATCGCCCTTGCCCACGCCCAGCGAGCGCAGCATCGCCGCCATGCGCTGCACCTCGGCGTGCAGCTCGGCGAAGCTGTAGACCCTCTCCTGCGCGACTTCGGTCGAGACCCAGATGAGCGCGCTCTGCTGCGCGCGCACGGCCAGGTGCCGGTCGACCGCGTTGTGGCACAGGTTCGTGGTGCCGCCGACGAACCAGCGCGCGAAGGGCGGGTTGCTGTAGTCGCAGACCTGCCCGAACGGCGTCTTCCAGTCGATCAGCGCCGCCTGCTCGCTCCAGAAGGCGTCGCGCTCGTCGATCGAGCGACGGTAGAAGTGGGCATAGCTCGTCGTCATGGTCTGCGTCTCCTTGGGATCGATCGGGGGGTCGTCCTGTGGGGCGGCGTCAGGTGCCTGCGCCGCGTCTCGTATCGGTCATTGTGGTCGCCGCTCTTGCAGGGCCCTGACACCCAGGGTTGCCCGCCACCGGCAGCGGCACGGGCCGCGTCGGCTGCGACTTGACGAGCGCCAGCACCTCGCGAAAGCGCGGGTGGCGGCAATCGTGCAGCCACTCGAAGAGCACCATCTCGGTGCCGACGATCACAGCGCCCGCGTCGCGCAGGCGCTGCATCGCCAGCGCATGATCGGACGCCGCGCGTGAGCCGCAGGCCGGGGCCACCACCCACAGCACCTTGCCGGCGCGGCGCAGCCCGAGCGCGGTCTGCAGCAGACAGACATGCGCTTCGCAGCCGGCGATGACGACTTCGGGCACGTCGGCCAGCGCATCGATCAGCCCGTCGGCGCAGGCGTCGAAGTGCGTCTTGGCCAGCGTGCGCGCGCAGCGCTGGCGGATCGCCTCGACGTTGGGGCCGAGTCCGGCCGGGTTCTGTTCGGTGCCGACGACCGGCACGCCGAGCATGAGCGCCGCGTCGGCCAGCAGCAGCGCGTGCGCGAGCACGCCGGCGGCATCGGCGATGGCCGGCAGCAGCCGCGCCTGGTAGTCCACCAGCACCAGCGCCGTGCGGCTGGCGTCGATCCGGTTCATCTCACCGCCTCGCGCAGGCAGTCCAGAGCGCGTTGACTATACGGCTGGCCTGCAACCGCGGCGCTGGCTCGACGCGCAAGCGGCGGCCGCAGTCATGGCCGAGATGCCGGCTGCACGGCCGGTCGACGCGAGCACCGACGCCGGGCCGCTCAGAACCTGTGAATGCATCGGTCGCGCCCGAGCGGCGCGACAGGGCGGCCCCGAACAAGGCGCAAAGCACAGCCCCATCGCGCCATGGGGCGAGCATCTGCAACGCCGAGCGGGGGCGTCAGGGCGCGTCGAGCGGGCGTGAGTGGTTCGTTCACGGGTTGCTCAGCCGAGCCGCACGACGACGCGGCCGCGCACCTGGCCGGCCATCAGCCGTTCGGCGGCGTCGATGGCGCCTTCGAGCGGCACCTCGGAGACCATGGTCTCGAGCAGCCCGGCATCGAGGTCGCGTGCCAGCCGCGACCACGCCTGTTCGCGCCGCGGCCGCGGGCACATCACGCTGTCGACGCCGGCCAGCGTGACGCCGCGCAGGATGAACGGTGCCACCGAGGCCGGCAGATCCATCCCCTGGGCAAGGCCGCAGGCCGCAACGGTGCCGCCGTAGCGCGTCTGCGCCAGCACGTTGGCCAGCGTGTGGCTGCCCACCGCGTCCACCGCCGCGGCCCAGCGCTCCTTCTGCAGCGGCTTGCCCGGGCCGGCCAGCTCGGCGCGGTCGATGACGTCAGCGGCGCCGAGCCGCCTCAGGTAATCGACTTGCGCCGTCTTGCCGCTCGCCGCCACGACACGGTGGCCGAGCCCGGCCAGCAGCGCGATCGCCACGCTGCCGACGCCGCCGCTGGCACCGGTGACCAGCACGTCGCCGTCACCGGGCTCGAGCCCGTGGCGTTCGAGCGCCAGCACGCACAGCATTGCCGTGTAGCCGGCAGTGCCGATGGCCATCGCCTGGCGCGGCGTGAAGGCCGCGGGCAGCCGCACGAGCCACTCGCCCTTCAGGCGTGCGCGTTCGGCCAGGCAGCCCCAGTGCGTCTCGCCCACGCCCCAGCCATTGAGCACGAAGCGCTCACCGGCCTTCCAGTCGGCATGCGTGCTCTCGAGCACGGTGCCGGCACCGTCGATGCCGGGCACCATCGGCCAGCTGCGCACCACCGGCGAGCGGTTGGTGAGTGCCAGGCCATCCTTGAAGTTGATGGTCGAGAACTCGGGTCGCACGAGCACGTCGCCTGCGGGCAGGCGGGCCTCGTCCAGCGTCGTCGTGCCGGCGCGAAAGCCGGCGTCGTCCTTCTCCAGCAGCAGGGCCTTGAACATATCGTTGCATCCACACGTCGGGGATGCGATCGTGCCACGGCCTGCATGTGTTGACGCCGACGGGATGCCTGCTTAAGCTCGCGCCCCGATGACGCCTCCCCAACACCGCTGCCGCAGGGCTGCCTCGCGGCACGGCGCACTGGCTGTGGCACTGGCCCTGGCCTGCACGCTCGTGATGTCACCCGCGCAGGCGGCGCCCGACGCGGTGCAGCAACTGCTCGAGGACAAGGGCCTCGCGCCCAGGGCCGAAGGCGGCGTGCCCAATGCCGAAGCCGGCGTGCCCAAGGCCGATGGCGCGGCGCCGAACGCCGACGCCTCGCAGGCGGGTCCACTCGTGCAGCGCCTGCGCGAAGCCGCCTCCGATCTCGTGCTCTCGGCGATGGGTTTCCTGGGCGTGCGCTACCGGCGCGGCGGAAACTCGGCCGACGAGGGCTTCGACTGCAGCGGCTTCACGCGCTACGTGTTCGAGCACAGCCTGGGCTTCGTGCTGCCGCGGCGTGCCGACCAGCAGGCCACGCGCGCCGGACTGCTCGAGGTGCGGCACGACGAGTTGCGCCCGGGCGACCTCGTGTTCTTCAACACCATGCGCCGCGCCTTCTCGCACGTCGGCATCTACGTCGGAGAAGGCAAGTTCATCCACGCCCCGCGCAGCGGCGCGCAGGTGCGCATCGAGGACATGCGCGAGGCCTACTGGAGCCGGCGCTACGACGGCGCGCGGCGCGTCGATGGCGCTGCGGCAGGCGTGCTCGCGGCCCTGCCCTTGGCCGCCGCGGCGGCGGCACGACCGGGGGCCACGGCACCGCCGGCGACGACCGTGGAGCCCGCGAGCAGCGTCCGCCAGCCCACGGCAGCGTCCACGGCAACCGACGCCAGCCGCAGCACGCACTAGCCCCTGCCGGTGTCGTGCCGCCGCGCTGCGCGGCACAATGCCGGACCATGGGCGAGAGCGTCAACCCCCTGGCCGACCTGCGCTACGCGGCGACGGTGCCGCGCATACCCGAGCACGCCGAGCCGCCGAACGGCCGCCTCGCCGACCGCCTGGGCCGTCCGCTGCGCGACCTGCGCATCTCGGTCACCGACCGCTGCAACTTCCGCTGCACCTACTGCATGCCCAAGGAGGTGTTCGACCGCGACTACCGCTTCCTGCCGCACAAGTCGCTGTTGACCTTCGAGGAGATCACGCGCATCGCGCGCCTGTTCATCGCGCACGGCGTGCACAAGGTGCGGCTGACCGGTGGCGAGCCGTTGCTGCGCAAGGACATCGAAGCGCTCGTCGCGCAACTTGCGCAGCTGCGCACGGCCGCAGGCGAGCGGCTCGACATCGCCGTCACCACCAACGGTTCGCTGCTCGAGCGCAAGGCGCACGCGCTGCACGAAGCCGGGCTCGAGCGCATCACGGTCAGTCTCGACGCACTCGACGAATCGGTCTTCCAGCGCATGAACGACGTCGGCTTCGCCGCTGCCGACGTGCTGCGCGGCATCGACGCGGCGCTGGCCGCCGGCATCGCGCGCGTGAAGATCAACATGGTCGTCAAGCGCGGCACCAACGACCGGGAGATCGTGCCGCTGGCGCGCCACGTGCGCGAACGCTACGGCCGGCGCGCGGCGCTGCGCTTCATCGAGTACATGGACGTCGGCGCCAGCAACGGCTGGCGCATGGACGAGGTGCTGCCGTCGGCCGAGGTGCGCGCACGGCTGGCGGCCGTGTTCGCGCTCGAGCCGCTCGAGGCGACGGCGCGCGGCGAGACGGCGCAGCGCTGGCGCTACGCTGACGGCGCGGGCGAGGTCGGCTTCGTCAGCAGCGTCACCCAGGCCTTCTGCCGCGACTGCAATCGCGCGCGCCTGTCCACCGAGGGCAAGCTCTTCCTGTGCCTGTTCGCGACGCACGGGCACGACCTGCGCGCGCTGCTGCGCGGCGGCGCGAGCGACGAGGACATCGCGGCCGCGATCGGCCTCGTCTGGCGCGGCCGCGAGGACCGCTACTCGGAGCTGCGCAGCGCGGCGCAGCCGGGCGCCGGCGGCGGCTCGCGCAGGGTCGAGATGCACTACATCGGCGGTTGAGCTTCGGCCTCGGCGCGTCAGCGCACGGCCACGCCTTCGCGATCCACGCGCCGCACCCTGCGCGCCCGCCGGCGCCGCGCCATCTTCGCGTCGCGACGCCGCACGCAAGGACGGCGCCGCAGCGCCGTCGGCCGCTGCGCTCGTCAGCGCCGCGCGAGCACCTGGTCGACGCCGCGATTGGCCAGCGCGTCCGCACGCTCGTTGCCCGGATTGCCCGCGTGCCCCCTGACCCAGCGCCAGTGCACCTCATGCGCCGCGTTGAGCGCGTCCAGGCGCTGCCACAGGTCGACGTTCTTCACCGGCTTGCGGTCGGCGGTGCGCCAGCCGCGCTGCTTCCAGGCGTGGATCCAGCTCGTGATGCCGTTCTTCACGTACTCGCTGTCGGTGTGGATCGTGACGACCGAGCGGCGCTGGAGCGCGGCCAGCGCCTCGATCACCGCGGTGAGCTCCATGCGGTTGTTGGTGGTGAGCGGCTCGCCGCCGAAGAGCTCCTTGTCGTGCGCACCGCTCTTCAGCCAGGCGCCCCAGCCGCCGGGCCCGGGGTTGCCGCGGCAGGCGCCGTCGGCGTAGATCTCGACCGTGGTCATGCGTGTTCGTGTTCGTGTTCGTGCTCGTGCTCGGGCACGCGATCGGACAAAGGTTCGCCGGCGAGCGCATAGACGTGCCCGTGCCCGTGCGCCTGCGCGTGCGCAAGCGGTGCGTCGCGTCGCGCCACCGTGGCCGCTGCGGTGGCGCTGTTGCGGCGCTCGGGCTTGAGCAGCCCCACCAGGCGCATGCCGCGCACGCGCTTGACGGCGACGACGAAGTACACGGCGCCCAGCACCGGCCACCAGTGCTCGCCGATGCGGTCGAGCCAGCGCCAGCGCTCGAGCCAGACCGCGCTCGCGATCGGCGGGCGCCAGCAGCCGAAGCGACCCACCTCGACCTCGAAGCCGAGCAGCCGCAGCCAGTCGCGCAGCCGCCAGTAGCCGATCGCCTCGCCGGCGCGCGGCAGGAACAGGCTGCGCCCGCGCGCGAAG
The DNA here is from genome assembly GCA_018241895.1 of Pseudomonadota bacterium. GTDB lineage: Bacteria > Pseudomonadota > Gammaproteobacteria > Burkholderiales > Burkholderiaceae_C > Rubrivivax. The sequence goes on from JAFECX010000199.1 coordinate 14,449, forward strand.
CCGAGTGCGCGCCGCAAGCGGCCCGCGCGCTGGCGCAGCCCCCACAGGCTCGCCGGGTTGAAGCCGGCGACGACGAGGCGGCCTTCGGGCACGAGCACGCGCTCGACCTCGCGCAGCGTCAGGTGCGGGTCGCGCGCAAACTCGAGCACGTGCGGCAGCACGACGAGGTCGATGCTCGCGTTCGCAAACGGCAGCGCATCGAACTCGCAGTGCAGGCTCACGCGCCGCGCGGCCGCGGCCGGCTCGACATCGCCGCCGCCGCACGGAGCAAGGGCATCCAACGGATGCAGCGCATCGCTGGCCAGCCAGCGATGCGGCATGCGGTTGGTGCGCAGGCCGTCGAGTTCGGGCAGGCCCAGCTGCACGGCATGAAAGCCGAACGCATCGGCCAGTGCGTCGTCGAGCCGCTGCTGCTCCCACGCCAGCAGATGGCGCCCGGGCGCGCTCTGCAGCCAGGCGGCCAACTCTACAATCGACCCGTCCCGCGTCATCTGCCTCATGGATCTCGTTGCCCTGCCCGCGTTCAGCGACAACTACATCTGGATGCTGTGCCACGCCACGCAGGCGTGGATCGTCGATCCGGGCGATGCCGATCCGGTGCGCGCGGCGCTCGAGGCCAGGGGCCTCGCGCTGGCCGGCATTCTAGTGACGCACCATCATCCCGATCACGTCGGCGGCGTCGACGCCCTGCGCGCGCTGCTCGCGCCCGGCGGCGCGGTGCACGGACCGGCGCGCGAGCGCATTCCCGCGCCCTTCGTGCCGCACGCCGCGGGCGATGTGATCGACGTGCTGGGCACGCGCTTCGAGGTCATCGACGTGCCCGGCCACACTTCAGGCCACGTCGCGTACGTCGAGCGCGATGCCGCGGCGCCGCTGCTCTTTTGCGGCGACACGCTGTTCTCGGGCGGCTGCGGGCGCGTCTTCGAAGGCACGCCGGCGCAGATGGCGGCCTCGCTTGCGCGCCTCGCTGCGCTGCCCGCGGCCACGCGCGTGTGCAGCGCGCACGAGTACACGCTGGCCAACCTGCGCTTCGCCGCCGCGGTGGAGCCGGGCAACCGGAAGCTGGCCGCGTACCGCACGCACTGCGAGGCGCTGCGCGCCGCGGATCGACCGACGCTGCCCTCGTCGATCGGGCTCGAGCTCGAGATCAACCCCTTCCTGCGCTGCAGCGTGCCCGAGGTGGTGGCTGCGGCGCAGGTGCAACAGGCGCGCGGTGACGACGTGGTGAGCGTGTTCACTGCGCTGCGCGAATGGAAGAATCGGTTCCCATGACACACATGACACCCCGCCAGGCCCGCCGTGCCGCGCCCCCGCGCGGCACGCTCGTATTGCTGCTGGCCGTGCTGGCGGTGCTCGCCGGCTGCGCCAGCGCACCCGAGCGCGCCGCGAATGCGAACGCGGGCGGTGCAGGGAGCGCCGGCACGGCGGCGGCCGACGCGGCGCGCACGCGTGCCGGCAGCGCCGCAGACACACCGCTGCGCCAGGCCAACGCCGACGCCGACGCGATCGCCGCCGCCGCCGCGTCCCGCGCCGGGGAACCCGGTGCCGGCGAGCCGCCGGCGGCGCCGCTGCCCCGCGTGCGGCTCGACCCGCAGCAAGACGCGCAGCGCGTCGACCTGTGGCAGCGCGTGCGCGCCGGCATGCGCATCCCCGACCTCGACGACGAGCTGGTGCGCAAGTGGGAGGCCTGGTACGCCGGCCGCCCCGATTACGTGCAGCGCATGACCGAGCGCGGTGGGCGCTACCTGTTCCACATCGTCGAGGAAGTCGAGCGCCGCGGCATGCCCACCGAGCTGGCGCTGCTGCCGTTCGTCGAGAGTGCGTTCAACCCGCGCGCCGTCTCGAGCGCGCGCGCCTCGGGCATGTGGCAGTTCATGCCGGGCACCGGCAGGGACTTCGAACTGACGCAGAACATCTTCCGCGACGAGCGCAGCGACGTGCTCGCCTCGACGCGCGCCGCGCTCGACTACCTGCAGCAGCTGTACGCCCGCTTCGCCGACTGGCAGCTCGCGCTGGCCGCCTACAACTGGGGCCCGGGCAACGTGCAGCGCGCCATCGCGCGCAACCAGCGCGCCGGGCTCGCGACCGACTTGTCCAGCCTCGCGCGCCTGCCGCAGGAGACGCGCGAATACGTGCCCAAGCTGCAGGCGGTGAAGAACATCGTGCGCACGCCGGGCGCCTTCGGCCTGGCGCTGCCGCAGCTGCGCAACCACCCGTATTTCCTCAGCGTGGCGATCGAGCGCGACATCGACATCGACGTCGCGGCGCGCCTGGCCGGACTCAGCGTCGACGAGTTCAAGCAGCTCAACCCGCAGCACCGCAAGCCGGTGATCCTCGCCGCGGGCACGCCGCAGCTGCTGCTGCCGTACGACAGCGCCAACCGCTTCCTGCGCGAGCTGGCCGTGGCGCCCGAGCCGCTCGCCACCTGGACCGCCTGGACGGCGCCGCGCACCGTCAAGGTCGCCGAGGCCGCGCACCTGGTCGGCACGAACGAGCACCAGCTGCGCGAGGTCAACCAGATCCCGCCGCGCATGCTCGTCAAGACGGGCTCGGTGCTGCTGGTGCCGCGCAGCAGCCGGCACGACGACGACGTCCCCGCGCACATCGCCGACAACGCGACGATCGCGCTCGCCCCCGAAGCGCCGCCGCAGCGCCGCGTGGCCTTCAAGGCCGGCCGCAAGGGCGACAGCGTGGCCGCGGTGGCGCGCCGCTATCGCGTCCCCGCGGCCCGCGTGGCCGAGTGGAACGGCGTGGGCATCGGGGCCCGCTTCGCGCCCGGCGGGCTCGTCGTCGTCATGGTGCCGGCACGGATGGCGGCGCAGGCCGCGGTGCGCACGGCGGCTCGATCACACACGATGCAGGTGCAGACCAAGGCGGCGCATCACGCCGGCGCCAAGGCGAGCGGCGCCCGCCTCGCGGCCAAGACACCCGCGCGCAAGACCGCGAGCGGCCGCCGCGCAGCGCACACGCCGGCACGCGAGCGCATGGCGCAGCGCTGAAGAGGCTGCGGCCGGCGCTGGACGCATCCGGCGCCGGCGCAGCGCATCCGGCGCATCCGTTGCATCCGTTGCATCCGTTGCAGCCGTTGCATCCGGCGCATCCGTTGCATCCGGCGCGGCCGCCACGGCGGCGCGTCGGACGGCGGCGAGCGCGCTGGCTCGGCCGCTGTGCGCGACTTCGGCGGCCCTGCAGCGCCTGCGCGGCGGGCAGGCAGGTTCGCGCACACCGCCTTGCGTGCCGCGTGGCCGCATGGCGCATCGAGTGCGGCCAGTGCCACACGCGGTGTCGACCGATTTGACACCTGCCCGCTCGCGGCCCGGCGATGAAAATCCAAGCAGTTGATTCGCCATGCGTTTGTCGATCTGGCCCGTGAATTGCATCACGGCGGTTACATATCGATTCAACGTGCTGCGAGGACAAGAATGAAGCCCCCTCTGGTGAAAACCCTGATCGCGATGGCGATGACCGTCGGTGCGCTGCAGACCCAGGCCGCCGTCGTCCAGCTCAAAGCGTGGGACAACGCCAGCGCGCCCAGCATCACTTTCGCCGATGCGACGCTAGGCACGAAGAACCCCTCGTACACGTTCGCGGACCTGGGTGGACTGGAGGTGTCGTTTGCCGGCTTCTTCGCCGGGCAGGACCTGACGGGATGCCGCTTCGATTCCTCGCTCGCCTGTCTTGGCGGCACCCCCAGCGCGCCCCTGGCTCTGGCCTCGGGGTCGACCGCCATCGTGACGAAGGATGCGGCCCAACAGCCCGGCGAGATCCTGGCCGGCATCGGACCGAACGGCGGCGCCTTCACTGGCCCGATCGCCATCCTGTTCAGCCGTCCGGTCGCGGCCGTGGGCCTGGACGCGGGTCATTTCGACGCCGTCGGCAGCGTCCAGATGACCGCATTCGGCTCGAACGCCAATGCACTGGGGCCGCTTACACCGCCTTTGCTCAACGACTGCGCCGACCCGTTCGGCGAGGACCATCCAGCACACCCTTGCACGCCATCGGGCATCGAATTCCTCGGTCTGAAGTCCGTCGACGCCCAAGGAAACGAGGCGAGTAACATCGCCGGCATCCTGCTCCAGTTCGTGGCGCCGCCCGAAGGTCAGGAGAGAGCGGGAATCTCGATCGGCAACGTGCGATTCCGTTTCGCCGCCGCGGCGAGCGAACCCGGCAACGGCAACAACGGCGGCGGGGAGATCCCCGAGCCCGGCTCGGTCGCGCTCGTGGGCCTGGCGCTCGCCGGCCTGGGCATGGCGCGCCGCCGCAAGGTCTGAAGCTTTCATCTGCAACACCGTGCAACGGCGGCCCGCGGGCCGCCGTTTCGCTTGGGCGCGGCACAATCGACGCGATCGCGCGGCCACCGATGCGCGCGGCCGCCGCCTTCGCCGCATGAACATCATCATCCTCGACGACTACCAGGACGCGGTGCGCAAGCTCGAGTGCGCCGCGCTGCTCGAGCCGTACAACGCCAAGGTCTTCACCAACACCGTCAAGGGCATCGGCCAGCTTTCGGTGCGGCTGCGCGACGCCGACGTGCTGGTGCTGATCCGCGAGCGCACGCACTTCCCGCGCGCGCTGCTCGAGAAGCTGCCGCGCCTGAAGCTCATCGCGCAGACCGGGCGCGCGGGCCCGCACATCGACGTCGCCGCGTGCACGCGGCTGGGCATCGCCGTCGCCGAGGGGCCGGGCTCGCCGGTGGCGGCGGCCGAGCTGACCTGGGCGCTCATCATGGCCGCGCTGCGGCGCCTGCCGCAGTACATCGGCAACCTCAAGCACGGTGCCTGGCAGCAAAGCGGGCTCAAGGCGGCATCGATGCCGCCCAATTTCGGCATCGGCGTGCGGCTCGAAGGCAAGACGCTGGGCGTGTGGGGCTACGGCAAGATCGGACGCCGGGTCGCCGGCTACGGGCGCGCCTTCGGCATGCGCGTGCAGGTCTGGGGCAGCGCCGCGTCGCGCGAGCATGCCGTGGCCGACGGCCACGAGGCGGCCGCAGACTGCGAGACGTTCTTCGAGACCTGCGACGTGCTGTCGCTGCACCTGCGGCTGCTCGATGCCACGCGCCACATCGTCAGGCTCGATGCGCTGTCGCGCATGAAGCCCACCGCGCTGCTCGTGAACACGTCGCGCGCCGAGCTGATCGAGGACAACGCGCTGGTCGCGGCGCTGAACCGCGGCCGCCCCGGGCTGGCCGCGGTCGACGTGTTCGAGAGCGAGCCGATCCTGCAGGGCCACCCGCTGCTGCGGCTGGAGAACGCCGTCTGCACGCCGCACATCGGCTACGTCGAACAGGACGGCTACGAGCGCATGTTCGGCGCCGCGTTCGAGAACGTCGTGAACTTCATCCGCAACAAGCCGACGAACATCGTCAACCCCGAAGCGCTCGAGGTGTTGCGTTGAGGCGCCTCACGGCGCGGGTGACGCCGGCGCGCCCGCCAGGGCCGTGAGCGCGCAGCCCGGGCCGGCCGCCCCGCCCGCGCGCAACGCGCAGGCCGCGCCGGCCACGCACCGCGAGCTGTTCGGCGCCTTCACGCGGCTGGCGCTGCAAGGCTTCGGCGGCGTGCTGCCGGTGGCGCAGCACGAGCTCGTCGAGCGGCTGGGCTGGGTGGAGCGCGAGGAGTTCCTGCGCCTCCTGTCGAGCGCTCAGGTGCTGCCGGGGCCCACCGTCGTCAACCTGGCCTTGATGATCGGCGACCGCTTCTTCGGCTGGCGCGGCGCACTGACGGCGCTGCTCGGCATGCTGCTGGCGCCTAGCGTCGTCGTGCTGACACTGGCCGTGGCGGCGATGCAGTTGCGCGAGCTGCCGTGGGTGGCCGGCGCGCTGCGCGGCATGGCGGTGGTGGCGGCGGGGCTGGTGGCGAGCACCGCGATCCGGCTCGCCTCCGCGCTGCGCGGCAACGTGCTCGGCACGCCGCTGAACGCGCTCCTGGGTGCGCTCACGCTGCTGGCCGTCGGCGTGCTGCACTGGCCGCTGGTCGGCGTGGCGCTCGGCCTGGGTTGCGTGGCGGTGGCCGCGGCCTGGCGGCGGCTCGGCGCCGCTGCCCGATGACGCCCTGGCTGCTCGGCACGCACGCGCTCACGGCGGCCGACTGGCTGCAGCTATTCGGACACTTCCTGATGCTCTCGCTGCTGGCCATCGGCGGCGCGATGACCACGGCCGCGGACATGCAGCGCTACGTCGTCGGCGAGCGCGGCTGGCTCGGCGACACCGGGTTCGGCGACGCCATCGCGCTGGCGCAGGCCGCGCCGGGCCCCAACGTGCTGTTCGTGGCCGTGCTCGGCTTCGACATCGCCGGCCTGCTCGGGGCGCTGGTGACGATGCTCGGCACGCTGCTGCCCTCCTCCGTGCTCACGCTGCACGCCACGCGCTGGGGCGAGAGCCGCCGCGACAGCCGCGCCGTGCGCGCCTTCACCTCGGGCATGGCCCCGCTCACGCTCGGGCTGCTGCTGGCCACCGCCTGGCTGCTGTACGCGCCGGCGGCCGCGCAGCCGGGCAGCTGGGCGCTCGTCGGCGTCACGCTGGTGCTCATGCTGCGCACGCGCCTGGGGCCGCTGGTGCCGATCGCGATCGGTGCCGTCGCCGGCGCGCTCGGCTGGGTCGGGTGAACGGCGAACGCGGCCGCACCACCGGCCGCTGACCGCTAGCGCACCCTGCGCCGCAGGGCGGGCCCGGCACCGGGCCGCCCGGCACCGTCGCCGAGCCGTCAGCCGCCGCGCTGGCGCAACGCCTCGTACAGGCACACGCCGGCGGCCACCGAGACGTTGAGGCTCTCGACCGCGCCCTTCATCGGGATGCGGACCAGTTCGTCGCAGCTGCGCCGCGTGAGCAGGCGCATGCCCCGGCCCTCGGCGCCCAGCACGAGTGCCAGCGGGCGGCGCAGGTCGGCGTCGTGGATCGAGCCCTCGGCGTCGTCGCTCGCGCCGAGGATCGCCAGCCCGCGCTCCTTCAACTCGCCCAGCGTGCGCGCCAGGTTGACCACCATGAGGTAGGGCACCGTCTCGGCCGCCCCGCTGGCCACCTTGGCCACGGTGGCGTTGATGCCCACGGCATGGTCGCGCGGCGCCAGCACCAGGTGCACGCCGGCGCCGTCGGCCACGCGCAGGCAAGCGCCCAGGTTGTGCGGATCGGTGATGCCGTCGAGCACCAGCACGAGCGGCACGCCCACGACTGCATCGAGGATGTCGTCGAGCGAGTGGCGCGGCGCCAGCGGCTGCACGCGCGCCACCACGCCCTGGTGGGCGCCGGTGTGCGCCAGGCGCGCGAGGCGCTCGCCGTCGCTGTCGACGATGCGCGCGCCCGCCGCCACGGCGCGCGCGACGAACTGGCGCATGCGCGCGTCGCGTCGCGTCGCATCGACGTGGACCTCGACCACCGACTCCGGGGCCGTCTTCAACCTCACCGTCACGGCGTGAAAGCCGAACAGCAGCCTGACGCTCAATTCACACCGTCCTTTGCACCGCAGGCTGCGCGACGCGAGCGTGGGACACGCCCCCGGTTCGCGCAGGCGTCCATCCTAGACGGCTGCGGCACCGCCCGGCGGTCTGTGCGGCGTCGGCGGCGCCGCAGGCAAGGTGCGATATCGATGCCGATCACCCGCCAGCGCCGCCGCGGGGAATGTCGTCGTGCCAGGAGCGGACGGTGCGCAGGGCCTCGAGCCGGTCCTGAAAAGAGCGGCTGCCGCCACGCTCAAGTCGCCGCATCGCCGGTCGACAACAGGAATCATGCTCATTCACCGGCGCGATTCCGCGCGCCGGCCTCCTCCTGTGCGAAGCCCATCGATGAAGACGACGAACATGACTGTGCGTGCCAGACTGATCTGGTCCTTCGGCGGCCTGGCCGCCATCGTGCTGCTGGTATCGGCCTTGGCCGTCGTGCTGCTCGGCCAGGCCGATGCCCGCTATCGCGGCTTCGTCGACGGCATCCATGCGCGCGTGCTGCAATCCTACGAGGTGCGCACGGCGGCCGATCGGCGCGCGGTCGCGGCGCGCAATCTCGTGCTCGCCGCCGCAGCGCAGGAGCGCGACGCCGAGAAGGCGCGCGCCCTGCAGGCCCACGGGGACGTGCAGCAGCACCTGGCGCGGCTCGAGCAGATGGCGGCGGCAGCGGATGTACCCGCCGAGGCGAAGGCGCTCGTCGCCGCGATCGCCTCGGTCGAGAAGAGCTACGCGCCGGTCGTGCTGGCGATCGTCGAGCTCGCTTCGGCCGGCAAGCGCGACGCGGCCATCGACAAGATCAACCAGGAGTGCCGCCCGCTGCTGGCCGCGCTCGAGCGTGCCGGCCAGGCCTACAGCGAGTACATCGGCACCCGCTCGGCGCAGCTGGTGGCCGAGGCCGCGGCCGGGTATGCACGCGAGCGCGCCCTGCTCGTCGCGGGCTGCCTGCTCGCGTTCGTTGCCGCCGCCGTCGCCGGCTGGCTGATGACGCGCAGTCTGAGCCGCGCGCTGGGCGCCGAGCCGGCCGAACTGGGCGCCGTGGCGCGGCGCGTGGCGGCGGGCGATCTGAGCCCGGTGGCCGGTGCGGGCAGCGCCGTCCAGGGCAGCGTGCTGGCGTCGCTCGCCGCGATGCAGCAGGGTCTGGCCGAGATCGTCGGCCGCGTGCGCACGGGCAGCGACGGCATCGCCACCGCGTCGGCGCAGATCGCCAGCGGCAACACCGATCTGAGCCAGCGCACCGAGGAGCAGGCGAGCAACCTGCAGCAGACGGCGGCCTCGATGGAGCAACTCTCCGGCACGGTGAAGGCCAGCGCCGAGACCGCCGAGGCGGCAAACCGGCTCGCCGCCGGCGCGTCACAGGCGGCGCGCCGGGGCGGCGAGTTGGTCGGCCAGGTCGTCAGCACGATGCAGGACATCGCCACTGCGTCGACCAAGATCGCCGACATCATCGGCGTCATCGACGGCATCGCGTTCCAGACCAACATCCTGGCCTTGAACGCCGCGGTCGAGGCGGCGCGCGCCGGCGAGCAGGGGCGCGGCTTCGCGGTCGTGGCCAGCGAGGTGCGCACGCTGGCCGGCCGCTCGGCCGAGGCGGCCAGGGAGATCAAGGGCCTGATCGGCGCCAGCGTCGAGAAGGTGCAGGCCGGCGCCCGGCAGGTCGACGAGGCCGGTGCCTCGATGAGCGAGATCGTGCGCCAGGTGCAGCGCGTGAGCCAGATGATCTCGGAGCTGTCCAGCGCCTCGGCCGAGCAGTCGCAGGGCATCGGGCAGGTCGGCGACGCGGTGCAGCAGCTCGACCAGGTGACGCAGCAAAATGCCGCGCTCGTCGAGGAAACGGCCGCCGCGGCCGAGAGCCTGCGCCACCAGGCCACGCAGCTGGCCGAGGTGATGTCACGCTTCAGGCTCGATGGCGCGGGCGCGCGCAGCGCCGCCCCAGGGACACCGATGGCGGCGAACACCCCGACACCGGCACGTGCCGGCCTGCCGCCGCCGGCGGCCCGCCCCGCTGCCGCGAAGGATGCCGGCCGCGACGGCGCGACGAGCGCACAGGCTGCGGCGCGCAGGGCGGAGCCGGCCATCGCTGCCGCCGCCGTCCCCGGGGACGACTGGACGACGTTCTGACACGGCCGCTGCGGCCCGCCCGCGCGCGGGCCGCGCCGCACGCCGGCG
>JAFECX010000019.1 GCA_018241895.1 Pseudomonadota bacterium
AGCTGTGCGTCATGGACTCGGCGTGGGGTGGTTTTGGGATGCATAGCTGTCCACCAATTCTTAGGTGGACACCATCGTCACGCACCATCACCTGCGCTGCAAGGTGGGGCCGCCGGACGCTCACGATGGAGCGGTTGGCGTAGTCGACTACCCGATGCGCAGGCGCCGATCCGGTGTGACCCGCTCGACACCGAGCACACTGTCAGCCTCGGAGCACCGATCATGGACTCGATCAACGCCGACTTGGCCGCCATCCTGCAAACCGTGCAGACGCCGGGCGACTTCTTTGCTGCGGGCGAGTGCGCCATGCATGTCCCGCTGATCGAGGTCGAAGGTATCGGGCCGATCGCGTTCCCGCTGCTGCCGGCGCAGGCTGCTCGGCTCATCGCGGTGGCGGAGCGCGCCCCTTATGGCCGCGGGACAGAAACGCTGGTCGACACCGCCGTGCGCCGGTCCTGGCAGATCGGCGCCGATCGCGTTCGCATCCAGGGCAGGCACTGGCAGACGACGCTGGATGGCGTTGTCGAACGCGCAGCCATTGGACTCGGCGCTGGTGCCGGGGTGCAGGCCGAGTTGTACAAGCTTCTGGTCTACGACGAGGGCAGCTTCTTCCTCGAGCATCGGGACACCGAAAAGGGACCCGGAATGTTCGGCACGCTGATCGTCGCGCTGCCCTCGTTGCACGGCGGCGGTGAACTGGTGATCCGTCACCGCGAACGCGAAGCGCGACTCGATCTGCGCCGTTCTGACCTTTCCGAGCTGGCCTGGGCCGCGTTCTATGCCGACTGCGTGCACGAGGTGCTGCCCATCACCTCGGGGTGTCGGCTGGTGCTCGTCTACAACCTGCGGCGCAAGGGCCGCGGGCGTTTGCCCCGGCCGCCGTCTTACGACAAGGAGACGGTTGCACTGGAACGCTTGCTGCGCGTGTGGTGCAACGAAATGGCGAAGCCCGATGAAGACCAGCCCCTCAAGCTGGTCTACCCGTTGGCGCATGCCTACACGCCAGCCGAGCTGTCGTTTGCTGCGCTCAAGGGCGCAGATGCTGCGGCTGCCACCGTGCTGACCACGGCCGCGGGCGATGCCGCCTGCGAACTGCACCTGGCGCTGCTGCGCATCGAAGAGAGTGGTGCGGCGGAGTACAACGGCTACTCCGGCCCTCGGTGGCGAAGCCGCTACCATGACGACGAAGAGGATGACGGCGATGACGAGAACGATGACGAATTCAAGGTCGCCGAGGTCTTCGATCGCTCCTTGACTCTGTCGGAGTGGAGGCGGCCCGACGGCAGTGTGGCGTCCTTGGGCGCCTTGCCCTTCAGCGACGGCGAGGTCTGCCCGCCGGACGCGCTGGCCGACATGGAACCGGACGAGCAGCACTTCCGCGAGGCCACCGGCAACGAAGGCGCCTCGTTCGAGCGCAGCTACCAGCGAGCGGCCCTCGTGTTGTGGCCGCATGCGCAGAGGCTGCGGTTGATCGCGCGGGCTGGTCTTGCGGCCTCGTTGCCCGCGCTGGACGGCATGCTCGGGGCCTGGATCGACGACGGAGCCGAACCGGGTCATGCGCACTGGCACGAGGCCCACGCCTTGGCTGCCGAGATGCTGGCCTGCTGGCCCGTGCAAGCGGCTCGTCGGGCGAACGATGGACCGACCGCCGAGAGCGCGATGCTGTCGCAACTGGTGCGGCTGCAGGATCGCGAGCACATCGTATCGATGCTGACCCACATCGTCGCGGCCGGTGCCTATGCGGCCGACGACAACGCGGCCCTGGTGCAGGCACTGAAGCTGCTGCCGGCCTCCCGGGTCGGCGCGCTACTGCCGGCGATCGTGCAAGGCAATGCCGACCTCCACATCGCCGGCTGCGCTGACTTGCTGGCACGGGCCGCCGCCGTTTCAGCCTGGCGGAGACAACTGCTCGGCGCCGCCCAGGCGCTGCTCGACGCCATACCGGGCGACCCGGCGCGGCCCCAGTCGCAGGTCGATGCGTGGCGCCGCGAACGCGCCGATGCAGGCGTGGTCCACGACACGCTGCGCGCCCTGGCTCCCACCGGGCACGCCGGCCTGTCTGCGCTGGCCGATCAGGCCGTGACGCACTGGCTGGCCTGGCCCAAGACCTATGGCATGGATACCGTCATCGTTCCGGCCTTGCGCCGTCTCGCCGAGCGGCCCGCGCTGCTGAACCGGCCGGCCTGCCTGCGCCTGCGGGCGGCTGCGCTGGACCACCTGCGCGCACGCTGCTCACTGGACTTGGCGCCCCCTGCCGACTGGCGGCGCGAGGCCCGCTCGAGCTGCCGCTGCGAGCACTGTCTGGCCCTGGGCCGGTTCCTGCAGAGTGCCGATCAGGAGGTTTGGCGCTTCAAGGCGCGTGAAGCTGAGCGACGCCACGTCGAGGACTCGATCCGTCAGGGTCGGTGCGACGTCGACTGCAGCACCGAGCGCAAGGGCAGTCCGCATGTGCTGGTGTGCACCAAGAACCAGGCGAGCTACGAGCGCAGGGTCGCTCAGCGACGAGCGGACCTCGACGACCTGACACGGCTCGAGGCATAGACCCGCTCGACCGGACCGCCCACCGGGGCGAGATGTCATGCGCTTCGCACCACCGCTGCGCGATCGCCTCCATCGCCTGCCGCTCGAAGGCGAACCAGGCATCGCGTGGCGCCGGGTGCGCGGCCAGCACGTCCTTGAAGCGACGAAAGGGCTTGCGCTGTTGCAGCGCCTGCCCGAGCGCCCGGGCGAGCCGGTCGTCGCCGCACTGATCGACGAAGTCCTCCATGCCGCGGAAGGCCTGGGACGACTCGATGGGTTCGATCAACAGCCAGCGGTCGTCATCGCGGGGATCCTCGTCGGCTTCGTCGTCGGCATCGGGTCCGATCAGGGACAGGATCGTCCCGGACTCGAGGTTCAGCCAGTGGCTGCTCTCCCCGAGCGGGCCGCGCGAGTTCAGGGCCCAGATCAGCTCCTCGAGGTCGATGGTCAACACCCGTGCGGCATCGCCACGGTGGCCGGGCGCGGTGCCGTCCTTGTTCACCTCGAGATCCCCAAGGCGTCCCACAAGAACTGGTAGGACACCGCGGGCCGCCCTTGGGCGGCGGACTGCTCGCGCTCGCCTTCCTCGTACTCGCGCAGCAGGCCCTTCACGCGCTCCAAGCCTGCCGGCGTGGTGATGGCCTGGCGCGGGGTGCGCCCGTCCAGGGCCGCAACGGTCTCGTCAGCCCAGTTGGCGTAGTGGCGGTGGAGCACTTGCTCGATGGCCTGTGCGATGACCTCGGGCGGCAGGTCCGGTGTGCCTGTGGAGGTGGATTGCGGCGTGCGGCCCGTGTTGTTGCCACCCTGGCCGCCGCCGGCCCGGGCGAGATGGCCTGCCGGATCGGCAATCTCGCGCGTCAGGTGCTGCACGGCCGCGCCGGCCACGCCTTCGAACCATGCGCGGCCAACATCCGCCAGCCGCTGTGTGCGGTGGAAGAGTTCGACGCGGTCGGTGCTGCGTCCTGGGTTGATGGTCGACAGGCTGCGCTGCGCGCCGTCGGCGCCCTCGATCATGCGATTCCATCCCTGCTGCGCATCGCCGTGGACATCGGGCTGCGACGCCATGGAAGCGGCGAGCGCCGCCGCGTCGAGCACGCGGTAGTGGTCGGTCACCAGGAGCAGGGGGTCGCCGGTCGACGCATCGTGGATCTGTGGCAGCGGTGCGGGCGCGAACCACTGGTCCAGCCAGGCACGGGCGATCGCGAGTTCGAGCAGATCGCGTTGGTTGTCGCTGTGGAGGCCCAGTCCGGCAGAGCCGGCCCCCACCTGCCGGGCTTGCGCCAGCACGGTCGCCTCGGCCAGCTTGGAGAAGGGATAGATGGCCCCCGAGAGCTCACGGTGCCCGTCGCTGCCCGCGCCGGCAGCGACCTCCATGACGCGCGCGCCCATCAGCATGCCCGGCTTCGCAGTGCGGCTGCCGCTGATCTCGCGCACCGGCTGCGGGTCGGCCTGCGGGTCGAACTCGTCGACCAGGGTCATGCCGGCGCCGGGCTGCACGTCGGTGACGCGGTACAGGCGCAGCGGCCGTGCGCGCACTTGAGCGATCCAGTCGCGCTGGCCGGGCGTGAGAAACGGACCCTCCTGCCCCAGCAGGTAGGCGTTGATCTCGCGCGGGCCGCCCCGGGCGTGGATATCCCCACGGGCGATCAACCACTCGCCGGCGTTGATCGACACCATGGTCATGCCGTCTTCGTCCAGTTGCCAGCCGTCACGTGGGCCTTCGGGCCGCCAGAGGTCCAGCAGGGCCTCGAAGGCATTGCGCCAGCCCTTGCGATGACGTTCGGCCAACCAGGAGATGGCCACGCGGGCCGCGTCTTCGTGATCGCGCGGGCGCAGGGGATGAACGTTCATGGTTGAAATCAGGTGACGTGGGTGAAGCTGGGTGAGATGTTGCCGAACGAAGTCACGGCACGGCGCTCGTCGCACGCAGGGGACATGACAGGCGCATGGCGCCAAGTGGGTTTGTATGCTATTGTCATACATCCGTTGGGAGATGTCCTCATGCCAACCGCCTCCGCCGCCGTTCTGAGTGTTCGCGTCAATGCCAGCGAACGTGCCTTGCTGGAGGCCGCGGCCGAACAGGCCAGTACCAGTCTCAGCGACTTCGTGCGGCGGCGTGCGCTCGAAGCCGCCGAGACCGACCTGCTGAATCGTCGCATCGTGACGATTGCGGCGAAGGACTGGGCCAGGTTCGAGGCCTGGGCCAGTGCGCCGGCGAGGGAAGTCCCGGCACTTCGAAGACTGTCCAAGACGCGCCCCGTCTGGCAGAAGTGACCTCGGACACCACTGCCGTCTTCATACCGCCGCGGCCCCTGGCGGCCGATGACGACACAGCAGCGTTCGATTGCGGTCGCGACGCGCTGAACCACTGGTTCCGCCGCCACGCCTGGCGCAACCAGGAGTTGGGCGTGTCGCGGACGACCGTGATCTGCGATGCGCAAGCCGGCAGCATCGTCGGCTACGTGAGCCTGTCGACCGCGCAGATCGAGCGAGCTTGGTTGCCCAAGGCACAGCAACGCAACCGGCCCGACCCGATGCCCGCCATCCTGCTGGGCCAACTGGCGGTGGACTTGCGGTGGCAGCGGCAGGGTATTGTGCGATCGCTGATGTTCTATGCGCTCACAACGGCGGTGCGCCTGTCCGACCAAGTCGGCTGCTTCTGCGTGCTGACGCATCCGCTGGATGACGATGTTCGGGCGCTCTACGCGGCCTTCGGATTCGAAGACCTTCCGTTCGATCCTGCGCGCAGCATGGCGGTTCGGATCGCGGACCTGGTTCGCAACGGCTTCGGGGCATCAGACTGAGAGTGCCTCTCCCGGCTCGTTCGCGCTATGGCGGCGCAACGAGCCATTGCGATGGCGCAGGGACCGCACCAGAATGATGGCCGTTGGCGGTCTCAAGACGTCCCACGCGGACAAGGGGAACAGGCGGGGGAACAGTTCGATGTCTTTCGGAAGTGTTCTCAATGAGATCAACAGCATAGGTCGCCGTTTCGAGTCCCATCAGCACGCCATCACAGCGTTTCACTCGGTCCGATGCCGGACCGGACGTCCTGCCCAATCGACGGCTTAGCCGGTCGCTCGAGTCAGGAAGGCTCCTGCCGCCCCGCGCCAGCGCAGCGGAGTCGGGGGCGCATCCCGCGCGCAGCGTGCGCGCACGACGACGATGCTCCGAGGCTCGAGTCGTGCGGCTCGCTCGAGACAACGGTGCAATGGCCCGATCGCGCTGCCAATGCATGCGCCGGCCCCATCAACTCAGCGGCTGCGGCCAGGTCACCGGCATGCAGTATCCACGTGTGATGTGCCCATCGACGTCACGGACATCAGGGCCGTGTCATGACGGTCGGCGGCAGTTCCGTTTTTCTGCCGCTGTCGTCTCCTGATCGGCCAACTCGTCGGCCATTTCGCGCAGCTTGTTCTTGGCGACCTTGTCGAGGGCGGCACGCGGCATTTCCTCGACGAAATACACTTTGCGCGGTCGCTTGAAGTCGGCCAGATCGCGCTTGCAGCCGTCCAGGATCTGGCGGCGGATTTCGTCCTCGGCGAGCGTGGTCCATTGGCTCTTGATGGCGAATACCACCGGCACTTCGTCGAGCATGTCGTGCTTCTGCGCGACGACCGCAAGTTCGTCGAGTGCGCCCGTGCCGAGGATGCCATGGATGGTTTCTTCGACCTGGCGGGCGGAGACGTTCTCGCCGCCGACCTTGAGGATGTCCTTGTCGCGATCGGCGAAGTAGAAGTAGCCGTCTTCGCCGAGACGCGCCGTGTCGCCAGTCTTGAACCAGCCGTCGGCGGTGAAGGACCTGGCCATGGCTTCCGGGTCCTTGTAGTACTCGTAGAACATCTGGATGCCGCGCGTGCCGCGCACCCACAGGTCGCCGTTGACGCCGGGCGCGCAGTACTTGCCGGTCTCCGGGTCCATGATGGCGAATTCATAGCCGGGCGCGGGCACGCCGATGTTCGTCTCGGGCGAATCCTGCAGCAGGTCGGAACGCGTCGCATGGGTGACGGTCTCGGTCATGCCCCAGGTGGCGAAGGTTTTCACATTCCAGCGCATCTCCACCGCGTGCATCTTGATGCCGGTGGCCCAGGTCTTGTAATGGTGCTCGGGGACTTCCTGCAGGGCGATGGCCTTGAAGCAGAAAGGGATCATCGAGGCCCGGGTGCATCGGTGTTTCATCGACAGTTCCCAGAACTTGCTCGACGAGAACTTGGGTTGCAGCACCACCGTGCCGCCCACCCACATCATGGTCCAGAAGCTCCAGCTCTGGGCATTGACGTGGAAGCAGGGCAGGAAGACGAGATAGGTGTCGCTGCTGTCCATCTGCAGATTCTGCGCGCCGCAACGGCCACCCCACAGCGCATTGGCGTGGGTGTGTACCACGGCCTTGGGGCGCGAAGTGGTGCCGGAGGTGTATTGAATGCCTACCGGCAGCATGGGTTCGGGCGTGCGCATCGGTGCCGTTTCACCATGCTGCATCAGCGTGGCAAAGGAGGGGTGGCCGTGATTCCTTTGCTCGTCGGCCGGCGCTTCGCCCGAGTTGTCGTCGGTGACCACGAACCAGCCGATCGATTTGGCATTGGCCGCCAGCTCCGCGAGGAACTTGGGCTGGGTGATACAGCCAACTGCACCCGAATGCTCGGCGAAATAGGTCAGTTCGTCACCGATGCAACGGGTATTGGTGGTCACCGCCACCGAGCCGACGATGCTGGACGCGTACCAGGCAAGCATCATTTCCGGGCAGTTCTCTGCGTGGATGAGGATCTTGTCGCCCTTCTTCACGCCCATGGCGATCAGGCCGCAGGCGATCCTGTTGCCGTCTTCCCAGAATTGCCGGTAGGTCCAGGACCGGCTCTCCCCCTCCTTCGGTTCCCAGATCATGAAGACTTTGTCCGGCGCCTGTCCGGCCCACAGTTTCATCAGCCAGGGTACGTCCTTGCCGGCAAACGTGTAGAACTCGCTGGAATGGCGGGGGTCGAATTGCGGGGTCGGCTCGGTCATGGGCGATGTCCCAAGATCTGTGGAAAGGCTGAGTTGAAGGTGGCGGCTCCTTTCGCGCGCATGGGCACATGCCGGTGCCTCGCGGGCATCGAAAGGAAACCGCCGGCACGAAGTCTCGCATCGAAGCCAGGTCGCGTCGAATCTTCACTCGTTTCGCGCCGCCAGCCGGCACCCTGCAACGGAGCAAGGTGCGCTGGGTCTGCTGGGGGTGTTGCACGAGGTGCGACTTGGCTTCGAAGGGTTGCGTGCCCAGGCCGGGCGGGCCGTCTTGGAGCCGTCGATGGAAGGGGATCGCACGGCGCTGTGCGGTCCCAAAGGCGTGCCCCGGGAACACCGCTGTTCGGTGCGCGCGGGAGTGACGCCGGCCAGCGTCGTGCGGGCGGGCAGGCGCATCGCGGTGCAGCGCCAGCGCGTGCGTGATCTGCAACGGGGTGAGCGGGCGCTACCCAGCTTCGTGTGGGCCGGCGGGCACGATCCGCTGGACAGGGCAACGCTCGAGGCGTTTGCCGCCGGGGCGTCCCCACGGCGATACGCCGGCATCCAACCCGGGCGGCCCCAAGCGCTGCGCGCCGCGGCCGACTCCACCTCCAAGAGCTCGGTGTCCAGGCGCGTTGTGGCGCCGAGCCGGCGGCAGCTTCAGCAATGGCCGTCGGGTTCCATCGCCGGGCTGGACCCGCCGGTGACGATGATCGACGGCATCCACTTGGCCGACGGCGTGATCCCCCTCGCCTTGGGTATCGAGGCCCAGGGCAACAGGCGCGTCCTGGGGTTGCGCGAAGGCGCCACCGCGAACACGCGCGTCGTCAAGGCGCTGCCGTCGGATCCGATTCAGAGGTTGTCGAGGTACGTTCTGAGCTTGTCCGAGCGGCTGGGGTGCTTGAGCTTGCGGATGGCCTTGGCCTCGATCTGGCGGATGCGCTCGCGCGTGACGTCGAACTGCTTGCCGACCTCTTCGAGCGTGTGGTCGGTGCTCATCTCGATGCCGAAGCGCATGCGCAGCACCTTGGCCTCGCGCGGGGTGAGGCTGTCGAGGATGTCCTTGACGACGTCGCGCAGGCCGGCCTGCATCGCCGCGTCCACCGGCGCGACGTTGTTGGTGTCCTCGATGAAGTCGCCCAGATGCGAGTCGTCGTCGTCGCCGATCGGCGTTTCCATGGAGATCGGCTCCTTGGCGATCTTCATGATCTTGCGGATCTTGTCCTCGGGGATCTCCATGCGCTCGGCCAGCGTCGGCGCGTCGGGCTCGTGTCCGAACTCCTGCAGGTGCTGGCGCGACAGGCGGTTCATCTTGTTGATGGTCTCGATCATGTGCACCGGGATGCGGATGGTGCGCGCCTGGTCGGCGATCGAACGCGTGATGGCCTGGCGGATCCACCAGGTGGCGTAGGTCGAGAACTTGTAACCGCGGCGGTATTCGAATTTATCGACCGCCTTCATGAGGCCGATGTTGCCCTCCTGGATGAGGTCCA
>JAFECX010000001.1 GCA_018241895.1 Pseudomonadota bacterium
CCAGGCGCTGGCGCGCCGCCGGTGCGGCGGCTGCCGGGCCGAGCGCCGCGACGGCGAACGCCGGCAGCGCGGCGGCCAGAAGGCGCCGCCGCGTCAGCGTCCGTGCTTCGGGTGCGGCGTGTTTCGATGCGGTGCGCTCCATGGCGACGGCCCTTCCTCGCGTGCGTTCAGAACTTGTAGGTGCCGGTGAGCTGCACCAGGCGCCCGGTGCCGGGGACGTAGTGCCCGGTGTAGAGCTGGTCTGCGACCAGCTTGTCGGTGACGTTGCTGACGTTGAGCTTGAAGGTCAGCTTGTCGTGCAGTGCCTGGAGCTCGGCCATCAGGTCGGCGGTGACGAAGCCGGGTACCGCGAAGCCGGGGTTGCGGATGGGCGTCTGCGACGAGCGCACGTTGAGCCCGCCGCCGACGCGCAGCGCCTGCGTGACGCGGTAGGTGCTCCACAGCGTGCCGGTGTGCCGCGGCGTCAGCGAGGGCCGCGTGCCCTGCCCTTCGGCGCCCGGCGCGCCCTCGTCGATGCGCGCCACCGGCAGCCACATGTACGAGGCGAACACCTCCCAGCGCGGCGTGATGCGGCCGGCCACGTCGATCTCGAAGCCGGCGGCATGACGGCGGCCCGACAGCGTGACGAGGTCGATCAGCGGGTCGGTGTTGCGCTCGTGCAGCTTGGTGGTGCGGAAGATCGCCGTGCGTACCGTGAGATCGCCGTCCGCGGCGTCGAGGCGCGCGCCCACCTCGAGGTTGATCGCCTGCTCGGGCGGGATGTCGACGTTCGCGGCCGACAGTGAATACGCGTCGCCCGACGTGTTGAACGAGGTCGCGGCCGAGAAGTGGATGCTGGTGCGCGCGTCGGGCTGGTACAGCAGGCCGGCGCGCTTGGAGAGCTCGGAGACGCGCATCCGGTAGCGCGTCGCCGTGACCGGCTGCGGCGCGTTGGCGGGAATCGCATAAGTGTCGTAGTCGCCCGCCAGGCGGTCGTGGCGCAGGCCGAGCAGCAGCTTCCAGGCCGGCCGCAGTTCGATCAGGTCCTGCACGTACAGGCCGCCGGCGAGCGACTCGTACGCGCTGGAGCGGCGCAGGCGGCGCACGCTCTCGTCGATCCAGGCGCCGTCGTCCGGCGTGCCCGCCGTGGTCGTGGGCTTGAGCGGCACGATGCCGCCCTGCGCCGCGCTGCGCGCCGCGAAGACCTGCTTGCGCTCGCGCGCCAGGTCCACGCCGGCCTGCAGTTCGTGGCCCAGGCCCCAGGCGTCGAAGCGGGCGCTGTAGTCGCTCTGCGCGTACAGCGTGTCCATGTCCTGGATCTTCAGCTGCGTGCCGCGCGTGAACACGGTCGACGGGCCGAAGGTGGCCAGGCTCGCGGCCACGCCGCCGGGCTGCTGTGCGGCCGGCGCGAGGCGGATCGTGCTCGCGCGCAGGTCGCGCTCGTAGCGGCCGTAGCGCAGCTTGGTCACGAGCTGATGCCCGCGTGCCGCGCGCCAGGTGTGCGCGACGGTGAACGTGCTCGCCTGGCCGTGGTTGCGGTCGCTCGCCATGCCGTAGTAGGCGTCGGGTGCGAGCGGCAGCAGCCGGGTGTCGGCGACGGGCGCGCCGGGGGTGGGGCGGATGTACGGCATCCCGTAGTTGATGCCGTTGTCGTTGTTGAGCACGTACAGCGCGAACGACCATTCGTGCCGCTCGCCGATGCCGGTGCGCAGCGTCGCGGCGACGCCCTGCTTGTCCAGCGGCGTGCCGGCGCCGTCGTTGGCGGCGTGCGTCGTCATCACGCCCAGGCGCAGCGCCGTGGCCTGGCCCAGGCGCAGGTTGAAGTCGCCCACGGCGCGCAGGTACTCGTGGTTGCCGACGGTGACGTCGACCTGGTGCTCTTCGAGCAGACGCGGCACCTTCGTCACCTGGTTCACCGCACCGCCGGTCGAGCCGCGGCCGAACAGCATCGACGCCGAGCCGCGCAGCACCTCGAGCTGGTCGAGGAAGAAGGTGTCGCGGTCGTAGAAGGCGGGGTCGCGCATGCCGTCGACGAACATGTCGCCGGTGCTCTGCAGCGCGAAGCCGCGCAGCCGGATGTCCTGCTCGCCGCCTTCGGCGGCCAGGAAACTGATGCCCGAGGTGTTGCGCAGCGCGTCGCGCACGGTGTCGAGGTTGCGCTCGTCGATGAGGCGCTCGGTGATGACCGTCACCGACTGCGGCACGTCGCGCACGTCGTGCTCGCCCTTGCCCAGGCGCACCGTGTTGGCCTGCACCGCATCGCGGCCCTGCGGCTCGGCGGCGGCGCGCGCGCGCACGAGCGGAAGCACGGTTTCGGCCGGGGCGCTGGCGGCGCCGGCCGGGGGTGCCGCGCTGGCCGGTGCATCCGGCGCAGCGGCACGTGTCTGTGCCTGGGCGTGGCGCGGGCCGTCCAGCGCGACGCCGAGCGCGAGTACGGCGCTGCAGGCGGCGACGCGGCACCGCGGGCGCGCTATCGGGGTGGGTGTCGGGGCGGGTGTCGGATCGTGTGTCGGGTGGTATGTCGGGTGGTATGTCGGGTGGTGTGGCATGAGGTCCCTCGCTCGATTCGTTCTGGATGCGGCGCGTGGCGGTGCGCGCGGCGTGCCGGCCGCGCGCGTTGCGCCCGGGGCGGTGTGTGGGTGGGGTCGAACGCTGCGGCGGTTCGCCGCGGCGTTCAGCGCCGCTCGGGCTCGCTGACGAAGGCGATCCGTCGCAGCCCGGCGCGCGCGGCGTCGGCCAGGGTCTCGGCCACGGCGCGGTAGGCGGTGGCCTGGTCCGCCCGCAGATGGATCTCGGGCTGGGCGCCGCCGGCAGCGACGCGCCGGCCTGCCGCGGCGAAGCGCTCGGCGGCCTCCGCGCGCGAGAGGGCCTCGCCGTTCCAGTGCCGCTGCCCGGCGGCGTCGAGCGCGAACTCGATCTTGTCCGGCCGCAGCACGTTCGGTTGCGAGTCGGCGTGCGGCAGTTCGAGCTTCACGGCATGCGTGAGCAGCGGCGCGGTGACGATGAAGATCACCAGCAGCACCAGCATGACGTCGATCAGCGGCACCATGTTGATCTCGGCCATCGGCGCGGCGCCGGCGCGGCGGTCGAAGGAGGCGAAGGCCATCGCTGGCGTCCCGCGTCAGGCCGCGACCGGCGTCAGCGTGCGCACGGGGGCGCCTTCGCCGCCGTGCACCGCGGCGCCCGGCGCCTGGCCGAGCGTGAGGAAGCTGTGCAGCTCGAAGGCGAAGGCGTCGAGCCGCGCTCTCGCCACGCGGTGGCTGCGCACGAAGGCGTTGTAGGCGATGACCGCCGGGATCGCCACGGCCAGCCCGATGCCGGTCATGATCAGCGCCTCGCCCACCGGGCCGGCCACCTTGTCCAGCGTGCCGGCCCCGCTCATGCCGATGGCCACCAGCGCGTGGTACACGCCCCACACGGTGCCGAAGAGGCCGACGAAGGGCGCCGTCGCGCCGACGGTGGCCAGCAGCGTGAGGCCGCTCTCCTGGCGCGTGGTCTCCTCGTCGAGCACCTTCCTGATCGTGCGCGTGATGTATTCGCTCGCGCTGCCGGCCTCGGCCAGCCGCGTGCTGCCGTGGCGTGCGTGGTGCTGCTTGGCGTGCAGCGAATGTGCGCTGAGGTGCGAGAACGGGTCGCGCGCGCCATGCGTCGCGAGCTCGTGCTGCACCTCGTCGAGCGAGACCGCGTTCCAGAAGAAGTCGAGGAACGCGTCGCCGCGGCGGCGTCGCTGCCAGGCGGCAAACCCCTTGGCGGCGATCAGCACCCAGGAGGCGAGCGACATGAACAGCAACACGGCGAGCAGCGCGCGCCCGACCGCGTCGCTCTGCGCGAGCAGGTGGCCGAAGCCGAAGGCGGTGGCGGGAAGGGGGCTCGGATCCATGGCGGCAATCACTCCAGGACGTATTCGATGGGGGCGAGGACATCGAGCTCGACCGGTTGGCCGTTCTCGGTATGGGGCTCGAAGCGGGCCTGACGCATCGCCCACAGGGCCTGCTCGTCGAGCCGCGCGTGGCCCGAAGTGCGCTCGACGCGCACCTGCTGCGGCAGGCCGCGCACGTCGACGAGCACGCGCAGCAGCACCGTGCCCGACTCCCGGGCGCGCCGCGACAGGCGTGGCACCTCCACCGGCGGCAGCGTCAGGTAGCGCACCGCGGAGGCGGAAACCGACTTGCGCGAAGGCGGCGGCGCTGGCGGCGCTGTCGGCGCCGCGGTGCTGGCCGCGGCGGCCGCCTGCGGCTCGGCCGCCATGTGGGCGGTGAGCGCGGCGGGCGGCGGGGCCTGGGGCTCGGCTGCTGCCGGTGCCGCGGCGGCGATGGGCGCCGTGGTCTCGGGGCCGGGCACGGGATGGCTCGGCATCGGCCGCGCGGCGCGCCGCGGGGGCGGCTGCAGCGGCGCGGGCTCGGGGCGGGCAGGGACGGTCGTGGCCTCGGGTGCCGGCGGCGCGACCAGGTCGATCAACACCGGTGCCGCGTCGCGCACCGTGTCGCGAACCGCGTCGACCTGCAGCAGGCCGGCGAGCAAGACCGCGTGAGCGAGCACGACGACGGCGCCCAGCCGCCATGGCGCGCCCAGCGTCGGGTCGCCGCTGCGGCCCAGAACGCGCGACCAGTCCACGTCGCCGTCTGGCGACGCGGGGTGTGCAGGTCTCATGACGATGGACGCAGCCGACATGGGGCGGTGGCGAAAACGGACAGCAGATCAACGATCTACGCAACGCTAACACAAATGCGACTGATTCGCGATACGGACTTCCCGTGCAGTATGGCCTGATGCTGCGTTGCAGATATCGTCCTCGCGCCGCTCGCGTGCGCGCAGCGCCACGCGAGCGGCTACATCGAGCGCGTGATGCCGCTGCTGCTGCTGCTGCTGCCGCTGCCGCTGCCGCTGCCGCTGCCGCTTCCGCTGCCGCCCGCGGTGAGCAGGGCGACGCGAGGTGTCGACCTGTCGCTCATGCGCGGGTGCCGGCGTGCCGCCTTCAGATGACGGCGGGTTGGAGGTAGCGGATCGTGCCCGCGTCGGCGTCGATCTCGACCGCCAGCCCCACCGGCAGCGTGAACTGGCGGCGGATGTGCCCGAACGCGGCGCCGGCATAGACCGGGACGCCCAGCGTCGCGAAGTGGTCGTCGAAGATCTCGTCGAGCGTGAGGTTGCCGTAGTTGCCGTCGCCCGGCGTGCAGTTCGTGAAGGCACCGAGCACGACGCCGGCCAGCCGCTCGAGCGCGCCGGCCAGCCGCAACGTGGCGAGCGCGCGGTCGATGCGGTAGAGATGCTCGTTGACGTCTTCGAGAAAGAGCACCGCGCCGTCGAGCGGCGGCCAGTAGAGCGAGCCGGCGAGTGCGGCGAACACCGTCAGGTTGCCGCCGACGAGCGCGCCGCGTGCCCGCCCGCCGCGGATCGTGCGCGTGCGCCCGCTGCGCGGCACGATGGCGTCACCGTCGTCGGGCGGGTTGGCGAGCTGCATCGCGCTGGCGTCCATCACCGCACCGCGCCAGTGGCGCACGTTGAACTCGTTCCACTCGCTCACGCCCATCGGCGCATGAAAGGTCACCAGACCGGTGCGCGCGTTCACGGCGTTGAGCAGTGCCGTGAGGTCCGAGAAACCGGCGAGCACCTTCGGATGGCGCTGCACCAGCTCGTAGTCCACGCGCGGCAGCATGCGCGCGCCGCCCGAGCCGCCGGACATCGCCAGCAGGCCGTGCACCGAGGCGTCGGCGAACATCGCGTTGATGTCGGCTGCACGCTCGGCGTCGCTGCCGGCGAACTGGCCGCGCCGCGCGCGCAGGTGCGGCGCCTCGCGCACCTTGAAGCCGAGCGCCTGCAGCGACTCGATGGCGATCTCGTACGGCTCGCGCGGGTACACTGCACCCGAGGGCGCGACGAGGGCGATCGTGTCGCCCGGCTGCAGCCGGCGCGCGCGCAGCGGCGCCGGGCGCGCCGTGGGCGTGCGCGCTGCCGACGCCCCG
>JAFECX010000200.1 GCA_018241895.1 Pseudomonadota bacterium
ACGAGCCGAAAGCGCGCGTCGGCCACCATCAGGAACAGCGACAGCGCGGCGAAGAAGACGAGCTTGCTGGCTGCCGAGGCGCCCTGGCGAAAGAACGGCGGCGGCGTGCGGTCGATCGTGGCCAGCGACATCGCGCTAGGAGCGTGGGTGGCGCCCTGCGGCGCTCATGGCGTCTTCACTCCGACGTGAAGATCGTGTGCAGGCGGTCCATGCGCTCGAGCGCGATGCCGCAGCCGCGCACCACGCAAGTCAGGGGATCCTCGGCCACCAGCACCGGCAGCCCGGTCTCCTCGGCCAGCAGACGGTCGAGGTCGCGCACCAGCGCGCCGCCGCCGGTGAGCATCATGCCGCGCTCGGCGATGTCGGCGCCGAGCTCGGGCGGGGTCTGCTCGAGCGCGTTCTTGACCGCGCTCACCATCTGGTTGAGCGGATCGGTGAGCGCTTCCAGGATCTCGTTGGAGCTGATCGTGAAGCTGCGTGGGATGCCTTCGCTCAGGTTGCGTCCCTTGACCTCCATCTCCTTGACCTCGCTGCCCGGAAACGCGCTGCCGATGGTCTTCTTGATGGATTCGGCCGTCGGCTCGCCGATCAGCATGCCGTAGTTGCGGCGGATGTAGCCGATGATGGCCTCGTCGAACTTGTCGCCGCCGACGCGGATCGAGCCCTTGTAGACGATGCCGCCCAGGCTGATGACGCCGACCTCGGTGGTGCCGCCGCCGATGTCGACCACCATCGAGCCCGAGGCCTCCGACACCGGCAGCCCGGCGCCGATCGCGGCGGCCATCGGCTCCTCGATGAGGAAGACGTCGCTGGCGCCGGCGCCCAATGCGCTCTCGCGGATCGCGCGCCGCTCGACCTGCGTCGAGCCGCAGGGCACGCAGATGATGATGCGCGGGCTCGGCCTGAGCACCGAGCGCGGATGCACCAGCTTGATGAACTGCTTGAGCATCTGCTCGGTGACCGTGAAGTCGGCGATCACGCCGTCCTTCATGGGCCGGATGGCCTCGATGTTGCCCGGCACCTTGCCGAGCATCGCCTTGGCCTCCTTGCCGACCGCCTGGATCGTCTTCTTGCCCTGCGGGCCGCCTTCGTGGCGGATGGCGACCACCGAGGGCTCGTCGAGCACGACGCCCTTGCCGCGCACGTAGATCAGCGTGTTGGCGGTGCCGAGGTCGATGGCGAGATCGGTCGAGAAATAGCGACGCAGGGAGGCGAACATGGGCTGGGCAGTCGGGGCGACGACGGTTTCGCGCGGGGCCGGGGATGCGCTGCGCTGGTCGGGGTCGCTGAGCCGTGGGGACGGGGTTCTGGGCGTCGGTCGTGGTGTGGTCGATGCCGCTCGTGGCGCGGAGGCGACGCCGACGCGGCACTCGCGAGGGGCTGACGAAGGGCTTACGAGGCGAGCTGCAACGGCATCAACTCGCAAGGCGCTCGAGGCCGACGGGTAACTGAAGATAATAGCGCAACGACCTTCCAAATCCCCTCGCGCCGCGCCCGCGCGGCGTTTCAGTTTGCAAGTCGGCGCCGCCCGCGCCGCAGCCCCACGATGGCCCTGACCCGAGACGACGTGAGCCGCATCGCGCAACTGGCGCGGCTGGAACTCGGCGCTGCCGAGCAGGCGGCGATGCTCGAGCAGCTCAATGGCTTCTTCGACATCGTCGAGCGCATGCGCGCGGTCGACACGCGCGGCGTCGCGCCGCTGTACACGCCGCTGGCCGCGCTCGGCGAGGTGGCGCTGCGGCTGCGCGAGGACGCGGTGACCGAGCGCGACGAGCGCGCCGCCCACCAGGCCGTGGCGCCGGCCGTGCAGGACGGCCTGTACCTCGTGCCCAGGGTGATCGAATGAGCGCCGCGCGGCCGCTCCGAAGGCGCTCGCTCCCCCTCGGGGGGACGGCCCGCAGGGCCCAGGGGGCGGCAAGCGCCGCGCGGCCGCTCCGAAGGCGCTCGCTCCCCCTCGGGGGGACGGCCCGCAGGGCCCAGGGGGCGCCATGAACACCGGCCATCCGGACGGCGTCGCGGCGCTGGCGCGCGCGTTGCGCGAGCGCCGCATCTCGAGCGAGGAGCTCACGCGCACGCTGCTCGCGCGCATCGAGGCCGAGCGCGAACTCGGCGCCTTCCTTTGCGTCGATGCCGAGGGCGCCCTCGCCCAGGCGCGCCGCGCCGACGAGCGGCTGGCGCGCGGCGCAGGCGGCACGCTCGAGGGCGTGCCGCTCGCGCACAAGGACGTCTTCGTCACGCGCGGCCTGCCCACCAGCGCCGGCTCGAAGATGCTCGCCGGCTATGCCAGCCCGTTCGAGGCCACCGTGGTCGCGCGGCTGGGCGCGGGCGAGCCGGGCGGCCCGCCGGGCGCCGGCATGGTGACGCTGGGCAAGCTCAACTGCGACGAGTTCGCGATGGGTTCGTCCAACGAGAACTCCGCCTTCGGCCCCGTGCTCAACCCCTGGGACCGCACGCGCGTGCCCGGCGGCTCGTCGGGCGGATCGGCGGCGGCGGTGGCGGCCGGCCTCGTGCCGGCGGCCACCGGCACCGACACCGGGGGTTCGATCCGCCAGCCCGCGAGCCTGTGCGGCGTCACCGGCATCAAGCCGACCTACGGCGTGTGCAGCCGCCACGGCATGATCGCCTTCGCGTCCAGCCTCGACCAGGCCGGGGTGCTGGCCAGGAGCGCCGAGGACTGCGCGTTGCTGCTGTCGGCGATGAGCGGCCACGATCGGCGCGATGCCACGAGCAGCGAGCGGCCGGCGCAGGACTTCCACGCGCAGATGCGGGCCGCGCGCGCGGGTGCCGACGGCGGGCGGCCGCTGGCGGGCTTGCGCATCGGTCTGCCCAGGGAGTTCTTCCCTCCCGCCCTCGCCGCCGACGTGGCCGCCGCCGTGCGCGCCGCGCTCGCGGCGCTCGAGAAGCTCGGCGCCACGCTGCTCGACGTGAGCCTGCCGCGCACCGAACTCGCGATCCCCGTCTACTACATCATCGCCCCGGCCGAGGCAAGCTCCAACCTCAGCCGCTACGACGGCGTGCGCTACGGCCACCGCGCGGCGCAGTACGCCGACCTGGCCGAGATGTACCGCAGGACGCGCAGCGAGGGCTTCGGCGCCGAGGTCAAGCGCCGCATCATGATCGGCACCTACGTGCTCAGCCACGGCTACTACGACGCCTACTACCTGCAGGCGCAGAAGCTGCGGCGCATGATCGCCGAAGACTTCCAGGCCTGCTTCGCGCACTGCGACGTCATCGCCGGCCCGGTGGCGCCGCAGGTGGCCGCACGGCTGGGCGAGCAGGCGCACGACCCGATCAAGGCCTACCTGGCCGACATCTTCACGCTGCCCGCCAGCCTGGCCGGGCTGCCGGGCATGAGCGTGCCGGCCGGCTTCGGCGACGGCGGCATGCCGGTGGGGCTGCAGCTGATCGGCAACTACTTCGGCGAAGGCACGCTGCTGCACGCGGCGCACGCGCTGCAGCAGGCCAGCGACTGGCACCTGCGCACACCCGGGGCGACGGCATGAGCGCGGGCGCAGCGCTCGTGCGCGGCTGGGAGGTCGTGATCGGCCTCGAGACGCACGCGCAGCTGTCGACGGCGAGCAAGATCTTCAGCGGCGCCTCGACGCGCTTCGGCGCGGCGCCGAACACGCAGGCCTGCGCGCTCGATCTGGCGCTGCCCGGCACGCTGCCGGTGCTCAATCGCGGCGCGGTGGAGCGCGCCATCCGCTTCGGCCTGGCCGTGGGCGCGCGCGTGGCGCCGCTGTCGATCTTCGCGCGCAAGAACTACTTCTACCCCGACCTGCCCAAGGGCTACCAGATCAGCCAGTACGAGATCCCGGTCGTGCAGGGCGGCAGGATCGAGTTCGCGCTCGGCGACGAGACGAAGACCGTGCGCCTGACGCGCGCGCACCTCGAGGAGGATGCCGGCAAGAGCCTGCACGAGGACTACCACGGCATGAGCGGCATCGACCTCAACCGCGCCGGCACGCCGCTGCTGGAGATCGTCTCCGAGCCCGACATGCGCTCGGCGGCCGAGGCGGTGGAGTACGCCAAGGCGCTGCACGCGCTCGTTGTGTGGCTCGGCATCTGCGACGGCAACATGCAGGAGGGGAGCTTTCGCTGCGACGCCAACGTCAGCGTGCGCCGGCCCGGCGCTGCACTGGGCACGCGGCGCGAGATCAAGAACCTCAACAGCTTTCGCTTCCTGCAGCAGGCGATCGAGTCCGAGCTCGAGTGGCAGATCGAGCGGCTGGAAGACGGCCTCGCCGTCGAGCAGGCCACGGTGCTGTTCGACCCCGACAGCGGCGCGACGCGCGCGATGCGCAGCAAGGAAGACGCGCACGACTACCGCTACTTCCCCGATCCCGACCTGCCGCCGCTGGTGATCGCGCCGGCATGGATCGAGCGCGTGCGCTCCGAGATGCCCGAACTGCCCGGCGCGATGGCCGCCAGGTTCCAGCGCGACGACGCGCTGGCCGCTCATGACGCGGCGATGATGACGCAAAGCCTCGCCTTCGCGCGCACCTACGAGGCCGTGCGCGACGCCTGCGTGGCGCAGGGCGGTGGCCGCACGCAGGCGGCGTGGCCCAAGCTCGCCGCCAACTGGCTGATGGGCGAGGTGAGCAAGCGGCTCAATGCCGAGGGTCTGGCGATCGAGCGCTTGCCCGTGTCCAGCGCGGCGCTGGCGACGCTGATCTGCCGCGTCGCCGACGGCACGCTGTCGCACAGCGGCGCGCGCCAGGTGTTCGACGCGCTCTGGGGCGGCGAGACCGACGTCGATGCCGTCATCGAGGCGAGAGGCCTGAAGCAGATGAGCGACGCCGGCGCGCTCGAGGCGATCGTCGACGAGGTGATCGCGGCCAACGCGAAGAGCATCGACGAATGGCGCGCCGGCAGGGACAAGGCCTTCAACGCCCTCGTCGGACAGGTCATGAAGGCGAGCAAGGGCAAGGCCAATCCGGCGCAGGCGAGCGAGTTGCTCAGGCGCAAGCTCGGGGCCTGACGAGCCGCCACGGCGGCCGCCGCGCCGCCCGTGCGGTGCGCTCTCAGCGCCGCGTACTGGTCGTCGCCGAAGCCGCCCGCGCGCTGGGCGGCAGCACCGGGAGCGGGCCGAGCGAGCCGGCCAACGCGCCGCCCCACAGTTTTCGCAGGCGTTCGAGCTCGGCGTCGAAGTTGGCGTTGATGCGCTCGAGCTCGGCCGCCTGCGTGGCGACCAGCGCGCGCTGGGCTTCGGTGGCGGCGTCGTTGGCGTCGAGCTGGCCCCTGAGCTTGGGCGGCAGCGGCCGGTTCGGATAGAACTCGGCCTCGTCGAGCAGCGGCTTGCGCTCGGCCTGCAGCGCGCGCAGGCGGTTTTCCGAATTCCTGATCGCCGTGCGCACCGGGTCGAGCGCGGCCTCGCGCGCGCGCTCGTGTGCGGCGAGGTCGGGAAAGCGTGCCAGCAGGTTGCGGTCGCGCCGGATCGCGTCCTGCTGCGCGGCGCGCGCCTCTGCCGCGCGGCGCTCGGCGGCTTCCTTGTCGGCGCGTTCGTCCGAGGTGAGCGTCGGCGGCACCACGTTGCGCAGCGAGCCGTCACGGTTGAGCAGGCGCTGCTCCTTGTGCACGCACTCGGGGATCGGGCGGTCGGAGGTCAGGCGGCGGCCCTTGTCGTCGACGCAGGTGTAGATGCTCCCGGGGGCGGCCTGGGACTGCGCGCGGGCGCTCTCAGGGGCCGACGCGGCCATGACCGCGGCCATGACCGCGGCCCCGAGCGCAGCCAGCCGCGCCGCCGCCGGCACCGGCCGGCGAGTGCCGGGGTTCGTCTGCGCGGCGCCGCCAGCCCGCTCGGCCCGGCGGGCCGTTTCCCCGCGCGGCAACGAGCGCCCTCGCAGCGGCCGCGCGGCGCTCATTGCGGCGCGACCCCGTAGCGGCTGCGGTACGCCTCGACGGCCCCGGCATGCCGTGCGAGTGCCGCATCGCGTGTCGTGTGCAGGTAGCGCAGCAGGTCGTCGAGCGTGGCGACGGCCACGGCGGCAAGGCCGAGTTGGCGCTGCACGTACTGCACCGCGCTGTAGTCGACGTCGCGGCCGTCCTCGGTGGCGCGTTCCTGGCGGTCCAGCGCGATCGCCACCGCGACGGGCGTGGCGCCGGCGGCCCGTATGAGCTGGATCGATTCGCGCACCGAGGTTCCTGCCGAAATCACGTCGTCGACGATCAGAACGCGCCCGCGCACCGGCGCGCCGACCAGGGCGCCGCCTTCGCCGTGGTCCTTGGCTTCCTTGCGGTTGTAGGCGAAGGGGACGTTGCGCCCGCGCCGTGCCAGCTCCACGGCCAGCGCTGCCGCCAGCGTGATGCCCTTGTACGCCGGGCCGAACAGCATGTCGAACGCCACGCCGCTCGCCAGCAGCCGGCGTGCATAGAATTCCACGAGCCGCCCGAGCTTGGCGCCGTCGTCGAAGCGCCCGGCATCGAAGAAATACGGGCTCAGGCGGCCAGCCTTGGTGCGCAATTCGCCGAAGCGCAGCACGTCGGCCTCGACTGCGAACTGCACGAACTCCTGCGCGAGAGCAGGCTCGGCAGGCGCGGCGGTCATGGGCTCGGCAGGCAAGGTCTGGGACGCGGGCAGGCGGGGGAGAAGGCGGTGGCCTTGCGCGTGATCACGCTCAATCTCAACGGCATCCGTTCGGCGGCCGACAAGGGCTTCGTCGAGTGGGCCGGGAGTGCGGCTGCGGATTGTATGGGCGTGCAGGAGATCAAGGCGCAGGCCGCCGACCTGGCCGGGCGCTTCGAGCGCCTGGACGGGCTCGACGGGCACTTCCATCTCGCCCGCAAGAAGGGCTACTCGGGCGTCGGGCTGTACACCCGCAAGGCGCCCAGCGAGGTCGTCACCGGCTTCGACGGCGGCGAGTTCGACGCCGAGGGCCGCTGGGTCGAGGCGCGCTACGACAGTGCGCGGCGCAAGTTCAGCGTCATCAGCTGCTACTTCCCGAGCGGCAGCAGCGGCGAGGAACGCCAGGCGGCCAAGTTCCGCTTCCTCGAGAGGATCTACCGCCATCTCGCGGAGCTGCGCCGCACGCGCGAGTTCATCCTCGTGGGCGACATCAACATCGCGCACCACGAGATCGACCTCAGGAACTGGCGCGGCAACCGCAGGAACAGCGGCTTCCTGCCCGAGGAGCGCGCCTGGATGACCAAGCTGCTGACGCGCGGCGGCCTGGTGGACGTGTTCCGCACGCTCAATCCGCGCCCCGAGCAGTACACCTGGTGGAGCAACCGCGGCCAGGCGCGCGCCAACAACGTGGGCTGGCGCATCGACTATCAGCTGGCGACCCCGGCCGTCGCGGCGACGGCGCGCCGCGAGCAGATCTATCTCGAGCGGCGCTTCTCCGACCACGCGCCGCTCATCATCGACTACGGCTACGCGCTGTAGCGCGGCCCGGCGCCGGCCACGCGCGGCGCGTGAACAGCGCGCGACGAGCGCGTGCTCCAATGCCGCCCGGTGCGCCGCTGCACAGGAGTGCCACGTCATGGACCGAGCCGACCCGACCGACTCCGCCGACCCGGCGACGTGCTGCGATCGCCTCGTCACCCCGGACGGCGTGACGCTGCATCTGCGGCACTGGCCGACCGCGCGCCCGGCGCGCGGCACGGTGCAGCTGGTGCACGGGCTGGGCGAGCACATCGGGCGCTACGAACACGTCGCGGCGACGCTGGTCGGCACCGGCTGGCACGTCGTCGGCCACGACCATCGCGGCCATGGCCGCAGCGAAGGCGCGCGCGGCGACGTGCCGCGGCCGCTGGCGCTGCTCGACGACCTCGCGCTCGTGCTCGACCGCGTGCGCCGGCCGGGCCCGCATCTGCTGCTCGGCCACAGCCTCGGCGGCCTGGTGGCCGCGCGCTTCGCTGCCGAGGGCCTGGCGCCGGCGCCGGCGCCGTTCGCGCGCGAGGTCGACGCGCTCGTGCTGTCCTCGCCGGCGCTCGATGCGGGCATGAGCGCGCTGCAGACGCTGATGCTCGCCGTGCTCGGGCCGCTGGCGCCGCACCTGCGCATGGGCAACGGCCTGGATGCGGCCTGGATCTGCCGCGACGCGGCCGTGGTGGCTGCCTACCGCGCCGACCCGCTGGTGCACGACCGCATCACGCCGATGCTGGCGCGCTTCGTCGTCGACGCCGCGGCGCGGGTGCGCGGCCTGGCGCCGCGCTGGCGCGTGCCGACGCTGCTGATGTGGGCCGGTGCCGACCGCTGCGTGGCGCCCGGCGGCAGCGCCGCGTTTGCCGCCGCCGCGCCGCCGGCGGCCCTGACGGCGCACGAGTGGGCGGGCCTGGCGCACGAGATCTTCAACGAGCCCGAACGCGCCGACGTGCTGCGCATGCTCGTGCGCTGGCTCGATCGCGACCCCGCCGGCGCGTGAGCCGCGCGGCCGATGCAGCGCACCGGCGCGCCCGAGGCGAACGTCCTAGACTGCCCCTCCCTGCCCCGAGGAGACTCGCGATGAACGCCCCCCATCGCGCTGCCGCAGCGGCCGCGCGCGCCACGCCCGCCGCCGACGCCGCCGCACTCGAAGCCTTCGTCGCCAGCGCCTGGGACGAACGCATCGTGCCCGCGCTCACCGAGTACATCACGGTGCCGGCGAAGAGCCCGGCGTTCGACGCCACGTGGGCCGAGCACGGCCACATCGAGCGGGTCGTGGCCGATGCGGCGCGCTGGGTCGAGGCGCGCGGGGTCGCCGGGCTGCACCTCGAAGTCGTGCGCGTGCCGGGCCGCACGCCGGTGATCTTCTTCGACGTGCCGGCCACCAAGGCCGGCAGCCGCGGCACCGTGCTGCTGTACGGACACCTCGACAAGCAGCCCGAGTTCGCCGGCTGGCGCAGCGACCTCGGGCCCTGGACACCGAAGTACGAGGACGGGCGGCTGTACGGCCGCGGCGGCGCCGACGACGGCTATGCGGTCTACGCCGCCGTCACGGCGATCGAGGCGCTCGACCGCCAGCGCGCGCCCCGGGCGCGCTGCGTCGGCCTCATCGAGACGAGCGAGGAAAGCGGCTCGATCGACCTGCCCGCCTACATCGAGGCGCTCGGGCCGCGCCTGGGCGACATCGCGCTCGTCGTGTGCCTGGACAGCGGCGCCGGCAACTACGAGCAGTTCTGGCTCACGACCAGCCTGCGCGGTCTGGCCAGCGGCGTGCTGAAGGTCGAGATCCTCACCGAGGGCATCCACTCGGGCGATGCCAGCGGGCTCGTGCCGGGCAGCTTTCGCATCCTGCGCCACGTGCTCGAGCGGCTCGAGGATTCGCGCACCGGCCGGCTGCTGCCCGAGAGCTTTCACTGCCAGGTTCCGGCGCTGCGCGTCGAGCAGGCGCGCGCCACGGCGGCGGTCCTCGGCGACGAGGTCTGGAAGCGCTTTCCCTGGGCCTGCGGCGCCGACGGCGCTCCGACGCTGCCGACCACCACCGACCGGGTGGAGGCGCTGCTCGCGCGCACCTGGCGGCCCACGCTCAGCGTCACCGGCGTCGACGGCCTGCCTGGTCTTGCCGATGCCGGCAACGTGCTGCGTCCGTACACCGCCTTCAAGCTCAGCGTGCGGCTGCCGCCGCTGGTCGATGGCCACCAGGCATCGATCGCGCTCGAGGCGCTGCTCGAGGACAACGCACCGTACAACGCCAAGGTCACCTTCCAGCCCGACGGCCCGCCCGGGGCGCTGGGGGCGACCGGCTGGAACGCGCCCGAGCCCACGCCCTGGCTCGCCGCGGCGCTCGACGCGGCGGCACTGGCGCACTTCGGCGCCCCGGTGGGCTACATCGGGCAGGGCGGCACGATCCCGCTCGTCGGCATGCTGGCCGCGGGGTTTCCGCAGGCGCAGATGGTCGTCTGCGGCGTGCTGGGGCCCGGGAGCAACGCGCACGGACCCAACGAGTTCCTGCACGTGCCCTACGCCAAGAAGCTCACCGCGGCGGTGGCGCAGGTGATTGCGGCCTGCCCATAGGTGCCCGAACGCGCCGCGCATCCCACAGCGCCGCGTTCGCCTCGGTCAACGGTGAGCGCAGCCTGTGCGCAAGCGCCCGCACGCGCCTGGCCGCTCCCGCGTGCCCGTCGCGCCGCACGCACCGCGCAGGGTGCGTGCGGCGAATGCGCCCGGCGCGCACGGTGCCGGCCTAGAACGTGAATCCGGCCTGCAGCGCCGCGCCCGACATCGGTTCGAGCAGCGGCAGCAGCGCCGCCAGCGGCCGGTAGCGCAGTGCCACCTTGGTCGCGTAGCCGAAGAAGCGCGGCAGATCCCGGGCGTAGCCCGGCTTGCCGTCGCGCTGCTCGAGGCGGCTGAAGATGCCCATCACGCGCAGGTGGCGCAGCAGACCGGTCCACTCGATGGCCTGCCATTGCGCGCCGAAGTCGGCCGTCACCGGCAGCCCGGCGCGGCGCGCCGCGTCCCACCAGCGCACGGCCCAGTCGATCTCGCGTTCCTCGTCCCACGAGACGAAGGCGTCGCGCAGCAGGCTGGCGATGTCGTGGGCGAGCGGCCCGCGCATCGCGTCCTGGAAGTCGAGGATGCCGGGGTTCGGGTCGCTGTGCATCAGGTTGCGCGGCATCCAGTCGGCGTGCACCGCCACCTGCGGCTGCGCGGCGGCGTGCGCAACGAGCAGGCCGCTTGCATGCTGCCAGAGCGCACGCTGCCCGTCGCTCCAGCGGATGCCGAACCTGCGCGCCACGCACCAGTCGGCGAACAGGTCGATCTCGCCTTGCAGCACTGTCGCGTCCATCGGCGGCAGCGCCGCGGCCGGCACGCCCGTCTGCCAGCGCACGAGCGCGGCGATGGCGTCGCGCATCAGGCGGTCGGCCTCGGCGGGCGTGGCCCGTTGCAGCGCATCGAGGTAGGACTCGGTGCCCAGGTCGCTGAGCAGCAGGAAGCCCTGCGCGAGATCGGCCTCGAGCACGCGCGGCACGTGCAGCCCGGCGGCTGCGGCCAGTGCCGCGACCTCGACGAAGGGGCGCACGTCCTCCAGCGGTGGCGGCGCGTCCATGACGATGCAACTGGCCTGCTCGCCCGCGACGCGCAGGTAGCGCCTGAAGCTCGCGTCGGCCGATGCCGGCGCGAGCGTGCCGAGGTCCAGACCGTGGCGCGGCGCGACGGCGCCGGCCCAGCGCTCGAAGGCCGCGCGACGCGCGGCGTCGGGCCAGGCGATGGCGGCAGGGGAGCGGGCGTCGGCGTCGTCGGCCATCACGGTTGCCTCATGGATAATTTTCATTCTACGAACCCCTCTTGCCGGCACGACGAAGCGCCGCTGCGATGCGACTCACCTCCCTGGCCGTGGCGGCCGCCTTGATGGCCAGCGGCCATGCGGCGCGTTCGCAAGGTGTCGTGGCGGCACCGACGCCGGCGCCGGCGGCCAGCGCGGTGGCCGGGGCCGCGGTTGCTGCGCCGGCCGATGCCGCGGCACCTGCGGTGGTGCCCGCCGCGCGGCCCGGCGCGTCGGGCGCGCTGCCCATCACGGCGCCGCTGGCGCCCAGCACGACGCTCGAGCCGTGGCCGCGCGGCGAGGCGGCGCGCGAACTGCCCGTCTTCCTGCGCGCGCGCC
>JAFECX010000201.1 GCA_018241895.1 Pseudomonadota bacterium
CACGCAGGCGGCCAGCGCGACGAGCAGGTCGCGCGCCGGCAGCGGCGCGCCTTCGAGCACGCGGCTCATCAGCGTCATCTGGGCCAGCGCGGGCACCCACAGCTGCCAGGGCTGCTCGCCCTCCTGGTTGAACAGCGCCATCATCGGCAGCAGCGTCACCGCCAGCATCACCACGGTGGCGCTGGCCTGTGCCTCCTTGACGCTCCGGCAGCGGATGGCCACCGCCATCAGCACGGCCGCGAGGGCGCCCGCCAGCGGCAGCAGCAGCGCGACGAACCGGCCTGCCTCGCCGATGCCGAAGCGAAACAGCGCCGCCAGCGTCTCGCTGCGCAGCAGCCACTGCCCGGGCAGGAAGCTCGCGCACGACAGCACCGCCACCGCCATCGCCACGCTGGCCACCGCGGCCCACTTGCCGAGCACCAGCGCCCATTGCGGCGCCGGGTTCATCAGCAGCGGCTCGAGCGAGCCGCGCTCGCGCTCGCCGGCCGTGCTGTCCAGCGCCGCGTTGAGCGCGCCGTACAGCACCGCCATCAGCACGAAGAAGGGCACGATGCGCGTCAGTTGCGCCGCACGGGCGCCGACATCGGCCAGGTCGCGCTCGTCGATGCGCAGCGGTTCGACCAGCGCCGGTGCCACGCCGCGCAGCGCCAGACGCAGCGTCGCCTGCTCCTGCGCGAAACCGCGCAGCAGCCGCACCGCGGCCCCGGCGCCGGCCTGCGCGCGCTGGTTCGAGCTGCTCGACACCACCTCCATGCGCGGCGACTCGCCGCGCTGCAGTGCGGCCTCGAAATCGGCCGCCACCACCAGCACCGGATCGCCGAGCCGGCTGCCGCGCAGCTGCGCCTCGTAGTCGGCGGGTGCGGTGCGCACCGTGTAGGTCTGGCGCGCGATGTAGTTGGCCAGCGTCGGCGCGTGCTCGAGCCCCGCCACCACCAGCACGCGCGCCTCGGCGCGCCGTTCCATCGACCCCACCAGCGAGGACAGCAGCGCCAGCACCAGGGGCCCCATCGCCACCGAGCTCAGCAGCACCGTGAGCAGCGTGCGGCGGTCGCGCAGCGCGTCGACCAGCTCCTTGGCGTACACGATCCAGGTCGACGCCATCACCCCGGCTCCAGGCGCGTGGCGGGTGCGCCCGGCGCAGCGGGCATCGAAGGCGCCTGCGCCGCCCGCTCGCCGGCCGTGAAGGCCAGTTGCACGAACGCCTCCTCGAAGTCGTCGCATCCCGTGCGCGCGCGCAGCGCGGCCACCGAACCCTCGGCCACCGCGCGCCCGTGCGCGACCACCACCACGTGGTCGCACAGCCGCTGCACCTCCGGCATGACGTGGCTGGAGAAGACGATGCACTTGCCCTCGTCGTCGCGCAGCCGCGCCAGCGCACGGCGCAGCGCGCGCGTGGCCAGAACGTCCAGCCCATTGGTCGGCTCGTCGAGGACGACGTTGGGCGGGTCGTGCACCAGCGCGCGCGCCAGCGCCGTCTTCATGCGCTCGCCCTGGCTGAAGCCCTCGGTGCGGCGATCGAGCAGCGGCCGCATCTCGAGCAGCGTCGCCAGCTGCTCGGCGCGCGCCGCCGCCGCAGCAGCAGCCAGCCCCTGCAGCCGGCCGTAGTAGACGATGTTCTCGCGCGCCGTCAGGCGCGGATACAGCCCGCGTGCGTCACTCAGCACGCCCATGCGTGCGAGCGCGGCGCGCGGCTGCCGCGCCACATCGATGCCGTCGACCTCGATGCGTCCGGCGTCCGGCTGCACGAGCGCGGCCACGGCGCGCAGTGCCGTCGTCTTGCCGGCGCCGTTGGGTCCGAGCAGCGCGGTGATGCGGCCGTCGGCGGCCTCGAAGCCGAGTCCGTCCAGCGCCTGCACCCGGCGCGCATTGCGGCCACGCCCGTGCACGAAGCACTTGACGAGATCGTGCACGCGGATCACCGCCGCCCCCCCTGCGGCGTGCGCGCGGCGGCGCCCGGCGCGGGGGTCGGCGCGCGCCCCGGCACGCCAGCGACTGCGCC
>JAFECX010000202.1 GCA_018241895.1 Pseudomonadota bacterium
GGGGGCCGGCGATGACGCCGCGGCTGCAGCTCGAGGGCATCACCAAGCAGTACCCGGGCGTGCGCGCCAACGACGCCGTCGATCTCACGGTGCTGCCGGGCGAGATCCACGCCGTGCTGGGCGAGAACGGCGCCGGCAAGAGCACGCTGATGAAGATCGTCTACGGCGCGGTGCAGCCCGACGCCGGGCGCGTGCGCTTGAACGGCACGCCGGTGCGCATCGCGAGCCCGGCCGCCGCGCGCCGCCTGGGCATCGGCATGGTGTTCCAGCACTTCTCGCTGTTCGACACGCTCACCGTGGCCGAGAACGTGTGGCTCGGCATCGAGCGCTCCGCCAGCCGCACCGAGGTGAACCGGCGCATCGGCGCGGTGGCGCAACGCTACGGCCTCGACATCGAGCCGGCACGCCCGGTGCACACGCTGTCGGTGGGCGAGCGCCAGCGCGTGGAGATCGTGCGCGCGCTGCTGGCCGAGCCGCAGCTGCTGATCCTCGACGAACCGACCTCGGTGCTGACGCCGCGGGCCGTCGAGCGGCTGTTCGCGACGCTGCGCCAGCTCGCCGCGCGCGGCACCAGCATCCTCTACATCAGCCACAAGCTCGACGAGATCCGCGCGCTGTGCCAGCGCTGCACCGTGCTGCGCGCCGGCAAGGTCACCGGCGTCGTCGAGCCGGCGCGCGAGAGCAACGCCAGCCTGTCGCGGCTGATGATCGGCGCCGAGCCGCCCGAGCTGCGCCACGAGCCGCGTGCGCCCGGCGCCACCGTGCTGGCGGTGCGGGGCCTGTCGCTCGATCGCCTCGATCACTTCGGCGTCGACCTCGCCGGCATCGACTTCGAGGTGCACGCGGGCGAGATCGTCGGCGTGGCCGGCGTCTCGGGCAACGGGCAGCAGGAGCTGCTTGCCGCGCTCGCCGGCGAGGACCGGCGCTCGCCGGCGGCAGCCGTCACGCTGTCGGGCGAGCCGATCGGCCATCTCGCCCCGCGCGCACGCCGCGCGCGCGGCCTGCACTTCGTGCCCGAAGAACGCCTGGGCCGCGGCGCGGTGCCGCAGATGAGCCTGGCGCACAACACGCTGCTCACGCGCAGCGAGACGCTCGGCCGCGGCGGCTGGATCGCGAGCCGGGCGCTGCGCAGGCTGGCACAGCACCTGATCGAGCGCTTCGACGTGAGGGCCGGCGGCGCCGACGCGGCGGCGGCCAGCCTGTCGGGCGGCAACCTGCAGAAGTTCATCGTCGGCCGCGAGATCGACGCGCGTCCGAAGCTGCTCGTCGTCAGCCAGCCGACCTGGGGCGTCGATGTCGGCGCCGCGGCGCTGATCCGCCGCGAGTTGCTCGCGCTGCGCGACGCCGGCTGCGCGCTGCTCGTCGTCAGCGAGGAACTCGACGAGCTGTTCGAGATCGCCGACCGGCTGGTGGTCATCGCCAAGGGCCGGCTGTCGCCGCCGCTGGCCGCGGCCGCGGCGTCGGTCGAGCGCATCGGCCAGTGGATGTCGGGGCTGTGGGGCGAGCCCGACCCGCCGCGCGTACCGACGCCGGTCGACGGAGCCCGCCATGCCTAGGCTCGAGCCGCGCGCCAGTCCCTCGCGCGCGATGGCGCTCGTCTCGCCGTTGCTCGCGCTCGCGCTGACCGCGCTGCTGGCGGCGCTGCTGTTCGCCGCACTCGGCAAGGATCCCGGGCGCGGCCTCGAGGTCTTCTTCGTCGAACCGCTGGCCGGCGCGCGCCAGCTCACCGAACTGCTGCTCAAGGCGACGCCGCTGGTCGTCATCGCGCTCGGGCTCGCCGTGTGCTACCGCGCCAGCATCTGGAACATCGGCGCCGAAGGCCAGTTCCTGCTCGGCGCCGTCGGCGCGGGCGGTGTCGCGCTGTGGCTGACCTCGCACGGCATCGTGCTGCCGCGCGCGGCCAGCGTGCCGCTGGTGCTGGCCGCCGGCGCCGTGGGCGGCATGGCCTGGGCCGCGATCGTCGCGCTGCTGCGCGAGCGGCTCAACGCCAACGAGATCCTGGTCAGCCTGATGCTGGTGTACGTGGCGCAGCAGGTGCTCAACTGGCTCGTCTTCGGGCCCTGGAAGGACCCGCAGGGCTTCAACTTCCCGCAGACCAGGACCTTCCACGCCAGCACCTGGCTGCCACCGCTGCTCGGCGGCTCGCGGCTGAACATCGGCCTGCTCGTCGCGCTGGGTGCCGTGGCGCTGGTGTGGCTGTTCCTCTTTCGTTCTTACCGCGGGTTCCAGCTCCAGGTCGGCGGGCTGGCCCCGGCGGCGGCGCGCTATGCCGGCTTCTCGTCGCGCGGCGCCATCTGGAGCGCGCTGATGATCTCGGGCGGCCTCGCCGGGCTGGCCGGCGCGATCGAGATCGCAGGGCCGCTGCGCCAGCTCACGCCGCATGTGAGCACCGGCCTGGGCTTCACCGCGATCATCGTCGTCTTCGTCGGCCGGCTGCACCCGCTCGGGATCGTCTTCGCCGGCGTGCTGCTGGCGATGATGCTGATCGGCGGCGAGCTCGGGCAGTCGCGCCTCGGGCTGCCGAACGCGATCTCGGGCGTGTTCCAGGGCCTGCTGCTCGTGCTGCTGCTGGCCTGCGACACGCTGATCCACTACCGCGTGCGGCTGCGAGCGGCGCCGGCGCGCGGCTGAGCTGCGGGCCCGATCGACGCCGGCACCACGATGCACGAACTGGCCCTGCTCGTCGCCGCGACGCTGGTCGCGGGCACGCCGCTGGCGCTGGCGGGCCTGGGCCTGCTCGTCAACGAGCGTGCCGGCGTGCTCAACCTGGGCGCCGAAGGGCTGATGCTGGTGGCTGCGATCGGCGGCTTCGCCGTCGCCCACGCCACGGGCAGCGACACGCTGGCATTCGCCGCCGCTGCGGCCGCCGCAGCCGCGCTCGCCGCCGGCTTCGGGCTGCTCGTGATCTGGCTCAACACCAACCAGTACGCGACCGGCCTGGCGCTCACCCTGTTCGGCTACGGCTTTTCGGCCTTCGTCGGCGTCGCCTACGTCGGCCGCAAGCTCGCCGAGCGGGCGCCGTTCGAGGTGCCGGGGCTGGCGCACATCCCGTTCCTCGGCACGGCGCTGTTTCGCCAGCATCCGATGGTCTACGTGACGATGGGCCTGGCGCTGGCGCTGGCGTGGTTCCTTTTTCGCAGCCGCGCCGGGCTCGTGCTGCGCGCCGTCGGCGAGAACCCCGAGTCGGCCCATGCGCTGGGCTACGACGTGCGCTGGCTGCGGCTGGCCGCGGTGGCCTTCGGCGGCGCGATGTGCGGCCTGGCGGGCGCGTTCCTCTCGGTGGTCTACGCACCGCTGTGGGTCGAAGGCCTCGTGGCCGGACGCGGCTGGATCGCGCTCGCACTCACCCCCTTCGCCACCTGGCGCCCGCCGCGCGTGCTGCTCGGCGCGTATCTGTTCGGCGGCGTGACGATGCTGCAGTTCCAGCTGCAGGGCACCGCGCTGCAGATCTCCACCGAGCTGCTCGCCATGCTGCCGTACCTGGCGACGATCGCCGTGCTCGCGCTCATCAGCCGCAACGCGGCGTTCATCCGCATCAACATGCCGGCCTCGCTCGGCAGGCCGTTCCATCCCGGTTCCTAGAATCGGCCACCCGCTCACCCACCACCCGCCCTCGACAGGAGAACCCCGAATGACCGATCACGCCAGACGCCGCCTGCTGCAATGGGCCGGCCTCACGACCGTCGCCGCCGCCGCCGCGCTGGCCGGTTGCGCCAAGAAGGAGGAGCCGCCCGCGCCGGCGGCCCAGGCGCCGGCCGCTGCGCCGGCCCCGGCGCCCGAAGCGCTGAAGGTCGCCTGGGTCTACGTCGGCCCGATCGGCGACGCCGGCTGGACCTACGCGCACGACCAGGGCCGCAAGGCGGTCGAGGCCGAGTTCGGCGACAAGGTCAAGACCAGCTACGTCGAGAAGGTGCCCGAGGGCGCCGACGCCGAGCGCGTGATCCGCGACCTGGCGGCGCAGGGCAACAAGATCATCTTCGCCACCAGCTTCGGCTTCATGGAGCCGATGGTCAAGGTCGCGGCCGAGTTCCCGGATGTGAAGTTCGAGCACGCCACCGGCTACAAGACCAGCGCGAACATGAACGTCTACGACATCAAGCTGTACCAGGACGCCTACGTCAGCGGCGTGCTGGCCGGCGGCATGACCAAGACCAACACGATCGGCTTCGTCGGCACCTTCCCGATCCCCGAGGTGCTGCGCAACATCAACGCCTTCTCGCTCGGCGCGCAGAGCGTCAACCCGAAGGTGAAGACCAAGGTGGTGTGGAT
The DNA here is from genome assembly GCA_018241895.1 of Pseudomonadota bacterium. GTDB lineage: Bacteria > Pseudomonadota > Gammaproteobacteria > Burkholderiales > Burkholderiaceae_C > Rubrivivax. The sequence goes on from JAFECX010000202.1 coordinate 4,270, forward strand.
CAACACCTGGTTCGATCCGCCCAAGGAGAGCGACGCCGCGCAGAGCCTCGTCAATGGCGGCGCCGACGTGCTGCTGCAGAACACCGACAGCTCGGCCGTGCTGCAGACGGCCGAGAAGAACGGCAAGTACGCCTTCGGCTGGGACAGCGACATGAGCGCGGTGGCGCCCAAGGCGCACCTTGCGTCCAACGTCGTGCACTGGGGTCCGTACTACATCAAGGCCGTCAAGGACGTGCTGGACGGCACCTGGAAGGGCAACCAGCGCACGATCTGGGGCGCCAAGGAAGGCACCACCGAGGTCGTCAAGATGAACGAGGCGATCCCCGAGGCCGTGCGCAAGAAGGCCGAGGAGGCCGAGGCCGGACTGAAGGCCGGCACGCTGAGCCCGTTCACCGGCCCGCTGTCGGACAACACCGGCAAGGAACGGCTGGCCAGCGGCCAGGTCGCCGAACAGGACTGGCTCGACAAGGTCGACTTCTACGTCAAGGGCGTGGAGGGCAAGGTGCCGGCGGGCAACTAGCCGCATCCCGCAGCGCCGCCACGAAACGCCGCGCGCCGCGCGGCGTTCTTCGTCGTCGACGCGCGCGCCGCAGCGCACAGGCCGGCGGCGACGGTGCTTGCGTACGATCGCGGCAGTGCGAGCCACGGAGTCCCGAGATGAGCCGATCGATGCTGTTGCGCGTGGGGCGTGCCCTGCGCGGCCTGTGGTGGTTGCTCGACCAGAGCCGCCGCGCGCTCGTCAACCTGCTGCTGCTGGCGTTGGTGATCGTGCTGCTCAGGGCGCTCGTGCTCGCGGGCGGGCCGTCGCTGGCGTCGAAGACCACGCTCGTCGTCGACCCGGTGGGCACGCTGGCCGAGCAGCGTGCCGAGCCCGGACTGCGCGACACCGCGCTGCAGCAGTTGCAGGGCGCCGACGGCACCGTCGTGCGCCTGCGCGACTTCGTCGCCGTCCTCGACACCGCGGCCAGGGACGACAAGGTCACGCAGGCGCTGCTGTTGCTCGACGACTTCGCCGGCGCCGGCGTGCCGACGCTGCGCGAGGCGGCCGCGGCGCTGGCGCGCTTTCGCGCCGCCGGCAAGAAGGTCTATGCCTGGGGCTCGGGCTTCGACCAGCGCCAGTACTTCCTCGCCGCCGGCGCCGACGAGATCTGGCTGCACCCGATGGGCCAGGTCGTCTTCGAGGGTTTCGGCGGCTGGCGCAACTACTACAAGGACGCGCTGGAGCGCATCGGCGTGCGCGCCAACGTCGTGCGCGCCGGCAAGTACAAGAACGCAGCCGAGCCCTTCAGCGCCAGCGCGCCGTCGGCGGCGACGCTCGAGGCCGACGGTGCGCTGTACCGCTCGCTGTGGGCGAGCTGGATCGACGCGGTGCAAAAGGCGCGCAAGCTGAGCGCCGGCAGCGTCATGCGCTACATCGACGGCCTGCCGCAGGCGCTGCCCGCGGCCGGCGGCCGCCCGGCGCAACTGGCGCTGCAGGCCGGGCTGGTCGATGGCCTGAAGACGCGTGACGAGATGCGCGCACTGCTCGCCGAGCGCGGCGCCCGCGACGAGGCGCGCAAGACGTTTCGCCAGGTGTCGCTGGGCGAGTACCTGGAGCGGGTCGAGCCGCGCCGGGGAGGCGACGCGGTCGGCATCGTCGTCGCCCAGGGCACGATCGGCGACGGGCGCGCGCCGCCGGGGCGCATCGGCGGGCTGTCGACGGCCGAGCTGATCCGCGAGGCCCGCAACGACGAGCGCATCAAGGCCCTCGTGCTGCGCGTGAACTCGCCCGGCGGCAGCGCCTTCGGCTCCGAACTGGTGCGCCGCGAGCTCGAGCTCACGCGCGCCGCCGGCAAGCCGGTGGTGGTGTCGATGGGCGACGTGGCCGCCTCGGGCGGCTACTGGATCGGCATGGCGGCCGACGAGATCATCGCCGACGAGGCCACCGTGACGGGCTCGATCGGCGTCATCGGCATGCTGCCCACGGCCAAGGGCACGCTGGACAAGCTCGACGTGCACACCGGCGGCGTCACCACGACCTGGCTGCGCGGCGCCTACGACCCGCGGCGCGAGCTCGACCCGCGCTTCGAGGCGCTGGTGGCGTCGACCATCGACGCGCTGTACCAGGACTTCGTCGGCCTCGTCGCGGTGCAGCGCAAGCGCACGCCGCAGCAGATCGACGCCGTCGCGCAGGGCCGGGTCTGGAGCGGCCGTGACGCGCTCGGGCACGGCCTCGTCGACCGCCTGGGCAGCTTCGACGACGCGGTGCACTCGGCCGCGCAGCGCGCCCGCATGGGCCAGCCGCCGCGGCTGGCGTGGGTCGAGGTCGAGCCCGCGCGCTGGGAGCGCTGGCGGCGCCGGCTCGGCATCGACGCGCGCACAGCGCTCGGCATCGAGCCCCCCCTGCCCGTCGCCGCCACCGCCCTCGGGCTGGCGCCGGCGCCGCTGGCCGGCGAACTGCTGCGGGATCTGGACTGGCTGGGCGAGATGGCAGAGCGCCGGCAGCCCTACGCCGCGGCGGCGCACTGCCTGTGCCGTGCGCCTTGAGGAGCGCCAAGGCATCGTGCCCGCGGTGAGTCGCAGGCGCGCGGCATCACGGCCCGGATGTCGCCGCCGCGTGCGCGCTACGCATCGCGTCGCACGCGGCGCCAGCGCGCCAGGGCCTTGACGAGCAAGGCAGCGACGAACAGCGCGCCGAGCAGCCAGCCTTCGACGTGGTGCAGTTCGCCCAGCATGCGCTGGGCCGCCTCGCCGACGCTCCAGCCCAGCGCGCCGATCAGCGCCGCCCAGAGCGCCGCGCCGAGCGCGTTGAAACCCACGAACCGCGCCGGCGGCACCGCCGACATGCCGATCAGCGCCGGCCCCGCGACGCGCATGCCGTAGGCGAAGCGCAGCAGCACGATGGCCAGCGCGTGCCGGCGCTCGAGCAGCGCACGCACGCGCGCCGAGTGCCGCGCCAGCGTCGGCCAGCGCGTGAGCAGCCAGCTGCCGTGGCGGCGCCCGAGCCAGTAGGCGATCTCGTCGCCCGCGAAGGCGCAGACGGCCGCGATCGCGAACACGGCACGCGCATCGAGCTGGCCGCGGTGCGCGGCGTAGCCGGCCAGCAGCAGCACCGTCTCGCCTTCGAGCAGGCAGCCGATGGCGAGGACCCAGTAGCCGTAGGTGGAGATGAGATCGGACCACATCGCTCGGGGAAAGGGTCGGCGTGACGCCGCGTGGCGCGCCGGTTCGCGTCACGCGCCCTGCGGCGACGCCCGTCGTCGCAAGGCACCGCTCGCACGTTACTACACCGCTGCTCACGTCTCCTGCACCGCGACCCATGCCCGATCCTCGCGCCGCCGACCCGGTCCCGCGCTGGCAACGCAGCGCCTGGCTGCTTGCCACGGTCGCGCTGTGGGTGCTCGCGACCACCGGCACGCGCGCCTTGCTGCTGCCCGACGAGGGGCGCTATGCCGCCATCGCCTACGGCATGCTGCACGGCGATCTGCTGGTGCCGCGCCTGAACGGGCTGCCGTTCTTCCACAAGCCGCCGCTCATGTACTGGATCGACGCGGCGGCGATGCGCCTGTTCGGCGTCAACGAGTTCGGCGCGCGCGCCGCGCCGCTCGTCGGCGCCCTGCTGATGGCCTGGGCCATGGCCTACGACCTGCAGCGACGCACCGGCGCGCGGCGCGCCGCCCTCGCGCTCGGCGCGCTGGCGACGATGCCGTTCTTCTACTTCGGCGCCCAGTACGCCAACCACGACATGCTGGTGGCCGGGCTGGTGACGATCGCGATCGTGGCCGGCGCGCGGGCCGGCGAGCCCGACGCGCCGCTGCGCTGGGTGGGCGCCGCATGGGCGGCAGCCGCGCTCGCGGTGCTCGCCAAGGGGCTCATCGGCATCGTGCTGCCGGCGCTGGTGCTGCTGCCCTGGCTCGCGTGGCGGCGCCAGTGGCGCGCCCTGTTGCGCCTCGTGCACCCGCTCGGCCCGGCGCTGTTCGCTCTCGTGGCCGTGCCGTGGTTCGCGGCGATGCAGGCACGCTACCCCGGCTTCGCCGAGTACTTCTTCGTCGAGCAGCACCTGCGCCGCTATGCGCAAGGCGGCTTCAACAACGTGCAGCCGTTCTGGTTCTACGTCGCGGTGCTGCCGCTGCTGACGCTGCCCTGGAGCCTCGCCCTCGTCGCCTCGCGCCGCCGGCCTGCGGACAACCCCGTCGTCGGTTTCTACGCCTGGTGGGTGCTCGCGGTGCTGCTGTTCTTCTCGCTGCCGCGTTCCAAGCTGGTCGGCTACGTGCTGGCTGCGCTCGGCCCGTTCGCGGCCTTGCTGGCGCTGGCCGCGACGCGCGGCACGCGCACGCGCGCTTGGCGCTGGGGCATGGTGCTGGGTGTGCTCGTGTGCCTGTTCGCCGACGTCGGCATCGCGCGCATGCGCGCGCCGTCGCAGCGCGACATCGGGCGCGTGCTCGCCGAGCGGATGCAGGCGGGCGATCGCGTCGTGCTGGTCGATGCGCCCTTCTACGACGTGCCCTTCTACGCCCGGCTGGCCGAGCCGCCGATCGTGCTGGCAGACTGGAACGCCCCCGGCTTCGCGGCACGCGACGACTGGCGCAAGGAACTGCGCGACGCCGCACGCTTCGAGCCGGCACTGGGCGCGCGCCTGCTGTGGCCGCTCGAGCGCACGGCCGAGCTCGGCTGCGGCGTGGCGCGCGTCTGGTGGGTGGCGCCGCGTGCCTGGCAACCGCCGGCAGCCGCCGGCCTGCTCACGCCCGTGCTGCGCAGCCGCAGCGCCGTGCTGTGGCAATCGGCCGGACGCCAGGGCAGCGGTTGCCCTTGAGCCGCGCGACCCAGGCGCGCGCGTCGCGGGCACGTTGCAGTCATGGCCCGGTCATGATCGGGTCCGCATGAGGTGCCGATGACAAGAAACTGGCAGGCCGAGAGCGTGCGCGTGTGGCGCTACGCGCTCGTCGGCGCCGCGGCCACCGCGGTGCACTACGTGCTGCTGGTGGCCTGGGTCGAGATCGGCCACGGCGCCGCCTGGCTCGGCGCCGGCGTCGGCGCCGTGCTCGGCGCGCAGGTGGCCTACACGCTCAACCGCGCCTTCACGTTCGCGCACCGCGGTGCCGTCGCCGTCTCGTGGCCGCGCTTCCAGGTCGTGGCCGCCCTGGGCGCGCTGCTCGGCATGGCGATCGTCGCCGCCGTGGTGGCGCTGGGCGGCCACTACCTGATCGGCCAGGTGCTGGCCACCGGCACCGCGATGGGGCTGACCTACGCCATCAATCGCCACTGGACCTTCGCCACGGCCACGTCGCCGTGACGCCGGCAGCGGCCAGATCGTCGACGAACGCCGGGCTGCCCAGGTAGGCGGCCTCGGCGCGACGCGCCGCCGCAATGGCGTCGTGCGCCGACGCGTCGCCCGCCGCGCCGGGGTGGCAGAACAGGAGCGTCACGCCGCCCGGGCGGTCGGCGCGCAGCGCGGCCAGCCAGCCGCGCATCAGCGCCCGGTAGTCGCGCGGCCCGAAGTCGTACACGCCCACCAAGGCGGCGTTGTGCACCAGCCCCTGCGCGGCCAGCGCCTGTGCCAGTGCACGGCCACCGCAGGCCTCGATGACGCGACGCTTGAACGCGTAGCCCGGGCCCAAGACGTGCCCGGTGCTGCGCACCGGCACGCCGGCCGCACGGGCGCGCCGCAGCACCGCGTCACGCACGCCACGCAGCGCATGCACGTGCTGGTGGCCGTCGACGAAATCGGGCGCATGGCCGGTGGCGTGGACAAAGGCGCTCCATTGCGCGTCGAGTTCGGCCTCGATCGCGCCGCCGGGCAGGCGGCCGAGCGCCGCCGCCGCCAGCAGCCGCGCCAGCGGCTGCGGCGTCGGCCACGCGTCGCGCAGCGCCTCGCTCAGCGGCGTGCCTTCGCTCAGGTTGAAGTGCAGCCCGCGCGCCACGTCGGGCGGCAGGCCCGCCAGCAGGGGGGCACAGTCAGGCCACGCGGCGAGATTGGTCAGGCACGACACGGCCTGCAGGCGCCCTGCGGCTGCCAGTTCGGCAACGGTGCGCGACGTGGCCCGGTCGAGCCCGAAGTCGTCGGCGCAGACCGCCAGCGCCCGCGTCATCGCCGCCCGGGATGCGCCGGGTCGTCCATCGCCGGACCGCCGACGGTGGTGCCTGCGGCAGGCCCCGCTGCCGCCGCCGGCAGCGGCAGTCCGGCGCCGTATTGCGCACCCACCAGATAGACGGGGCGCTGCTTGACCTCGTCGAAGATGCGTCCGATGTACTCGCCCAGGATGCCGATCGACAGCAGCTGCACGCCGCTGAAGAACATGATGCCCGTGACGATGGTCGGCCAGCCGGGCACGTCGTGCCCGTAGAGCAGGACCGCCAGCACGATGTAGCCGCCGTAGCCGATCGAGACCAGCGCGATCAGCGCGCCCAGCCCGCTCCACACGCGCAGCGGAAAGTTGGTGAACGCCGTGAGGCCGGTGAAGGCCAGCCGCGCCAGCCGGCGCAGCGAGAAGCTGGTGCGCCCGGCCTGCCGCGCCTCGGGCATGTAGGGCAGCAGTCGGGTCTCGAAGCCGACCCACGCGTACAGGCCCTTCATGAAGCGGTTGCGCTCGGGCAGCGCGCGCAACGCGTCGACGACGCGCCGGTCCATGAGCCGGAAGTCGCCGACGCCGGCCGGGATGGGCACCGGCGAACCGATGTTGGCCAGGCGGTAGAAGAGCCACGTCCCCACGCGCTTGGCCAGGCCCTCGTCGGCGCGCGACTCGCGCACCGCGCACACCATCTGCGCGCCGGCACGCCAGGCGTCGAGCATCGGCGCGAGCATGGTCACCGGATGCTGGCCGTCGGCGTCCATCAGCACGACGACATCGCCGCGCGCATGGTCGATGCCGGCCGTGAGTGCCGCCTCCTTGCCGAAGTTGCGCGACAGCCTGAGGTAACGCAGCCCGCGCTGCGCCGACGCCGCCTGCTGCATCAACAGCGGCGTGGCGTCGCGGCTGCCGTCGTCGACGACGACGATCTCGTGGTGTGCGGCGAGCGCGGGCAGCGCTTCGCGCAGCGCCTGCAGCACGCGCGGCAGGTTGGCCGCCTCGTTGTAGGCCGGCAGCACGACGCTGATCGCAGGCGGCGCGGGGCGTGCGCACGGCACGGCGTCGCCGGGCTGGTCCATCGCGCCGCCGCCTTCGCGCTGTTCAGCCGCCGGCCGGGCGCACCGGCGGCAGGGCCGCCGGCCGCGCCACGTCGTCCAGGCTCGCGCCGTGCTCGCGCAGCCAGCGCTCGAGCAGGGGCGCGAGCGCTCCGAGCCGCTCGTCGATCGCCTCGCGCACGGTGTCGACGAAGACCTGCGTCTGGCGCTCGATCTCGATGTTGAGCGCATCGCCCTCGTGCTTGTCGGCGAAAGTCGTCGTGCGCAGTGTCTCGGGGATCAGCCAGACCTCGAACCAGCCATCGCGCCGGTCGACCTCGGCCGCCGTCAGGCTGCAGCCGTTGACGGCGATGTAGCCCTTGGCGAACACGTAGCGCACGAGCGGCGGCGCCAGTGCGATGCGCAGCACGCGGTTGTTCTCGGGCGTGCGCACCTGCACGATGCGGCCCATGCCGTCGACGTGGCCCGACAGCGGATGGCCGCCGATCTCGGCGCCGTCGCGTGCCGCGCGCTCGACGTTGACGCGGCTGCCCACGCGCAGCGCGGCCAGCGTCGTGAGCGCGAGGCTTTGTTGCATGACGTCGAAGCGTGCCGCCGTGGCGCGCGCGCGCGCCGTGACGGTCAGGCACACGCCGTCGACCGCGACGCTGGCGCCGATCTCCAGGCCGGCGCCGAAGCCGTCGGGAAAGGCCAGCTCGACGCTCGTCAGCCCCGCGCGCTCGTCCAGCGCCGAGACCGTGGCCACGCCTTGCACGATGCCGGTGAACATGGCGGCGCAGCTTAGCACTGCTGCCGGCCGGGCCGCTGGCCCGTGCTTAAGATGACGGCATGCTCCATCCCGGCCGCATCCCCGGCACGCGCTTGCTGCACAGTGCGGGCCCCACGCGCGTGCCCGACGAAGTGATGCACGCGATGCAGCGCCCGATGATGGATCTGGCCGATCCGCGCGTGGCCGAACTGATCGCCGACTGCGAAGCCGGCATGCGGCGGCTGCTCGCCGCCGGCGACGCCGATGTCGTGTTCTACGCCGCCAACGGCCACGGCATGTGGGAGGCGGTGGCGGTCAACCTGATGGCGCCGGGCAAGGTGCTGCTGATCGCCGGCGGCGGCCACTTCTCGGACAGCTGGGCACGCCAGAGCGAGACGCTGGCGGGTGCAGTGTCGGGTGCACAGGTGCAGCGCACGCCGCATCGCGAGGGCCACCCGATCGATGCCGCCGCCATCGAGCAGGCGCTGCGCGACGACCGCGAGCAGCGCATCGCCGCGGTGCTCGTGGTGCACACCGACACGGCGAGCGGCATCACGAGCGACCTCGCGGCGGTGCGCCGCGCGATCGACGCGGCGCGCCATCCGGCGCTGTTCGTGGTCGACGCCGTCGCAACCGTGGCCGCCGCGCCGCTGGCCATGCGCGAGATGGGCATCGACGTCGTGATGGGCGCATCGCAGAAGGGCCTGATGCTGCCGCCCGGCCTGGGCTACGCAGCCGTCGACGCGCGTGCGATGGCCTGGACGGCCGCGCATCCGGGTGCGCGCTTTTACTGGGACTGGACATTGCGCAGGAGCGAGCAGCAGTACCGCAAGTTCTGCGGCACGCCGCCGCTGGCGCATCTGCAGGGCCTGCGCGCCGCGCTCGGGCTGATCGAACTCGAGGGCCTGGCCCAGGTGCACGCGCGCCATCGCCGGCTTGCCGGTGCCGTGCACGCGGCCGTGCAGTGCTGGGCCGAGGCAGGGGCGCTGCGGCTGCACTGCAAGGTGGCGCCGGCGCTGTCGACTTCGGTCACGGCGATCGAGGTCGATGCGGCGCAGCGCCAGCGCGGCGTCGATCCCGAGGCCATCCGCAGCGTGGCGCGCGAGCGCTTCCAGGTCGCCATCGCCGGCGGCCTGGGGCCGCTGGCGGGGCGCGTGTTTCGCATCGGTCACCTGGGTGACATGAACGACGCGACCGTGCTCGCTGCGCTGGCCGGCGTCGAGGCGGCAATGAGCACGCTGCTGGTGCCCTACGGGCGTGGCGGCCTCGAGGCGGCGGTGGCGCATCTGGTGCAGGCACACGCGGCGCGCGCATGAGTGGCCGCCGAACGCGGGGTGGCATCGTCACGGCGGCGTCCCATGCCGGGTCCTGCCGCTCGGCGCGCCTGTGGGGGCACGGCGTGGCGCCGCCGGCGTGACGGCGCCGATCAGGCCCGCGTGCGCCGGGCGAGCGTCTCCCAGCGCGCCTCGTCGAAGCCGACGCTGAGCTCGCCGTCGCCCCATTCGACCACCGGCCGCCTGATGACGCTGGGCGCGGCGAGCATCAGCGCGCGCGCCGACGCGGCATCGACGACGCGCGCGCGCTCGGCCTCGGGCAGCTTCTTCCACATCAGGCCCTGGCGATTGACGAGCCGCTCCCAGCCCAGCGCAGCGATCCAGGCGTCCAGCCGCTCGGGCGGCACGCCGGACTTCTTGAAGTCGTGGAAGGTGCTCGCATGTGCGCGGTCGGCCAGCCAGGCGCGGGCGCGCCTGACGGTGCTGCAGTTGGGAATGCCGTACAGCGTGATCGTCATGGCCCGCTCCCGCGCTCATTGCCTGTCGTTGGGCGGATCGCAGCTCCAGTCGATGCCGTAGCCGGCCGAGGTCGCATGGCGCTCGCGGTCGAAGCCGACCTGGAACCACAGGCAATCGTTGGTCGGATAGCGCCACGACCACAGCTCGCCGCCCTGCCAGCCGACCGCGCGCACCTGCGCCGGGCGACCCAGCTCGAACAGCACCTGCTGCGGCGTCATGCCCGCGACCCGCGCGGCGAGGTCGGCGAACTGCGCTTCGCCGAGCGCCTGATGCGCGCCGCGCACGCGGCCGTCGCGACCGATGTCGACCATCCACGTCGTGCGCCCCCAGGGGCCGCTCGCGTACTCGAGCCGCTCGCCGCCGTCGGGCAGCGCGTAGCGCCCGGTCGGTGCGCCCCATTGCTGCAGCACCGCCGCGCGCTCCGTGCCCGGCTGCGGCGGCGTCAGCATGGCACAGCCGCCGGCGAGCAGCGCGAGTGCCGCGGCGGCCACCGCAACGACAGCGGCGCGCGCGCGATGCGCACGGGTGATGCCGGCTCGCATCACGGGCCCGTGGCGGCAGCGGCTGCACGCATGCGGCGATTGTGCGCCGGCGCCCGCGCGTCGTCAGTCGCGCTCGGCGCCGCCCATGCCGCCGAGCGCCGCGATCTGTTCGTCCTTGAGGCGCCACAGCTCGGTGAGCCAGCGCTGCACGCGCTTGCGCTGCGCGCCGCCCTCGGCCTGCGCGGCGTGCAGCTCGGGCGGGATCTCGCGCCGCACCGCACGCACGACGATGCGGCGCACGTCGCCGCGCATGAACTGCCAGAAGGTCGGTGCGCCCTCGGGGTAGACGATGGTCATGTCGAGCAGCGAGTCGAAGCGGTCCCCGAGCGCCTCGACCGCCATCGCCAGGCCGCCGGCCTTCGGGCGCAGCAGGTGCGTGTAGGGCGAGCGCTGCTGCGCCTGCTTGGCCGCCGTGAAGCGCGTGCCTTCGACGAAGTTCATCACGCTGGTCGGCGCGAGCGCGAACTTGGCGCAGGCGCGGCGCGCGGCCTCCATGTCCTCGAAGCGCTTTTCGGGGTGCTTGCGCAGCACCTCGTCGGAGTGGCGCCGCATGAACGGGAAGTCGAGCGCCCACCAGGCCAGGCCCAGCACCGGAACCCAGATCAGCTCGCTCTTGAGGAAGAACTTGAGCAGCGGGATGCGGCGGTTGAGCAGGTGCTGCAGCACGAAGATGTCGACCCAGCTGCGGTGGTTGCAGACCACGAGGTACCAGCCCTGGTAGGCCAGTGCGTCGATGCCCTCGACATCCCACGCCGTCGACTGCGTGAGGCGCATCCAGCCGCTGTTGCCCGCGATCCACGCCGTGGCGACGCGGTTGAGCCAGGGGTCGAGCACGCGGCGCACGGCACGCCAGGGCAGCACGAGGCGCACCAGCGCGAGCACGAACAGCACCGCGCACCAGACGAGCGTGTTGAACGCCAGCAAGGCGACGCCGAGCGTGCCGCGCAGCGGCGCCGGCAGTGCGCCCAGCGGCGCGCGCGGCTGGGGAGTGAAGGCAGTCGTCGACATTGCTCAGAACCTGTGTATGAATCGGTCGCGCCCGGGCGGCGCGACAGCACGGCCCCGCTCGAGGCGCAAAGCGCAGCCATAGCGCGCGATAGGGCGAGCATTTGCAACGCCGTGCGGGGGCGCCAGGGCGCGTCGAGCGGGCGTGAGTGGTTCGTTCACAGGTTCTCGGGCGCCAAGCTGGGGCCGCGCGCGACGGCGACGCCCGATCGCCGTCGCGCGCCACCGGCCGTCCGGCCGTCCGGACCAGCGCGCGGCGCGAGCGTCGCGGCGGGCCGGGCGCTGCCGGACACGGAGTATCGGACAGGAAGTCCACAATCGGCGCCGGCGCAGGCTGCAGCGACGAGGACCCGACGATGAACACGGCTTCCGGCGACATGACCGACAAGGTGTGCGTGATCACCGGCGGCGCCGGCAGCGTCGGCCTCGCCTCGGCGCGCGCCCTCCTCGACGCCGGCGCACGCGTCTTCCTCGTCGACCGTGACACCGCGGCGCTGCAGCGTGCGGCGACGGCGCTGGGCGCCGACGCGGCGCGCATCGGGCACGCCGCCGCCGACGTGGCCGATGCCGCGCAGACGCGCCGCTATCTGAACGAAGCCGCCGCACGCTGGGGGCGCGGCATCGATTTCCTGTTCTGCAACGCAGGCATCAACGGCGCCATCGTGCCGATCACCGATTACCCCGAGGACGTGTTCGACGCCGTGATGGCGGTCAACGTGCGCGGCAGCTTCCTCGCGCTCAAGCACGGCCTGCCGCTGCTCGCCGACGGCGGCTCGGTGCTGCTCAACGCCAGCGTCGTCGCCGTCACCGCCGACCCCGGCATCGCCGCCTATGCGACTTCCAAGCACGCGCTGGTCGGCCTCATGCGCGTGGCGGCCAAGGAGGCGGCGCCGCGCGGCATCCGCGTCAACGTCATCGCGCCGGGGCCGATCGCCAACGACTTCCAGGCCGACATCGAGCGGCGCCTGTCGGCCGTGGTCGGGCGCGACGCCACCGCGATGCTCGACTCGATGATCCCGCTCGGGCGCCACGGCGCGCCGCAGGAAATCGCGCAGATGGTGCTGTTCCTGGCCAGCGCGCGCAGCGGCTTCTCGACCGGCAGCGTGTTCATGGCGGACGGCGGCATGCACGTCTGAAGCCGGCCTGCCCGGGCGGGCGGCCGCGTTCGGCGGCATGCTCGACGGCGTGCGCGTCCACATGCCCGACGCCCAGCTCAACGAAGCGGCGACTGCGGCAGCGGCGCGCCCGCCCCCGTCGCGCCGGCGCGCTCGCTGCGCGCCCCTTCGTGCGGCAGCAGCAGCAGCACGCCGGCGCTGAACAGCGCCACCAGCGCCATCACGGCGAACAGGGTGCCGAAGCCTGCCGCCTTGACGGCGGGACCGAGCGCCCACACCGCGGCCGAGCTGATGCCCAGCGCGATCGCCAGCCGCAGCCCGGCGACGCGGCTGCGCATGCGGTCGTCGACGAAGCGCACGATGGTCGCATCGGTGAACGGGATCGCACCGAAGACCACGATCATCGATCCCAGCAGCGCCAGCCAAGCCCACCAGCCGGGCGCCACGGCGGCGGCGGCGAGCATCGGCACCTGTGCGCCCACCATCGCGAGCCACAGCGGCTTGAGCGCGTAGCGGTCGATCAGGCGCCCGACGACGATCTGCGCCAGCGACGCCACTGCATAGACGGCGCCCAGCAGCCAGCCGAGCGTCGAAGGATCGCTCACCTGCGCGGCCAGCCGCTCGCCGAGCATCTGCCCGTTGCCGTTGGTGGTGAGGTTGAAGACCAGGCCGCTGGAGGCCGACGCCACCGTCAGCACCGCCATCACGCGCGCAAGCTCGCCGCGCGACAGCTGCACGTCGGCCTTGTGCGTGCGCTCGGCCGGCGGCTCGCTCTCGCGCGGCGCCAAGCGCCAGAACAGCAGCCCGAGCGCGATGCAGGCGAGCCCCGGCACGACGAAAGCCGCACGCCAGCCCGCGGCCTCGACCAGCATGCCGGTCGAGATCGCCGCCGCCGCGATGCCGAGGTTGCCGGCAAAGCCGTTGAAGCCGATCGCGGCGCCCGGCCTGCGCGTGCGCTGCACCAGCATCGGGATGCCGACCGGGTGGTAGATCGACGAGAAGCAGCCCAGCAGGGCGAGCGCCGCGGCCAGCGTCCACGGCCCCCGCGTCGTCGCGACGAGCAGCGCCGAGGCCCCGATGCCGAAGAAGAACACCAGCATCATCTGGCGGCGGCCCCAGTGGTCGCCGAGCCTGCCCGCCGGCAGCGAGCCGAGACCGAACATGAGGAAGGCGCCGGCGCCGTAGGGCATCAGGTCCTCCCAGCGCGCAAGGCCGAAGTCGCGCGCGATCGCCGCCACCGCGGTGGCGAAGATCAGCAGGAACAGGTGGTCGAGCGTGTGCGCCACGTTCAGCAGCAGCGACACCGACGGGCGCAGTGCCTGGTCCTGCATCGCGCTCACGCTGCGGGCGCGTCGCCCTTGCCGGCCTCGTACTGCGAGGGCGTGACGCCGGCGCGCGCCAGGAAGCCGCGCAGGTGCAGCAGTGCCTTGGCGTCCAGTGTGTTGCCGTGGTGCGGCCGGTGCAGGATGTCCTCCATGCGATCGAGCCGCACGCGCACGCGCGCGCCGGACAGCGGCTCGATCTCGCAGCCGACGTGCCTGAGCAGCGACTCGATCTCGCGCCAGTGCACGTTGCCGCCGGGCGGGTCGTGGAAGATGCTGCGGATCAGGTTGGCGTGGTGGCGACTCACGGGAAGGCCCTTTGCGCTGCGCGATGTGTGCCCGGCTGCGGCACGGCCGATCATGCGCCGGTCAGGCGACGCGCGCACGTCGCCGTACCCGTCACGGACTGCGGCTTGCCTGCGCGTCGCTCCAGCCGCCGCCCAGCACCTTGTACAGCGTGAGCGTGTTCTGCACCGTCTGCGCCTGCGCCTGCACGAGCGCGAGCTGCGCTGCCAGCAGCGAGCGCTGCGCATCGAGCAGGTCGAGGTGGCTGGCCACCCCGTTGCGGTAGCGCAGGTCGGCCAGCCGCGTGCGCGCCGTCTCGGCCTCGACCAGGCGCTGCTGCGCCTGCAGCTGCGCGCCGAAGGTGGCGCGGCCGGCGAGCGCGTCGGCCACCTCGCGGAACGCCGACTGGATCGCGCGCTCGTACTGCGCGAGCGCGATCTCGCGGTTGACCTGGGCCAGCTCGAGGTTGGACTCGTTGCGGCCGGCGTCGAACACGGTCGCGAGCAGCTGCGGTGCAATGCTCCAGCCCCACGAGCCGCCCCTGAACAGCCCCGAGAGCTGGCTGCTCGCGCTGCCCGCGCTGCCGGTGAGCGTGATGCGCGGGAAGAACGCCGCGCGCGCGGCGCCGATGTTGGCATTGGCGGCGATGAGCTGCTGCTCGGCGGCGCGCACGTCCGGGCGGCGCGTCAACACTTGCGAAGGCAGCGCCACCAGCCACTGGGCCGGCGCGCTCCAGCGCGCGGCGTCGGCCACGCCCGCAGCGGCCGGCAGATCGGCCGGCAGCGCCTGGCCGACCAGCAGCGCCAGCGCGTTGTCGTCGAGCGCGCGCTGGCGTTCGGCCTGCACGAGCGCGACGCGGGCGCTCTCGAGCAGCGATTCGGCCTGGCGCAGATCGGGCTCGGCGGCGGCACCGAGCTCGAAGCGCAGGCGCACCAGGCGCAGCGATTCCTCGCGCGTGGCCAGCGCCTCGCGCGCGACGCGCAGCGCCTCGTCGTCGGCCGCCAGCGCGACCGACGCGTTGGCCACCGCCGCAACGAGGCCGATCTGCACCGCCTGGCGCGCCTGGGCGCTGGCCAGGACCTGCGCCGCCGCGGCGTCGCTGGCCGAGCGCAGGCGGCCGAAGACGTCGAGCTCGTAGGCCGTGACCTGCAGGCCCGCCGTGTACAGGCTGGTGACGCCGGCGCCGCTGGACTGGCGCGTCGAGTTGACCCCTGCACCCAGCGTCGGCCAGCGGTCGGCGTCGCGCAAGCCGGCCTGCGCGCGCGCGGCTTCGATGTTGAGCGCGGCCACGCGCAGGTCGCGGTTGTTGGCCAGCGCCAGCGCCACCAGGCGCCGGGTGCGTTCGTCGACGATGAACTGCTGCCAGTCGAGCCGCTCGGCGGCCACCGCCCGTTCGTCGGCCGCGGGCGCCATCGGAAAGCGCTGCGGCACCGGCGCCGCAGGGCGCTCGTAGGGCGGCGCCATCGACGCGCAGCCGGCCACCAGCACCGGCAGCGCCAGCGGCACCAGCAGCACCACCGGCGCCAGCAGCGACCGCAGCGCGCCCGCGGCCAACCCGCCCGGCGCAGCGCGCGTCCGCGAGGTGGCAGCGGCCGGCGCGGCCCCGTGCCTGCGCCA
>JAFECX010000203.1 GCA_018241895.1 Pseudomonadota bacterium
CATGCGCCCGCCCCCGAACCGGCGTCGCCGCCCCCGCGGCCCGGCGCGGACCGCGCCGCGCACAATGCCCGATACTCGGCGTCTCGGTGCCCCGGACGCGGCCATGCTCATCGATTTCTTCTACACGCTGCGCGCCGCCAAGCTCGGGGTCTCGGTCAAGGAGTACCTGACGCTGCTCGAGGCACTCCAGGCCGGCGTCATCGGCCCCTCGGTCGACGACTTCTACTATCTGGCGCGCACCTCGCTCGTCAAGGACGAGGCGCAGTTCGACAAGTTCGACCGCGCCTTCGCCGCCTACTTCAAGGGCGTCGAACTGCTCACCGACTTCACGCAGGACGTGCCGCTCGAGTGGCTGCGCAAGACGCTCGAGCTCGAACTCGACGCCGAGCAGAAGGCGGCCATCGAGAAGATGGGCTGGGACGAGCTCATGGCAACGCTGAAGAAGCGCCTCGAGGAGCAGAAGGAGCGCCACCAGGGCGGCAGCAAGATGATCGGCACCGGCGGCACCAGCCCGTTCGGCGCCTACGGCTACAACCCGCAGGGCATCCGCATCGGCCAGGACAAGGGCCGCAACAAGAGCGCGGTCAAGGTGTGGGACCAGCGCGCCTTCAAGGACTACGACGACAGCAAGGAGCTGGGCACGCGCAACATCAAGGTCGCGCTGCGCCGGCTGCGCCGCTTCGCGCGCGAGGGCTCCGACCTCGAGCTCGACCTCGACGACACCATCCACAGCACCGCGGCCAACGCGGGGCTGCTCGACATCAAGATGATCCCCGAGCGCCACAACCGCGTGAAGGTGCTGCTGCTGATGGACGTGGGCGGCACGATGGACGAGCACGTCCAGCGCGTCGAGGAGCTGTTCTCGGCCGCCAAGAGCGAGTTCAAGCACCTCGAGTTCCATTACTTCCACAACTGCGTCTACGACTTCGTGTGGAAGAACAACCGCCGGCGCTTCAGCGAGAAGCTCGCCACCTGGGACCTGATCCGCAAGTACAACAAGGACTACAAGCTCGTCTTCGTCGGCGACGCCACGATGAGCCCGTACGAGATCCTGCAGCCCGGCGGCAGCGTCGAATACAACAACGAGGAGGCGGGCGCCGAGTGGCTGCAGCGCCTCACGCACGCGTTCCCCAAGTTCGCGTGGATCAACCCCGAGCCGCAGGGCGTGTGGGGCTACCGGCAGAGCATCTCGATCGTCCAGCAGCTGATGAACCAGCGCATGTTCGCGCTCACGCTGGCCGGGCTCGAAGGGGCGATGCGGCTGCTGAGCAAATGAACACGGACGGGGCCGGGCCCGCCCGGCCCGTGCGCAACGGTGGATGCGACCGCGCGGACGGGCCGCGGCCCCCGCGCACGCGCGATGAGCCTCGCACACGCGGCGGCGCCGTCGCGCGTCGCATCGTCTGGGCGACCGCACTGCTGCTGACGGCGGGATGCGCCGCGCTGCATCCCACGGCCAGCCCCGGCGACGCCGGCCCCAGGCCGGCCGGCGCCGCCGCGTCAGAGCCTGTCGCAGGCGTCCGGCCCGCGCCTGCGGGCGACGCCGCGCCCGCCGCCACGGCGAACGCCGCGCCGACACTCGGCGTGCCGGTCGAGGTCGACGCGCCGCCCGAGTTGAAGGCGCTGCTCGAACGCTACCTGGACATCGTGCGCCTGGGCCGCATCGCACGCGGCGAGGTCGACGAATCGGAGTGGACGCGCCTCATCGACGCCGCACCGGCGCAGGTCCGGCAACTGCTGCAGACCGAGGGCTACTTCGAGCCGAGCGTCGAACTCGACCGCCCGCCGCGCCCTGCCGCCGGCGGACCCGAACTCGTGCGCCTGGTGGTGCATCCGGGGCCGCGCGCCCATGTCACGCAGGTCAGACTCGAGGTCGAAGGCGATCTCGAGCGCGCGGCCGAAGCCGGTGACGCGGCGGCGCAGGCCGCGCGCGAGCATTGGCGCGCCGGCTGGGAGCTGCCGGTGGGCAAGGAGTTCCGCAACGCGGCCTGGGACGACGCCAAGGCCGCCGCACAGGCACGGCTGCGCGCCGCGGGCTACGCGACCGCGCTGTGGAGCGGCACGGCCGCCGACGTCGACGTCGCCACCGGCGAGGTGCACCTGTTCGTCTCCATCGACAGCGGACCGCTCTTTCGCTTCGGCAGCCTGCAGATCGACGGCCTGCACGAACAGGATGCCCGGACCGTGGCCAACCTCGTCGACGCCCGGCGTGGCGACGCGGTGACCGAGAAGCTCCTGCTCGACTACCACGAACGGCTGCAGAAGACGGGCCTGTTCGACAGCGTCAGCGTCACGCTCGACACGGACGTGGCCACGGCCGACGCGGCGCGCATCGTCGTCAATCTGCACGAGGCGCCGCTGCAGGTCTACACGCTGGGCGTCGGCGTGAGCGCGAACACCGGCCCGCGCGCATCGGTGGAGCACGTCTACCGGCGCGTCTTCGGCCAGGCCGCCACGGCGCACAACAAGATCGAGTGGGGCGCCAAGCGCCAGGCCTGGGAGGGCGAGCTCAGCGGCCTGCCCAGCGAGGGTTTCTATCGCAACTTGCTCGGCGGCGCGGTCGAGCGGCTCGAGACGTCGAGCGACACGGTGCTCTCGCAGCGGCTGCGCCTGGGCCGCACGCGCGACACGACGCGCATCGAGCGGCTGTACTTCGTCGAGAGCGAGCGCTCGGTGCGGCGCACCGGCCAGGTCGAGACGAGCGCGGTCGGCACGTCACTCAACTACCACGGCGTGTGGCGCAACCTCGATTCGGTGATCCTGCCGACGCAGGGCCTGATCGTCTCCGCGCAGACCGGCGTCGGCTATTCGCACGGCACCAACGCGGTGACGGGGCCGTTCGCGCGCCTCTATGCGCGCGTCACGGGCTACCTGCCGCTGGGCAGCGCCTGGTTCAGCCAGGGTCGCATCGAGCTGGGCCGTGTCTTCATGCGCCCCGGCGGCGTGGCACCGCAGTCGCAGCTGTTTCGCGCCGGCGGCGACGACTCCGTGCGCGGCTATGGCTACCTGAGCCTCGGCCCCATCGTCGATGGCGCGGTCGGCGGCGGCGACATGCTGTTCACGTCCAGCGTCGAGCTGGCGCGTCCGGTGAGCGCGAGCCTGCCTTCGGTCTGGGGCGCGGTGTTCGTCGACGCCGGCAACGCCGCCAACAGCTGGAGCGACCTCAAGCCCGTGCTCGGCTACGGCGTCGGCGTGCGCTGGCGCAGTCCGGTGGGCCCGCTGCGGCTCGATCTGGCGTACGGGCAGGCGGTGCACAGCCTGCGGCTGCACTTCAGCGTCGGCATCGCCTTCTGATGCCGCGCGACGCGCCATGAACACCGCCGGGCCCGCGCCGCGAGAACGCGCCCCCATGCCGCCGCCCGAGGCGCGCGCCGCACCGCTGGCGACGACGCTGCGCCTGCTGCTGCCGCTGGCGATGATGGTCTCGCTGCTGCTGCTCGTCGGCGGCGCGCTGTACGGGGGCGCGCGCTGGCTGCTGGCGAGCGAGGACGGCGCGCGCTGGCTGCTCGGCGTGCTGCCCGGCGTGCAGGCCGAAGGCGTGCGCGGCACGCTGCTGGGGCCAAGGTTCGAGGCCGAGCGGCTGCGGGTGCAGTGGGCCGGCGGCGAGGAAAGCGTGCACATCGAGGGGCTCGACCTGCAGGGCATCGCCTGGCGCCGCTCCGCGGACGCCGCACTGTGGCTCGAGCTGGACATCGCGCGCGCGGCGGCGCGTCGCGTCGTCGTCGACACCGGAGCGACGGGCCCGCGCCCGCTGCCGGCGCCATCGAGCCTGGCAGCGCCGCTGCGCGCCCGCATCGCCGCCGCCGAACTCGACGAGCTGCGCATCGACCAGCTCGCACCGCTGACGGCGCTTGCGGCGCGTGGCGTGGTCTTCGATGGCGGCAAGGGCCGCACGCACCGGGTGGCCGCGGCAAGCGCACGCGGCTGGGGCCTGGCGATGCAGGCCGGCGCGAGCATCGGCAACGTGGCGCCGCTGCAGGTGCAGTTGAGCGGCACGGTGGAGCCGGCCGGACACGGCGCGGCGAGCCCGCCCTGGAGCGCCGCCGTCACGGCCAGCGGACCGCTGCCGCGCATCGCCCTCGAGGCCACGCTGCGCGGCCGCACGCCGCCCGCGAGAGGCCCAGGCGGCGCGCCCGCGGCGCCGCAGCTGCAGGCCCAGGCCGAGCTGCACCTGCTCGAGGCCTGGCCGCTGCAGCATGTGCGCGCCAGCACCGAGGCGCTCGATCTGGCCGCCCTGTGGGCCGATGCACCCCGCACGCGTCTGAGCGGACGCGTCGAGATCAGCGCACCGGCTGCAGGCGCACCGATCACGGCCGACGTGCAGCTGCGCAACCTCGCACCGGGCCGCTGGGACGAGCACCGGCTGCCGATCTCGGGGCTGACGCTGCAGCTGCGCGGCGACCCGTCGCAGCCCGCGCGCGTGCAGGCCTCGCGCATCGAGCTCGACCTGGCCGACGCGGCCGGCGCGGCCGGGCACGCCGGCGGCAACCTCCTGTGGGACGGGCATCGCATGCGCATCGACGCACGGCTCGCCGACGTGACGCCACAGCGCCTGGACGGCCGCGCCGCGGCGATGACGCTCGGCGGTCCGCTCGAAATCGCACTGCAGGGCCTGCCCTCGCCCGATCGCGCGGACGCGTCGGTGCCGCCGCCGTGGCACGCCGAGGTCAAGCTCGCGCTCGTTGGGCGCATCGCCGGCGCGCCGACGCCGGTCAGCCTCGAAGCGCAAGGCGCCGCGGCGGCCGGCCGGCTCGAGCTCGCGCGCGTACACGCGCAGGCCGGCGCGGCGAGCGCCGATCTGAAGGCCACGCTCGCGCGCACCGAGCGCGGCGCCTGGCAGCTCGCGAGCAGCGGCAGCGTCGACGACTTCGACCCGCTCGCCTGGTGGCCCGGCGTCGTGGCGAGCGCGTGGCGACAGGGCCCGCATCGCATCGACGCCGACTGGCAGCTCGACGTGCGTGCACCGGCCGATGCGCAGCGCCTGCCACCGCTGGCGCTGCTGCAGAGCCTGGCCGGCAGCGGCCGATTGCGCGTGCACGACTCGGTGCTGGCCGGCGTGCCGCTGGCGGCCGACATCGCCCTGGGCAGCGGCGACGCCGGCAGCGCACGCGGCGGTTCAGCCACCGGTTCACCCGGCGGTTCACCCCGTGGCGCGCCCGGCAGCGCACCCGCCAACGCCGGCATGCAGACGCGGTCGGCGGCCGCGGCCACGAGCACGCTGCACGCCCAGATCACCGCGGGCGGCAACCAGCTGACGATCGACGGCCGCGCCGACAGCGTCGGCAACGGGGCCGACGACCGCTGGCAGCTCGCCGTGCAGGCCGACAAGCTCGCCGCGCTGGCACCGCTGGCCAGGCTGCATCCTGCGCTGGCCGAGTGGCTGCCGCGCGCGGGCAGCGCCACGGCCAGCATCGCCGCGCACGGCCGCTGGCCGCGCATGGCCAGCGACGGCGAGGCGCACGTCGAACGGCTGCAGGCGGGCACGCTGGCCGTGGCGCGCGGCGATCTGCGCTGGCGGCTGCAGGTCGGCACCGACATCGAGGCCAATGCGCCGCTGGTGCTCAACGCCGAGCTGAGCGGCATGCGCCTGGGCGAGCAGCGTGCCGACCAGTTGAGCGCGCAGTTGCGCGGCACGCTGGGCGCGCACCGCATCGAGCTGCGCGGGACGCTGCCGGTGGCGCCGCCACCGCTCGTCGAGCGCCTGCTCGGCCCCGGCACGGCGCGCGGCACGCGTGCGCTGCTGCAGGCGCAGGGCCACTGGCAGCCGGGCGCCGCCGGCGGCGCAGCGCTTTGGCGCGCGCAGATCGAGCGTCTGGCGCTCGGGCCCTGGGACGGCACGGGCGCCGCCGACGCGCCACTGGCCGGCGCCCTGTGGGCCGAGACGCGCGACCTGCGCGCCGAGCTGACCTTCGACCACCAGGGCGCGCTCGAGACGCTGCAGGCCGATCCCGGCCGGCTGCTGCTGGCCGGCGGCACGCTGGCGCTGCACTGGGACGCGGTGCACGTCGACCTGCGCGGCGCGCGCCCGGGCTTCGATCTGCGCGCCGAGGTCGAGCCGTTCGCCCTCGCGCCGCTGCTGGCGCGCGTGCAGCCGACGATGGGCTGGGCCGGCGACCTGCGGCTCGCCGCCCGGGTGGCCGTCAGCGCAGGCGAGCGCTTCGACGCCGAGTTCGCATTCGAGCGCCGCGCGGGCGACCTGCAGCTGTCGAGCGGCGACGGCGCTGCGCTCTCGGGCGACGAGGGCGTGCAGCCGCTCGGGCTGACCGAGCTGCGCCTGGCGATCACCGCGCACGACGGCGTGTGGAACTTCAGCCCCGTCTTCAGCGGCCGCAGCCTCGGCGACATCCGCGGCACACTGCGCGCGCGCACCAGCGCGCAGGCGCGCTGGCCGCAGCCCGACGCACCGATCGACGGCGAGATCCAGGCCCGCGTGGCCGACATCGGCATCTGGACGCCCTGGGTGCCGCCGGGCTGGCGGCTCACCGGCCGCATGCAAACCACGGCCAGCGTCGGCGGGCGCTTCGGCGAGCCCACCTACACCGGCGAGTTGAGCGCCAGCGGCCTGGGCGTGCGCAGCCTGCTGCAGGGCGTCAACGTGAGCGACGGCGAACTGCGCGCGGTGCTGGCCGGCGAGACGGCGCGCATCGAGCACTTCACCGTCAAGGGCGGCGAAGGCAGCGTGACCATCGGCGGCGGCGCATCGCTGGGCAGCCAGCCCAGCGCCAGGCTGCAGCTCGACGCCGAGCGCTTCCGCGTGCTCGGGCGCATCGACCGCCAGCTCACGCTGAGCGGCCACGCCGAGCTCGCACTCGGCACCGAAGCGAGCCGCGTGGACGGAAGCTTTCGTGTCGACGAAGGCCTGTTCGATTTCAGTCGCGCCGACGCGCCGTCGCTGGACGACGACGTCAACGTGCACGGCAACGGGCCGGCCCAGGCCCCGCCGCTGGAGCCGCAGGCCGCGCGCCAGCGGCGCGAGTTCGCGATCGCGCTGGACGTCGACCTCGGCGACCACGTGCGCGCCCGTGGCCGTGGCGTCGACACCGGGCTGCGCGGCAAGCTGCGTATCACCAACCCGGGCGGCCGGCTCGACGTCGTCGGCACCATCCGCACCGACCAGGGCACCTACGCGGCCTACGGGCAGAAGCTCGACATCGAGCGCGGCGCGATCGTCTTCACCGGCGTCGTCGACAACCCGAGGCTGGACATCCTGGCGATCCGCCCCAACACCGACACGCGCGTCGGCCTGCAGGTGCTGGGCAGCGCTCAGGCGCCGCGCGTGCAGCTGTACTCCGAGCCCGAGATGAGCGAATCGGACAAGCTGTCCTGGCTGCTGCTGGGCCGGCCCTCCGAAGGCCTGGGCCGCAGCGACAGCGCGATCATCCAGCGCGCCGCGGTCGCCTTGCTCGCCGGCGAGGGCGAGGCGCCGACCGACACGCTGCTGCGCCGCCTCGGTCTTGACGACCTGTCGGTGCGCCAGAGCGACACCGACGTGCACGAGACCGTGATCAGTCTGGGCAAGCAGCTCTCGCGCCGCTGGTACGTCGGCTACGAGCGCGGCGTCAACGCCACCGCCGGCACCTGGCAACTCATCTACCGCATCGCGCAGCGCCTGACGGTGCGCATGCAAAGCGGCTTCGAGAACGCGCTGGACATCATCTGGACCTGGCGCTTTCAAGAGGCGCCGCTCGAAGGCGGCGTGCGAAAATCGGTGCCGGCCAAGGCCCCGTGAGCGCTGGCAGCCCGCGGCACCCGGCAGCCACCCCGCCGTAGTTCAATGGATAGAACGGGCGCCTCCTAAGCGCCAGATGCAGGTTCGATTCCTGCCGGGGGGGCCAACGTGCGCAGGCCGCGTCGCCTTCGGGTCGACGCAGCTCAGCCCAGCCCCACGATGCGGGTCACGGCCTGCCACAGGCCCTCGGGCTGCATCTCGACGCGATGCTGGTCGTTGTACTCGCGCAGCCGGCGCAGCTCGCGCACGATGGCCGGCGCGAAGCCGCGGCGGCCGCCGCGACGGTCGACGAGCAGGTCGTCCAGGACCTGGTCGACGAGTTGCGGATCGCTCCAGCACCACGCGATGCGGTTGGCCACGCGTGGATGGTCGACGCACAGCCGCAGCGGCCGGCGGCGCGGCGGCAACGCGCGCAGCCAGCGGCGCGTGGTGCCGTTGAGCGCCTGGTCGCGCTCGCGCGGCGGGCGGCGCTGAGGCTGCCAGCCTGGGTCGTCGGGTTCGTCGTTCGGCTCGATCGGGCTTACGGGCATGGCGGCACGCACAGGCGGATAGCGCTGCCGCAGCGGTCGGCGGCGAGACGGCAGCCGCAATTTCGGCAGCGATGCCTGCAGACTGAAGCGCGCGGCGGTGCAACGACACCGATGAGCGGCGCGGGCGCGGCAGCCTGCACGCCGCAGGCGCGACCCGGCGCCGCGAGACGACTCCGCACCCGCACGCGATCTCGACCATCTTGTCGCCTTCGTCGCCTTCGTCGCCTTCGTGGCCTTCGTGGCCTTCGTGGCCTTCGTCGCCGTCGTCGCCTTCGGCGTCCGCAGCCTGCTCAGCGCCGCATGGCACGGCTGAGCAGCAGCACCGGCAGCAGCCCGACCACGACCATCGCCAGCGAGGGCAGCGCCGCCTCGGCCAGGCGTTCGTCACGCGCGAAGTTGTAGGCCACCACCGCCAGCGTGTCGCTGCCGAAGGGGCGCAACACCAGCGTGGCCGGCAGCTCCTTCATCACGTCGACGAAGACCAGCAGCATCGCCGCCAGCAGCGAGCTTCTGAGCAGCGGCAGGTGCAACGCCAGCAGCACGCGCCAGGGGCGCGCGCCGAGCAGTTGCGCGCTCTCGTCGACGCTGGGTGCGACGCGCGCATAGCCCGACTCGACCGACTGCATGGCCACGGCCGACACACGCACGAGGTACGCCGCCAGCAGCCCGCCCACGGTGCCGCTGACGAGGGCGCCGAAGCCCGCGGCCGGGAAGCGCTCCTGCAGCCAACCGATGGGGATCAGGATGCCCACGGCGATCACCGCACCGGGCACCGCATAGCCCAGTGCGAGCGTGCGTGCCGCCAGCGACAGCACGCGCCCCTGGCGCGCGCGCAGCGCGTAGCCCAGCGCCCAGGCCAGCAAAGTGGCGGCCAGCGCCGCGCTCGCTGCGAGGTACAGGCTCGTCGCCGACCACTGCACGAAGCGCTCGAGCGGCAGGCCGAACTCGGAATAGCGGGCTTCGAGCCAGAGCAGCCTCAGCAGCCAGACGACCGGCAGCACGAAGCCCAGCAGCACGGGCAGCGCACACAGCGCCGTCGCGGCGCGCGCCGTCCAGCCCGAGAGCACGACGCGCCGCGCGTCGGCGGCGTCGGGCGCGCCGCCGCGGCCGGCGGCCC
>JAFECX010000204.1 GCA_018241895.1 Pseudomonadota bacterium
CGGCGCCGACGCCGCGCTCGCCGCGGGGACCGGCGCGGCGGCGGCTGGCGGCGCCGCTGCGGGTGTCGCCGCGCGAGCCCCGGCCGGTGGTGCTGCCGGTTGTGCCGGTTCTGCCGATTGTGCCGGCTGCGCCGGTTGTGCCGGTGCTGCCGGAGCGAGCGCGGCAGCCGCGCCAGCGCCGTTCGTCGCCAGGCTCAGGATGACGCTGCCCCTGCTCACCTTGTCGCCGAGCTTGACCTTCAGCTCCTGCACGACGCCGGCGTGCGAGGACGGAATCTCCATCGACGCCTTGTCGCTCTCGACGGTGACGAGGCTCTGCTCGACCTTGACGCGGTCGCCGGGCTTGACGAAAACCTCGATGACGCCGACCTGCGCGAAGTCGCCGATGTCGGGCACCAGCACGTCGACGATGCCGCCGGTGGCCGGCGCGGCGGGTGCGGGCACCACGGCAGGCGGCGCGGCGGCAGGCGACGGTGCCGGCGCCGTTGCGGCAAGGGGCCCCGATGTCGACGGTGCGGCCGCCGTCTGCAGCGGGGTCAGCGCCGCCTCCTCGTCGGTCTGCAGCAGCAGCAGCGCGCTGCCCTGGTTCACCTTGCTGCCGAGCTGCACCTCGAGCTTCTCGACGACACCGGCGTGCGACGACGGGATCTCCATCGAGGCCTTGTCCGATTCGACCGTCACGAGCGATTGCTCGACCGCGATACGGTCGCCCGGCTTGACCAGCACCTCGATGACCTCGACGTCCTTGAAGTCGCCGATGTCGGGCACCCTCACTTCCACCTGCGCCATGAGCTTGTCTCCGTCGTGCTCGGATCGTTATGCGTACAGCGGATAGCGCCTTTCGGCATCGATGTCGTACTTGGCGATGGCGTCGGCGACCAGCGCACGCGGCACGCTGCCCTCGTCGGCCAGCGCATTGAGCGCGGCCACGGCGATGTAGTGACGGTCGATCTCGAAGTGCTGGCGCAGCCGGCTGCGGAAGTCGCTGCGTCCGAAACCGTCGGTGCCCAGCACCTTGTAGCTGCGGCCCTTGGGCATGTAGGCGCGGATCTGCTCGCAGTACTTGCGGATGTAGTCGGTGCTGGCCACCACCGGCCCGGCGTGCGGGCCGAGCTGCTGCGCGACGAACGGCAGGCGCGGCTCGGCCAGCGGATGCAGCATGTTCCAGCGCTCGGTCTCCTGGCCCTCGCGCGCCAGCTCGGTGAAGCTCGGGCAGCTCCACACGTTGGCGGCCACGCCCCAGTCCGCGTCGAGCAGCTTGCGCGCGGCGATGCTCTCGCGCAGGATCGAGCCGCTGCCCAGCAGGTTGACGCGCGGCGTCTTCTTGGGCGCCTCCTCGAGCAGGTACATGCCCTTGATGATCTGCTCCTCGGTGCCCGCGCTCAGACCCGGCATCGCGTAGTTCTCGTTGAGCAGCGTGATGTAGTAGAAGACCCCTTCCTGGCGCTCGACCATGCGCTTCAAGCCATGGTGCAGGATGACCGCCACCTCGTGCGCGAAGGTCGGGTCGTAGGCCACGCAGTTGGGAATGAGCCCGGCCTGCACGTGGCTGTGGCCGTCCTCGTGCTGCAGGCCCTCGCCGTTGAGCGTGGTGCGCCCGCTGGTGCCGCCGAGCAGGAAGCCGCGTGCCTGCAGGTCGCCGGCCGCCCAGGCCAGGTCGCCGAAGCGCTGGAAGCCGAACATCGAGTAGTAGATGTAGAACGGCACCATGATGCGGTTGCTGGTCGAGTACGACGTTGCCGCCGCCATCCAGCTGGCCATGCCGCCGGGCTCGTTGATGCCCTCCTGCAGGATCTGGCCGGCCTTGTCCTCGCGGTAGTACATGACCTGGTCGCGGTCGACGGGGGTGTACTTCTGGCCGGCCGGGTTGTAGATGCCGATCTGGCGGAACAGGCCCTCCATGCCGAAGGTGCGCGCCTCGTCGACGAGGATCGGCACGACGCGCGGCCCGAGCGCCTTGTCGCGCAGCAGCTGCGTCAGGAAGCGCACGAAGGCCTGCGTGGTGCTGATCTCGCGGCCCTCGATCGTCGGCTCGGTGACCGCCTTGAAGGTCTCGAACGCGGGCACGGTGAAGCTCTCGTCCGAGTGCGTGCGCCGATGCGGCAGGTAGCCGCCCAGCGCCTGCCTGCGCTCGTGCAGGTAGCGCATCGCCGGCGAGTCCTCGGGCGGCCTGTAGAAGGGGATCTTCGGCAGGTCGGCGTCCGCGATCGGGATGTCGAAGCGGTCGCGGAAGTAGCGTACGTCCTCGTCCGAGAGCTTCTTCGTCTGGTGGGCCGTGTTCTTGGCCTCCCCGGCACGCCCCATGCCGTAACCCTTGACGGTCTTGACCAGGATCACCGTCGGCTGGCCGACGTGCTTGTCGGCGGCGTGGAACGCCGCGTACACCTTCGCCGGGTCGTGGCCGCCGCGGCGCAGCGCCCAGATGTCCTCGTCGCTCATCTTCGAGACCAGGTCCAGCGTCGCCGGGTCGCGGCCGAAGAAGTGCTTGCGCACGAAGGCGCCGTCGTTGGCGCGAAAGCCCTGGTAGTCGCCGTCGAGCGTCTCCATCATGACGCGGCGCAGCGCACCCGTCCTGTCGCGCGCCAGCAGCGGATCCCAGTTGCTGCCCCAGATGACCTTGATCACGTTCCAGCCCGCGCCGCGGAACGTGCCCTCGAGCTCCTGGATGATCTTGCCGTTGCCGCGCACCGGCCCGTCCAGGCGCTGCAGGTTGCAGTTGATGACGAAGATCAGGTTGTCGAGCTTCTCGCGTGCCGCCAGCCCGATGGCCCCGAGCGACTCGGGCTCGTCCATCTCGCCGTCACCGCAGAACACCCAGACCTTGCGGTTGGCGGTCTCGGCGATGCTGCGTGCCTGCAGGTACTTGAGAAAGCGCGCCTGGTAGATCGACATCAGCGGCCCCAGGCCCATGCTGACGGTGGGGAACTGCCAGAAATCTGGCATCAGCTTGGGGTGCGGGTAGCTCGAGATGCCCTTGCCGCCCACCTCCTGGCGAAAGTGCAGCAGCTGGTCCTCGGTGATGCGGCCTTCCATGAAGGCGCGTGCGTACATCCCCGGTGCACTGTGCCCCTGCAGATACAGCAGATCGCCGCCGTGGCCGGGGCTCTCGGCGTGCCAGAAGTGGTTGAACCCCGCGGCCAGCATGTGCGCCAGCGACGCGAAGCTGCCGATGTGCCCGCCGAGGTCGCCGCCGTCCTCCGGGTGCAGCCGGTTCGCCTTGACCACCATCGCCATCGCGTTCCAGCGCATGAAGGCGCGCAGCCGGCCCTCGAGCACCAGGTTGCCCGGGCTCGTTTCCTCGTCCTGCGCGGCGATCGTGTTCACGTACGCGGTGGTGGCCGAGAACGGCCGGTCGATGCCGTTCTGCCGCGCATGGTCGAGCAACTGCTCGAGCAGGTAATGCGCACGCTCGGTGCCCTCCTGGGCGATCACGGCCGACAAGGCGTCCAGCCACTCGCGCGTTTCCTGCGCATCGGCATCGTCGGCAGCGCCGTGGAAGTGCTCGGGCAAGGCACTCATCGCTCGTCTCCTGAAGGCTCTTGGGAGTTGAATCTGGAGTGTCGCACAGTGTCCGCAGATCCCAAATAGTGAATCTTGATTTTGTATACCGAAACTGCGCTTCTCGCGCAGGGTGCGCCCCGATAATCGCGCATCATGCCCACCCCACTGCGCGAGGCGCCCGCCGGCACCGCCGCTCGCACACCGCGGCGTCCGTTCGACCGTTGGTGGCGGCGCCAGTCGCCGGCGCGCCAGGATCGCCTGGCTACGCTCGCCCCGCTGTTGTCGGTCCTGCTGTTCCTCGCCGCGATCATTTCCTCGTTCTGGTATTTGCGCAACGAGGAAATCGAGCGCGAGAGCGCCTCGCTCAAGCGCGACGTCGAGATCACGCAGCAGCAGATCGGACTGCGCCTGATCCAGAGCCAGGAGGCGCTGATCCGCATGGCGCGCGAGTTCTCGGCGCACCGCGTCGATGCCGGGCAGTTCCTCGAGTACGCCAACACCTTCATGCGCGAGCGCCCGGAGGTCACGCAGCTGAGCTGGATCGATGCGCAGCGGCGCCTGCGCTACACGCAGTGGGCGATGCCGTACCGCCTGGGCGACGACGGCATGCCGATCCGCGCGGTATTGCCGCTCGAGAGCCGCAAGAACGAGGTCGAGGCAGCCTTCGTCGGCGCCCGTGCCACGCGCTCGCCGGTGTATTCGCGCCCCTTCATCGACCCGGTCGGCACGCCGGTGTTCCAGCTCTATGTGCCGCTGGCCGAGCGCAGCGCCTTCGCCGGCGCGCTCGTCGTCGAGTATTCGGTGGAGACGCTGCTGCGCCGCTTCGTGCCCGCCGAGGCCGCGCAGCGCCACACGATCGCCGTCGTCGACGCCACCGACCGCCGCCTGGCCTCGACCGTCACGTCGCTGCCCGGGCGTCCGCCCAGCTACACGCCCATCGTCGCCGACGCCCCGCTGACGCCCGCGCTCAACGGCCTGATGCTGCGCGGCCAGGGTTACCGCACGTCGATCGGACTGATCGGCAACACGCTGTTCTGGATGGTGGTGGCGCTGTCGGGCCTCACCGTGTGGATGCTGCTGGGCTCGATGCGTCACGTGCGCCGGCGCGCGCAGATCCAGAACGCGCTGGTGCAGGAGACGAGCTTTCGCCGCGCGATGGAGAACTCGATGCCGACCGGCATGCGCGCGGTCGACCCCGACGGGCGCATCACCTACGTCAATGCCGCCTTCTGCCAGATGATCGGCTTCACGACGTCGGAACTGGTCGGGCAGTTGCCGCCCTACCCGTACTGGGCGCCCGAGCGCATCGACGAGAACGGCCGCCTGCTGCAGCAGGAGCTGCAGGGGCGCAGCCCGGCCGGCGGCATCGAGGTCAAGATGATGCGCAAGGACGGGTCGCAGTTCGACGCCCGGCTGTACGTGAGCCCGCTCATCGACCCGCGCGGCCAGCAGACCGGCTGGATGAGCTCGATCACCAACATCACCGAGGCCAAGCGCATCCGCGACCTGCTCTCGGCCAGCCACGAGCGCTTCACGACCGTGCTCGAGGGCCTGGACGCGGCGGTGTCGGTGCTCTCGGTGGAGCAGGCCGAACTGCTGTTCGCCAACCGCAGCTACCGCCTGTGGTTCGGCGGCGATGCGGCCGGGCACCTGGAGCTGGCCGGCGGGCTGTCGCCGTCGGACTTCGCGCCGCTGGACGCCGACGGCGTCGACCCGCTGTCGGGCCTGCCCGCGGCCGAACTCACCGACACCGGAGCCCACCCGTGCGAGGTGCACGTCGAGAAGCTGGACAAGTGGTTCGACGTGCGCGCGCGCTACCTGCAATGGACCGACGGACGGCTGGCGCAGATGCTGATCGCGACCGACATCACGGCGCGCGTGCGCGCCGAGGAGCAGGCCGCGGCGCAGGCCGACAAGGCGCAGATGACGAGCCGCCTGGTGACGATGGGCGAGATGGCGAGCTCGCTCGCGCACGAACTCAACCAGCCGCTGACGGCGATCACGAACTACTGCAGCGGCATGATCGGCCGCGTGCGCGCCGACACCATCGGTCAGGCCGACCTCATCGCCGCGCTGCAGAAGACGGCGCACCAGGCCGCGCGTGCGGGCCAGGTGATCCGCCGCATCCGCGCCTTCGTCAAGCGCAGCGAACCGCAGCGCCAGAAGGTCGATGCGCGTGCCATCGTCGACGACGCGCTCGAACTCGCCGGCATCGAGCTGCGCCGGCGCAACGTGGCGATCCACAGCGACATCGCGCAGCGGCTGCCGCCGCTGTACGTCGACCCGATCCTCATCGAGCAGGTGCTGCTCAACCTGCTGAAGAACGCCGCCGAAGCGATCGACGGCGCGGCGCTGCCGCCGGCGCGCCGCCACATCGAGCTGCGCGTCATGCCGCGCCACACGCTCGAAGAAGGCGCCGTGATCGAGTTCAGCGTCGCCGACCGGGGCCCGGGCCTGACCGTCGACGTGATCGACCGCCTGTACGAGGCCTTCTTCTCGACCAAGGCCGAAGGGCTGGGCATCGGACTGTCGCTGTGCCGCTCGATCGTCGAGTCGCACCGCGGTCGGCTGCGGGCGGAGAACTCCTACAATGGCCGCCAGATCGTCGGCTGCTGCTTTTCGTTCACGTTGCCGATCGAAGCGCGCGAGCGCGACGCCGGCGACGAGCACGTGCCGGCCAGCGCCGGCGCGGCAACGCCCGCCGGCGCCGGCACC
Organism: Pseudomonadota bacterium; assembly: GCA_018241895.1. Classification (GTDB taxonomy): domain Bacteria; phylum Pseudomonadota; class Gammaproteobacteria; order Burkholderiales; family Burkholderiaceae_C; genus Rubrivivax. Next base: position 6,217 of record JAFECX010000204.1, read on the forward strand.
GAACGCGCGGCGCGCGCTGCGACGGCCGCCACCTCGCTGTTCTCCACGACACCGATCAACGAATGAGCCTGATCCCGAAGAAAGGCACGGTCTACGTCGTCGACGACGACGAGGCGGTGCGCGACTCGCTGCAGTGGCTGCTCGAAGGCAAGGACTACCGCGTCAAGTGCTTCGACTCGAGCGAGAGCTTCCTCGCGCGCTACGACCCGCGCGAGGTGGCGTGTCTGATCGCCGACATCCGCATGGAGGGCATGAGCGGGCTGGAGCTGCAGAACCGCCTGCTCGAGCGCAAGAGCCCGCTGCCCATCGTCTTCGTCACCGGCCACGGCGACGTGCCGATGGCGGTGTCGACGATGAAGAAGGGGGCGATGGACTTCATCGAGAAGCCCTTCAACGAAGAGGAACTCGTCGGCCTGGTCGAGCGCATGCTCGAGCACGCACGCACCGCGTTCACCCAGCACCAGGAGCAGGCCAGCCGCGAGGCGCTGCTGTCGCGCCTGACGACACGCGAGGCGCAGGTGCTCGAGCGCATCGTCGCCGGGCGCCTGAACAAGCAGATCGCCGACGACCTGGGCATCAGCATCAAGACGGTGGAGGCGCACCGCGCCAACATCATGGAAAAGCTCAACGC
>JAFECX010000205.1 GCA_018241895.1 Pseudomonadota bacterium
GCGAGCACCGCCTCGTGAACGTCCACGGACCGGGCGGCAGCGGCAAGACCCGGCTCGCGGCCGAGGCGCTGCGCGCGCTGGCCGCCGCGCCGCGCGAGGACGGCGGCTTCGACGGCCTGTTCTTCGTTTCGCTGTCGAGCTGCGAATCCGCCGCGCGCATGCTGCAGACGGTGGCCGACGTGCTTGGCGAGCGCGGCAGCGGCGGGCCGCGTGCGCGCCTGCTTGCCAGGCTCGACCGGCGCCGGGTGCTGCTCGTGCTCGACAACCTCGAGCAGCTCAGCCCCGAGGCCGACCGCGAGATCGCCGCGCTGCTGGCCGCGCTGCCCCAACTGCACGTGCTGGCGACCTCGCGGCGCGTGCTCGGGCTGGACGGCGAGGTGTGCTTCGATCTGGCCGGGCTGGCATTGCCGCCGCCGGGGGCGGCACCCGACGAGCTCGTGCAAAGCCCCGCGGTGGCGCTGTTCGTCGACCGCGCGCGCGCCGCGCGCGCCGGCTTCCAGCTCGGCGTGCGCGATGCCGAGGCCGTGGCCGGCCTCGTGCGTCTGCTGGGCGGCATGCCGCTGGCCATCGAGCTGGCGGCGTCGCGGGTGCGCTCGCTGGCGCCGGCGGAGCTGCTGCAGCGGCTGCGCGAAGCGGGCGGCTCGCCGACGCTCGATCTGCTCGCGCGTCCGCGCAGCGGCAGCGCGGGCGACGCGCGGCACGCCTCGATGCGCCACATGGTGCAGTCGAGCTGGCGCCATCTCGGGCCCGAACACAGCGCGCTGCTGCAGAGCATGGCGGTGCTGGCCGCACCCGCCGACGCGACGCTGATCGCCGCCGTGGCCGGGCAGCCGCCGGCGCGCGTGCGGGCGCTGCTCGACGAGTTGCATGACCTGTCGCTGCTGGCCCCCGCCACCGGGGAGGGCGCCGTGCCGATGCACGCGCTGCTGCAGCCGTTGCGCGAGTTCGCGGCCGAGCGCGCCGGCGCCGAGGCGCTGCGCTCGGCGCGCGGCCGGCTGCGCGCCAGCCTGCTGCAGCGCGCCGCGGGTACGGGGCCGCAGGAGGCGGCGCGCATGAGCGCGTGGCTGCCGCACGTGCACCAGGCCATCGTGCACGCGCCGGCCGACGGCGACGGCCGGCGCGCCCTCGAGCTCGCGGTGGCGCTGCGGCCGCTGTGGCAGTGGGAGATCCTGCCGCAGGCCGGCCTGCGCGCGCTCGAGCAATGCCTGGATGCCGCGGCGCACGACGTGCCGCTGCTGGCCGATGCGCTCGAGATGCTGGCCACGGCCTGCGTGGTGGCCGGCGAAGTCGACGCCGCACGGGCGCACAGCGAGCGCGCGTGCGCGCTGCCTCTGGACGAGCGCCGCCGCAGCATCGTGCTCGCCGGCTGGGCGCTGGCGCACTACCACGCGGGCGCCCGTGGCGCCGAGCTGCAGGCAGCGGCAGAGCAGGCCGTGCAGCTGGCCGAGCGCAGCGGCGACGCGGCGGCCTGCGCCGGCGCCTATCGCGTGCTGGCCGTGCTGCTGTGCAACCTGAACCTCGAGTACGCCCGCTGCGAGGCGCTGATGGCACGCGCGCAAGCGCTGCACGAGCGACTGGGCGACCATCGCATGGCCCTGCGGCGCCTGCACGACCGGGCCGTGATGTGGGCCTGGCTGGGCCGCGAGGCCGAGGCCGCCGGCGTGATGCGCGAATGCGCCGCTGCCGCGCTGCGCGAGGGCGACGGGCCCGGCGCCATCGTCAGCCTGCGCCAGCTGGGCCGCGTCTGCGTGCGCATGCGGCGCTGGGACGACGCTGCGGCTGCCTTTCGCCAGTCGCTGCGGCTGTCGTGGCAGCGCTGGCACGCGGTAAAGATCGGCGTGGCGCTGCTGCATCTGCCCCATGCGCTGGTGCACCAGCCCGAAGCGCTGGAGCTGGCGGCGCGCCTGCAGGGGTTCGCCTGTGCGCACTGGAGCCGCCTGTTCGGCGAGCTCAACCGCATCGAGCAGCGCGAGCTGCGGCGCACGCGGCGGCTGTTGCGCCTGCGGCTGGGGGCGGCGCGCGCGCAGACGCTGCGCCTGCAGGGCGCGAGCTGGTCCCTGGGCGAGGCCGTGGCCAAGGCGCTGTAGGAGCGCGCGCGGCGGCCCTGCGGGACGGGGCATGCGAGGGTCCGGCGCACGACGGCGATGGCGATGCCGGCCTGCGTGGCGCCCGATATCGGCGCACGAGCGGCATGCCCGCTGCCGCCCCGCGCGATGACCTCGAGCACGCCGCGGCAGCGCCGCACCCAGACGCAAGTGCACGAACGGCGCGCGCGCAGGAACGAACCCTGCCGCGCGTCAGAGGATGTAGCGCGACAGGTCCTCGTTGCGCGCCAGCTCGCCCAGGCGCGCGTTCACCGCCGCGTCGTCCAGCGTCACCGTCTGGCCGGCGCGGTTCGGGGCGTCGAAGCTCACCTCGTCGAGCAGCCGCTCCATCACGGTGGCGAGGCGCCGCGCGCCGATGTTCTCGGTGCGCTCGTTGACCTCGTAGGCGATCTCGGCCAGGCGGCGCACGCCCTCGGGCGTGATCTCGAGCGTCACGCCTTCGGTGGCGAGCAGCGCCTGGTACTGCTTGACGAGGCTGGCGTGCGTGCTGGTGAGGATGGCCTCGAAGTCGTCGACCGACAGCGAGGCGAGCTCGACGCGGATCGGAAAGCGTCCCTGCAGCTCGGGGATCAGGTCGCTCGGCTTGGCGAGATGGAACGCGCCCGAGGCGATGAACAGCATGTGGTCGGTCCTGACCATGCCGTACTTGGTGTTGACGGTGGTGCCTTCGACCAGCGGCAGCAGGTCGCGCTGCACGCCCTGGCGGCTCACGTCGGCGCCGGCGACGTCGCTGCGCGAGGCGACCTTGTCGATCTCGTCGACGAAGACGATGCCGTTGCCCTCGGCGTGGGCAAGTGCGGCGGCGCGGATCTCGTCCTCGTTGACGAGGCGCGCCGCCTCCTCCTCGACCAGCTTGGCGAGCGCGTCGCGGATCCTCACCTTGCGCGCGCGGCGCTTGCCGGCGCCGAGCTGGCCGAACAGGCCCTTCAGCTGCTCGGCCATCTCCTCCATGCCCTGTGGCCCGAGGATCTCGAGCGCGGGCTTGGGCTCGGCGAGCTCGATCTCGATCTCCTTGTCGTCGAGCGTGCCTTCGCGCAGGCGCTTTCTCATCACCTGCCGCGCCGTGTTGTCGGCGGCGGGCGCCTCGCCGGTGAAACCCGTGCTGCGCGGCGCCGGGACGAGGATGTCGAGGATGCGCTCCTCGGCCGCGTCCTCGGCGAGCGCGCGCTTGGTGCGCATCTGGCGCTCGCGCTCTTGCTTGACGGCGACGTCGACGAGGTCGCGCACGATGGTGTCGACGTCCTTGCCGACGTAGCCGACCTCGGTGAACTTGGTCGCCTCGACCTTGACGAAGGGTGCGTCGGCCAGGCGCGCGAGGCGCCGCGCGATCTCGGTCTTGCCGACGCCGGTGGGGCCGATCATGAGGATGTTCTTCGGCGTGATCTCGCCGCGCAGCTTCTCGTCGACCTGCTGGCGGCGCCAGCGGTTGCGCAGCGCGATCGCCACCGCGCGCTTGGCCGCGTGCTGGCCGACGATGTGGCGGTCGAGCTCCGAGACGATCTCCTGCGGGGTCATCGGGCCGCTTGCCGAACTCATGGTGCCAGCACCTCGATCGTGTGGTTCTGGTTGGTGTAGATGCACAGGTCGCCGGCGATCTTCAGGCTCTCGCGCACGATCTGCTCGGGGCCGAGCGCGGTGTGCTCGAGCAGGGCGCGCGCCGCGGCCTGCGCGTACGCGCCGCCCGAGCCGATGGCGACGATGCCGTGCTCGGGCTCGAGCACGTCGCCGCTGCCGGTGATGACGAGCGAGCTCTCGCGGTCGGCCACCGCGAGCATCGCCTCGAGGCGTCGCAGCACGCGATCGGTGCGCCAGTCCTTCGTGAGCTCGATCGCGGCACGCTGCAGGTTGCCCTGGTGCTTGTCGAGCTTGGCCTCGAAGCGCTCGAAGAGGGTGAAGGCGTCGGCGGTGGCGCCGGCGAAGCCGGCGAGCACCTTGTCGTGGTGCAGCTTGCGCACCTTGCGCGCACTGGCCTTGACGACGATGTTGCCGAGCGTGACCTGGCCGTCGCCGCCGAGCGCGACGAGCGGGCCACGGCGCACGCTGAGGATGGTCGTGCCGTGATAAGTGTCCATGGATCGCGCCCAGATGCGGCCGGCGACGACGATCTCAACCCCCTGGCCGCGACGCGGGGCGCGGCTGCGCCGCCCTTGCGCCCGGCCGAGGCCGCGGGATCAGACCCTGCGCACCTGCACCCTGGCGTGCTCGGTGATGCCCATGGCACTGAAGAACAGCGCCACCAGCCGATGCGCGTCGGTGAACTGCACGCTGCGGTTCTCGGCGCTGCGCGCCAGCACCCAGTTGAGCAGGTCGCCGGCGGCGATGAAGTCGACGCGGATCAGGCGCGCGCAGCTGACGCTCACGATCGGCGCGCCGCCGAGCTGGCCGCTCATGCGCGCGAGCGTCGGTTGGATGTCGCCCATCAGCTGGCCCGACAGTTCCACGTGCGCGACCTCGACACCGCCGGGCTCGTCGGCGAGCGCGCTTTCGAGAAAGCCGGTCGACACGTCGCTCACCATCGACATCGGCGGCGCCTGCGTGGAGAGCGTCGAGCCGCTGATGTAGACCTTGCAGCGCGCCGGCTCCCACGACGGCGGGCTGACTTCGTAGGTCATGCAATAGTCGATCGCCGCCTCGTCGAACTGGTCGGCGCGGTTGGCCAGGCGCAGCGCATCGAGCCGCGTGAGCCAGAACACCGGATCGGCGTCGCGCACGCCGCTGGGTGCGGCCTCGGCCAGCACCTGGAACAGCCGCTCGCCTCCGATCCAGCGCATCTCGAGCGCCTGCCCGGCCCACAGGCGCAGCAGCGTCGACAACTGCATCGCCGCTTCGGCTTCGATGCTGCGCAGGCGGCCGAACTCGAACACCCAGGGCAGCGGCATCTGCAGCGTCTGCGAGCGCAGCCTGACCACGGCGTCCATGTCGAGCACGTCGGGGCAGACCCAGCCGACGTCCGCGGCCCGCGCCGCCGCACCGGCGGCCACCGCCGGCTCGTCGACGATGGTCTCGGCCACCAGCTTGGGCAGCGAGTACCACTGCGGCGCGCTCCAGCCGAACTGGTGCGCATACTCGAGCGCCAGGCTCTCGAAGCGCTGCTGCTGCCCGGTGGCGCGGTACAGGTCGAACAGCACGAGCCAGGTCTCGGCGTGGTGCGTGCGCTCGCCGCGCGTGTCGGTGAGGCGCGTGAGCGCCTGCTCGGCCTGCTGGAAGTCGGCGTTGGCGAAGGCGATCACCGCCTCGTCGAGGTCGGGGTCGTGCACCACCTCGCTCACCTCGACGGCAGGGGCGCGGCTCGTCGCGCCGGGCGGCTGCGGCGACGGCGCGCCGGCGGGTGTGAACGAGGCCGGCGCCAGCGGTGGCAGCGGCGGCAGCGGCGCCAGCGGCGGCAGTCCGGGCGACATCTGCACGTTGGCCGGCGGTGCGGGCAGCGCAATGTCGGCATCGGGCAGCGGTGGCAGGGCCGGCAGACGCTCGTCGTCGTCGAGCACGCCGCCCGTCGAATCGTCGTCGTACGGCAGCGCCACGTCGGGGGGCGGCAACGGCGCCGGCGCCGTGCGACGCGTCGGCGCGTAGCCGCCGTCGCCGACCATCTGCTGCTCGATCTCGTCGATCTTGGCCTTGACGCCGACGTCGGGCCGCGCCTCGGCCTTGTCGGGCAGGCGCGCCTCGGAGTCGTCGATTCGCGCCGAGCCGCCGAGCGCGGCGATCTGCTCGGGCGACAGGCCTTCGCGCCGGATGCGGCGCAGCATGTCGAATTCGCGCTTGCGCACGAAGTCGTTGCGGCGCTTGCGCTCGATCATCGCCTTGAGCTCGGACTTCTCGAGCTCGAGGTCCTGCGCCTCGGCCGGGCGCGAATTGATGTCGGTCCAGTCGGTCGCCGGATTGGCGACGAAGCGCACGACCTTGCGGAAGAAGCTCTCGTTGTCGGCCATCGATCGACTATGGTACCCGCAGCCCGCGCCCGCCATGGGCCGGGTGCGCTGCACGGGGCGCTGCCGGCGCGAACGAACGCACGGCCGCGGCGCCGGTCAAGCAGACGAGACCCGGGCCGGCCGGGCGGCGGGCCGCACGCAGCCCGGCCCCGGGGGGGTTCTCAGTCGCCGAACATCTTCTGCTTGAGCTCGCGGCGCTGCTGCGCTTCGAGCGACAACGTCGCGGTCGGCCGTGCGAGCAGCCGCGCCAGGCCGATCGGCTCGCCGGTCTCGTCGCAGTAGCCGTAGTCGCCCGCCTCGAGGCGGGCCAGCGACTGCGCGATCTTCTTGAGCAGCTTGCGCTCGCGGTCGCGCGTGCGCAGCTCGAGCGCGTGCTCCTCCTCGATCGTGGCGCGGTCGGCCGGATCGGGGACGATGGTGGTGTCCTCGCGCAGGTTCTCGGTCGTCTGGTCGGCGTTGGACAGCAGGTCGTCCTTCTGCTGCTGCAGGCGGTTGCGGAAGAAGTCGAGCTGCTTGTCGTTCATGTACTCGGCTTCGGGCATCGCGAGCAGCTCGTCCTCGCTGAGGTCGCGGCCGGCCTTGGTCTTCCAGGCGTTGGCCAGCCGGGGGTCGATCTTTCTGGGCGCGGCCGCCGGCGGTGCGATCGGCGGGGCCGACATCGTCGGTCGCGCCGGGGCGAAGCGGTCGGTGAAGCGGTTGCCAGCGGCCACGGCGCCCGCGGATGGCGCGGCGTCGCGGTCTGCCGCCCCCGGCACCGCGTCCTGGGCGAGCGCCGGCGCCGCGGCTGCCGCCGTCGGGACGGGCTCGGTCTTGGGCTTGCTGCGAGGCGCGGCGACCGGGGCCGCCTTGGTGCTCGTCTTGGCCGCAGTCCCGGCCGACGCCTTGAGGGCCGTCTTCTCGGCCGGCTTGTCCGACGCGTGGGCGGTCTTGGCCTTCGTGGCCTGGGCAGCTGGCTTGCTCACGGCATTCTCCTCACCTGTGCGCTCGAACTCATGCAGTCGGGTGGTCGGCACGCGCCCGCCAACGGGCGCTGGCACGGGCCCCGGCGATCTCCCGGCCGGCAGCGAGGTGCGGCAGGGGGTGCGAAAGGCGCGCGGATTGTAGTCACGCGCCCCTGCCGCAGCGCCGCCGTTGTGCGCGCGTGCGCACTGCGGCACGGTCGCGGGCCGGCAGGCGTTGCGGCCCTGTCATGCCAGGCATTGCTCGAGCCCCTGCATCAGCACGTCGCGCGGCAGGTCGATGCCGATGAAGACGATCTTGTTCGTCTTCTTTTCGCCCGGCGCCCACTTCGGCCCGAGGTCGCTGCCCATCAACTGGTGCACGCCCTGGAAGACGACCTTGCGCTCGCTGCCCTTCATGTACAGCACGCCCTTGTAGCGCAGCATCTTGGGGCCGTACACCTGCACGATGGCGCCCAGGAAGTCCTCGAGCTTGGCCGGCACGAAGGCGCGGTCGCTGCGAAAGACGAAGCTCTTCACGTCGTCGTCGTGCGCGTGGTGGTGGGGGTGATCGCAGTGCTCGCCGTGGTCGTGGTCGTGGTCGTGGTCGTGGTGAGCGTGGGCATGGCCGTCGTCGGCCAGGAACTCGGGGTCGATGTCGAGCTTGGCGTTGAGGTTGAAGCCCTTGAGGTCGAACACCTCGGCCAGCGGCACGTCGCCGAAGTGCACGGTGCGCTGCGGCGCGCGCGGGTTGATGTGCTTCAGGCGGTGCACGAGGGCATCGACCTCGTCGCCGGCCACCAGGTCGGCCTTGCTGATGAAGATCTGGTCGGCGAAGCCGACCTGGCGGCGCGCCTCCTGGCGCGTGTCGAGCTGGCCCTCGGCGTGCTTGGCGTCGACCAGCGTGAGGATGCTGTCGAGCAGGTAGGTCTCGGCGATCTCGTCGTCCATGAAGAAGGTCTGCGCCACCGGGCCCGGGTCGGCCAGGCCGGTGGTCTCGATGACGACGCGATCGAACGCGAGCTCGCCCTTGCGCCGCTTCGTCGCCAGATCGGACAGCGTGCTGCGCAGGTCCTCGCGGATCGTGCAGCACACGCAGCCGTTGTTCATCTGGACGATCTGTTCCTCGGTGTCGACGGCGAGGATGTCGTTGTCGATGTTCTCGTCGCCGAACTCGTTCTCGATGACGGCGATCTTCTGGCCGTGCGATTCGCTGAGCACGCGCTTGAGCAGCGTCGTCTTGCCGCTGCCGAGAAAGCCCGTGAGGATGGTGGCGGGGATCAGGTTCTGGGACATGGCGTGCGTGCGCGTCGGCAGGGAGGACCCCTGCCATATCGGGGCGGCAGACTGTGGTGCAAGCCCCCGGCGCTGTCAAGGAAGCGCGCGAACGCGCACGCTGGCGCCTCGGTTATCCTCGGCGGCCTGTACGACAGCCTGGCACACGCCGTGTCCGATCCTCCGTCTGCGCGCGCGGCGCGCGGCGCCGCGGCGGCGCCCGCCGACAAGCGTTCGTTCTTCGAGCGGCTGATCGAGTTCGTCTCGCCGCGCCCGGACAGCAAGGACGAGCTGATCAAGACGCTGGCCGAGGCCGAGAACCGCGAGCTGATCGAACCCGAGTCGCGCGTCATGCTCGAAGGCGTGCTGCGCATGGCCGACATGACGGCCGGCGACGCGATGGTCGCCGCGCCGCGCATGGACCTGCTGGACATCGACGCGCCGTACGAGGAGCTGCTGGGCCTCGTCATCGACACCGCGCATTCGCGCTTCCCGGTCTACGAGGGCAGGCGCGAGAACATCGTCGGCATCCTGCTGGCCAAGGATCTGCTCAAGCTGCAGCGCTCGCCCGGCCTGAAGCCGCGCACGCTGCTGCGCCCGGCCGTCTTCGTGCCCGAGAGCAAGCGGCTCAACGAGCTGCTGCGCGAGTTCCGCACCAACCGCAACCACCTGGCGATCGTGATCGACGAGTTCGGCAACACCGCCGGCCTCATCACGATCGAGGACGTGCTCGAGGAGATCGTCGGCGAGATCGAGGACGAGTTCGACGAGACCGAGCGCGACACCGGCATCTACACGCTGGCCGACGGCACGCACCGCGTGGCCGGCGACGTGCCCATCGCCGCCGTCAACCACGCCTTCGGCACCCGGCTGCCCGAGCAGGAGTTCGACACCATCGGCGGCCTGGTGGCCGACGAGCTCGGGCGCGTGCCCCGGCGCGGCGAGGCGGTCGACGTCGGCGGGCTGCGCCTCGCCGTGATGCTCACGCGCGGCGGCGCGGTGCGTTGGTTTCGCGCCACGCGCGTGCCGGCGGCGCCCGCGCCCGAAGGCGCCGACGTCGATTGAACGCGCCCGCGCTGGCGGGGGCGCTCGCGCTGGCGCTGGGCGCGCTGCAGACGCCGGCCTTCGTGCACAGCGCGGCGTGGCCACTGCCGCTGGCGACGACGGCGGCGCTGGTGTGGCTGCTCGCACGCACGCGCGGCGCCGTGCGCGCCGCGGGCCTGGGCTGGGCCTACGGCACCGGCTGGCTCGCCGCCGGGGTCTGGTGGCTGTACGTCAGCATGCACCGCTACGGGCATATCGCGGCGCCGCTGGCGGCGCTGGCAGTGCTGGTGCTGGCCGCCTTCCTCGCGCTGTACCTGGCGGCGGCCTGCGCCGCCTTCGCGCGCTGGCGCAGCGGGCACTGGGGGCGCGATGCACGGCTCTTCGCCGCGCTGTGGCTGCTCGCCGAGCTGGCGCGCGGCGTGCTGTTCACGGGCTTTCCGTGGCTGGCCGCGGGCTACTCTCAGGTCGACGCGCCGCTGGCGGCGCTCGCGCCCTGGGTGGGCGTGTACGGCATCGGCGCCGTGATGGCGTGGTGGGCGGCGGCGCTGGCGGGGCTCGTGGTCAGCCGCGGCCGCGCCTGGCATTCGGCCGCGACGGGGGCGCTGGCCGTGGCAGCGCTGGCCGTGCTCGGGCCCGGCGAGCACTCGCGCGCCGCCGGGGCGCTGCCGGTGACGCTGGTGCAGACCGACGTGCCGCAGGACGAGAAGTTCGCCAGCGCGCGCATGGCGGCGACGCTCGCGGCGCTGGCGCGCGAGCTGCTTGCGGTGCAGCGCGGCCTGGCCATCGTGCCGGAGACGGCGGTGCCCCTGCTGCCGGGCCAGCTCGAGGACTTCGCGCCGGGCTACTGGCGCGCGCTGCGCAGCCACTTCGACGTCGCCGGGCGCGCGGCGCTCGTCGGCGTGCCGCTGGGCGACTTCGAACGCGGCTACACCAACTCGGTGCTCGGCCTCGAAGCGGGTGCGGCCGAATACCGCTACGACAAGCACCACCTGGTGCCGTTCGGCGAGTTCATTCCCTGGGGCTTCCGCTGGTTCACCGAGCTCATGCACATCCCGCTGGGCGACTTCGCGCGCGGCGTGCCCGATGCGGCCTCGTTCGCGTTCGACCGCCAGCGCATCGCGCCCACCATCTGCTACGAAGACCTGTTCGGCGAGGAGATCGCGCGCCGCTTCGCGGACGCGTCGCGTGCGCCGACGGTGATTGCCAACCTCAGCAACATCGCCTGGTTCGGCGACACGGCGGCGGTGCCGCAGCACCTGGCGATCTCGCGCCTGCGCGCGCTCGAGTTCCAGCGCCCCGTGGTGCGCGCCACGAACACCGGCGCGACGGCGATCATCGACCACCGCGGCCGCGTGCAGGGCGAGCTCGCGCCGTTCACGCGCGCGCGCCTCGAGGGTGTCGTGCAGGGGCGCGACGGCCTCACGCCCTACGCGGCCTGGGTGTCGCGCGTCGGGCTGTGGCCGTTGGCCGCGGTGGCGGCGATGGCCGCGGCCTGGGCGGCGCTGCGGGCGCC
>JAFECX010000206.1 GCA_018241895.1 Pseudomonadota bacterium
CACCGCGACACTCATGCCGCCACCGCCTGGGCCGCACCGTCGGCCGCGCGCCGCTCCTCGCGCGCGGCATCGCCCACGGGATAGTGGCAGCGCACGGCGCCGTCGGCCCACGCGCGCAGCGCCGGGCGCTGGCTGCAGCGCGCGGGCACGAACGAGCGGCAGCGCGGCCCGAACAGGCATCCGGCCGGCCGGTCGTAGGCCCCCGGCACGACGCCGGCGATGGTGGCCAGCCGGTCGCGGCCGTCGCTGCGCTCGGGCATCGCCGCCAGCAGCGCCGCGGTGTACGGGTGCTCGGGCGAAGCGAACAGCGTCGCCGCCGGCCGCTCCTCGACCACCTGGCCGGCGTACATCACCGCCACGCGCTGCGCCATCTCGGCCACCACGCCCATGCTGTGCGTGATGAGCACGAGCGCCATGCCGCGCTCGCGCTGCAGGCCGCGCAGCAGCTCGAGGATCTGCGCCTGGATCGTCACGTCCAGCGCCGTGGTCGGCTCGTCGGCGATCAGCAGGCGCGGGCTGCAGGCGATGGCCATGGCGATCATCACGCGCTGGTTCATGCCGCCCGACAGCTGGTGCGGATAGTCCTTCAGGCGGCTCGCCGCGGCCGGGATGCCGACCTGCTCGAGCAGCTCGACCGAACGCTCGCGCGCCGCGCGCGCGCCCAGGCCCAGGTGCAGGCGCAGCGTCTCGGCGAGCTGGAAGCCCACCGTGAAGCACGGGTTGAGGCTGGTGGTGGGATCCTGGAAGATCATCGCCACGTCCTTGCCGACGATGCGCCGGCGCTCGCGCGCCGAGAGGCCCTGCAGCTCGCGCCCGGCAAAGCGCATGGCCTTGGCGCGCACCTGGCCCGGGAAGCCCACCAGGCCCATCAGCGCCAGCATCGTCACGCTCTTGCCCGAGCCCGACTCGCCGACCACGCCCAGCACCTCGCCCTCGTCCAGCGCGAGGCCGACGCCGTCGACGGCGTGCATGACCGCGCCCTGCGTCGGGAAGTCGACGTGCAGGTCCTCGATCTCGAGCAGGCGCGCGGCCATCGTCAGCGCTTGAGCTTCGGGTCGAGCGCGTCGCGCAGCCCGTCGCCCAGCAGGTTGAAGGCGAGCACGGTGACGAGGATCATCACGCCGGGGAAGGTGACGACCCACCAGGCGCGCAGCACGAACTCGCGCGCGTCGGCCAGCATTGTGCCCCACTCGGGGGCCGGCGGCTGCGCGCCCAGGCCGAGAAAGCCCAGCGCGGCGGCGTCGAGGATGGCGGTCGAGACGCCCAGCGACGCCTGCACGATGAGCGGCGCCGCGCAGTTGGGCAGCACCTCGACGAACATGAGTCGCGCCAGGCCGGCGCCGCTCAGGCGCGCCGCGGTGACGTAGTCCCGGGCGGTCTCGGCGATGACGGCAGCGCGCGTGATGCGCACGTAGTGCGGCAGCACCACCACCGCGACGGCGAGCATGGCGTTCATCAGCCCGGGGCCGAGGATGGCCACGATGACGATGGCCAGCAGCAGGCTGGGCAGCGTGAGGATGATGTCCATCAGCCGCATGATCGCGATCTCGGTGGCGCCGCGCGCGAAGCCGGCCACCATGCCGAGCACGATGCCGGTCGCGATCGACAGTGCCACCACCGCGATGCCGATGGTCAGCGACAGGCGTGCGCCCCAGATCAGGCGCGACAGGATGTCGCGCCCGATGGCGTCGGTGCCGAGCAGGTAGCGCCACGAGCCGCCCTCGCTCCACGCCGGCGGGCGCAGGAAGGCGGCATTGTTGGTGAGGTCGGGCGGGTGCGGCGCGACCCACGGCGCCAGGGCGGCCATCGCCAGCACCGCCAGCACGACGACCAGGCCGAGCACGGCGCCGTGGTTGGCGCCGAAACTGCCCCAGAACTCGGCCAGCGGCCCGGGCGGCGCCGTGCTCTCGGGCGCGTCCGCTGCGCCCGCTGCCGCGGCGCGCGCGTCGGCTGCCGCTGGGGATGCGGGCGCTGCGGCGGGTGCGGCGAAGGGTGCCTCGCTCATGGGCGGCTCACGCGCTGGCGATGCCTGTCGTCACGGCCTGTCGCCTCGTGCTCACTTGGCGTGCAGCACGCGCGGGTTGATGACGCCGTAGGCCAGGTCGACCGCGAGGTTGACCGCCATCACCATGCCGCCCAGCAGCAGCAGGCCGCCTTGCAGCACCGGGTAGTCGCGCCGGCTGATGGCCTCGATCATCCACTTGCCGACGCCGGGCCACGAGAAGATCGTCTCGGTCAGGATGGCGCCGGTGAACAGCACGCTCACCTGCAGCCCGATCACCGTGACCACCGGCAGCAGCGCGTTGCGAAAGGCGTGCAGCGCCACCACGCGCAGCGCCGACAGGCCCTTGGCGCGCGCGGTGCGGATGTAGTCCTCGCCCAGCACCTCGAGCATCGCCGAGCGCGTCATGCGCGCGATGATGGCCAGCGGGTTGGTGCCGAGCACGATCATCGGCAGTGCCAGATGCGCCAGCGCCGAGCGCCAGGCGCCGGGCTCGTCGGCGAGCCAGGCGTCGACCAGGAACAGGCCCGTCACCGGCTCGAAGAAGTACTTGACGTCGATGCGCCCGGACACCGGCGTCCAGCCCAGCTGCACCGAGAACAGCAGGATCAGCAGCAGGCCCCACCAGAAGATCGGCATCGAGTAGCCGGTGAGCGAGACGCCCATCACGCCGTGGTCGAACACCGAGTTGCGCCGTACCGCCGCCAGCATGCCGGCCGGGATGCCGAGCACGAGCGCGAAGACGATCGCGCACAGCGCCAGCTCGACGGTGGCCGGAAAGAGCGCCTTGAATTCGTCGAGCACCGGCGCCTGCGTGATCATCGAGCGGCCCAGGTCGCCGTGCAGTACGCGCCCGATGTAGATGCCGTACTGCACCAGCACCGGCCGGTCCAGCCCGTACTCCTTGACCAGCTGCGCGTGGCGCGCCGGGTCGATGCCGCGCTCGCCGGCCAGCGTCTCGATCGGGTCGCCGGGCACGAGGCGGATCATCAGGAACGCCAGCAGCGTCATGCCGACGAAGGTCGGCACGACGAGGCTGAGGCGGGTGAGGACGAAGCGCAGCATCGCGGGGTGACACCCGGGCGTGCGGCCGGGTGCGACACACTGTAGCCGTTCGCGCGGGGCCGGTGCGGGCCCCGAAACGGCAACGCACGAGCGGATTCGTCATGACATCGTCAGCGGTATCGCATAAGCTGGCGTCCGGCGCCGCACAGAGCGCGCACCGGGCGTCTCGGGTGGCCCGGAGCACCGAGGTCAGGAGGCGACATTGAACGACAAGAGCACCGCGCAGCCGATGGCGGGCAACGCGTTCGGGGCGGCGATGGGTGCGTGGGGGCCGTCGGCGCCGGGGTTGAACCTGCCTGCCGACAGGATCGCAGCACTGCAGGGCGAGTATCTCGCGGCCGCCACCTCGATCTGGAACCAGGCGCTGCGCCCGGCGTCGGGCGCGGGGGCCGCGCCGCCGACCTTGCCCGACCGGCGCTTCGCGGCCAGCGAATGGGCAAGCAATCCGATGGCCGCTTTCACGGCGCAGATGTACCTGCTCAACGCGCGCATGCTGATGGAGCTGGCCGAGAGCGTCGAGGGCGACGCCAAGACGCGCGCGCGCGTGCGTTTCGCGGTCCAGCAATGGATCGACGCCGCGAGCCCGAGCAACTACCTGGCGCTCAACCCCGAGGCGCTGGCCAAGGCGCTGGCCACGGGCGGGCAGAGCATCACGCAGGGCATCCAGCACCTGCTGCAGGACGTGAGCAGGGGCCAGGTCTCGCAGACCGACGAGAGCGTCTTCGAGGTCGGCCGCAACGTCGCCACGACGCCGGGCACGGTGGTGTTCGAGAACGATCTGTTCCAGCTCATCGAGTACCACCCGCTGACGGCCGAGGTCTACGCGCGGCCGATGCTGTTCGTGCCGCCTTGCATCAACAAGTACTACATCCTCGACCTGCAGGCGGCGAACTCGCTCATCCGCCACTCGGTCGAAACCGGCCATCGCACCTTCGTGATGAGCTGGCGCAACCCCGACCGCAGCCTGGCCGCCAAGACCTGGGACGACTACATCCAGGACGGACCGCTGGCCGCGATGCGCACGGTGCAGGCGATCACCGGCGAGCGCACGCTCAACACGATGGGCTTTTGCGTCGGCGGCACCATCCTCAGCACCGCGCTCGCGGTGCTGGCGGCACGCGGCGAGCATCCGGCGGCGTCGGTGACGCTCCTGACGACGCTGCTCGACTTCAGCGACGCGGGCGTGCTCGACGTCTTCGTCGACGAGCCCTCGGTGCGGCTGCGCGAGGCAACGATCGGTGCCCAGGCGCCCGGCGGCCCGGGCTTGCTCATGGGCAAGGAGCTGGCGTCGACCTTCAGCTTCCTGCGCCCCAACGACCTGGTGTGGAACTACGTCGTCGGCAACTATCTGAAGGGCGAGGCGCCGCCGCCGTTCGACCTGCTGCACTGGAACAGCGACAGCACGAACCTGCCCGGGCCGATGTACTGCTGGTACCTGCGCCACATGTACCTGCAGAACGATCTGGCCAAGCCGGGTTTTCTCGGCGTGTGCGGCGAGAAGGTCGACCTCGGCCGCATCCGCGCCCCGTTCTTTCTCTACGCCTCGCGCGAGGACCACATCGTGCCGTGGACCGGCGCCTACCGCTCGGTGCCGCTGGTGCGCGGCGCCGACGGTCGGCCCGCCAAGCCGGCCCGGGGTGCAAGGACGGCAAGGGGCGCAAAGGCGGCAAGTGCCGCAACTGCGGCCGGTATGGCAAGTGCGGCAAGCGCGGCAGTGGGCGCGGTCGAGTCCACGGCCGGCGAAGCGGCCAACGCCGTGATGTTCGTGCTCGGCGCCTCGGGCCACATCGCCGGTGTCATCAATCCGCCGGCGGCCAACAAGCGCAACTACTGGGTCAACGACGCGCTGCCGGCCAGCGCCGACGAATGGCTCGCCGGTGCCGCTTCGCACCCGGGCAGCTGGTGGCCGCAGTGGTCGCGCTGGCTCGAGCCGCTGTCGGGCAAGAAGGTGGCGGCGCCTGCCTCCGCGGGCAGCGCCCAGTTCAAGGCCATCGAGGCGGCGCCGGGCCGCTATGTCAAGGCCAGGGCCTGAGCGCCGGGGCTTTTTTCATCGTCAATCGAAGGAGACACAGCTATGGCACAGAAGGTCGCATACGTCACGGGCGGCATGGGCGGCATCGGCACGGCGATCTGCCACCGGCTGGGCAAGGCCGGCTTCAAGGTCATCGCCGGCTGCGGGCCGACGCGCGACCACCAGAAGTGGATCAACGAGCAGAAGGCGCTCGGCTACACGTTCCACGCCTCGGTCGGCAACGTCGCCGACTGGGACAGCACGGTGGCTGCGTTCAAGAAGGCGACCGAGGAGCACGGCACGATCGACGTGCTCGTCAACAACGCCGGCATCACGCGCGACCGCATGTTCCTCAAGATGACGCGTGAGGACTGGGACGCGGTCATCGACACCAACCTGAACAGCATGTTCAACGTCACCAAGCAGGTGGTGCCGGGCATGGTCGACAAGGGCTGGGGCCGCATCATCCAGATCAGCTCGGTCAACGGCGAGAAGGGCCAGGCCGGCCAGACCAACTACTCGGCCGCCAAGGCCGGCATGCACGGCTTCACGATGGCGCTGGCGCAGGAGCTGGCGACCAAGGGCGTGACGGTCAACACCGTGAGCCCGGGCTACATCGGCACCGACATGGTCAAGGCGATCAAGCCCGAGGTGCTCGAGAAGATCGTCGCCGGCATCCCGGTCAAGCGGCTGGGCACGCCCGACGAGATCGGCTCGATCGTCACCTGGCTCGCGGGCGAGGATTCGGGCTTCACCACCGGCGCCGACTTCAGCTGCAACGGCGGCCTGCACATGAGGTAAGGCGGCGCGTGCGGGTCCGCTCGCGCCGGACCCGCAGCGAGCCACATCGAGCCACATCGAGCCACATCGAGCCACACCGATGCCCAACCGAGACAACCCGCCGGGCTGGATCTGGTCGCAGGCCTGGAGCGTGCTCGAGCAGGCCGAGCGGCTGCAGCGCCAGTTCTTCCGCCTGAGCGGCGCACGCCACGGCCAGCCGGCCTGGGAGCCGCCGGTCGACGTGTTCGAGGACGAGCGCGAGATCGTCGTCGTGGTGGCGATGCCGGGCGTGCCGCCCGAGCGCGTCGAAGTCGCGAGCGAGCCCGGTGCGCTGGTCGTGCGCGGCACGCGCGCGCTGCCGCTGGCCGGCGGGCGCCACCGGCTGCGCCAGCTCGAGATCCCGTACGGCGCCTTCGAGCGGCGCATCGTGCTCGGAGGCGGGCGCTACGAGATCGGCCGTCCCGAGCTGTCGCAGGGCTGCCTCGTGCTGCGCCTGCGCAAGCTCGAGGCGAGGCGCTGATGGAC
>JAFECX010000207.1 GCA_018241895.1 Pseudomonadota bacterium
CAGATCCTGAGCCTCTCGATGTTCGAGACAACTCCGATAAATCAACTACTTACGCCACCCACCGTGCCGCCCGATGACGACAAACAGCTCGTTCTCCTATGACGGACGTTGGGACACTACTGACGCTGAGCACTGAACAACTGTCGGAGTTCAAGCAGTTCGGCGACCGGGTGTCCCGGGATGCAAGTTTCGCCAACCTTGTCGCTACCGACTCGCGCGAGGCGCGAGAGCTGGCATCCAGGATCTCTGCTACAGCAGCGCGGTCGGCCCGTGCAGATTCCAGCCTCGCAGAGCGCACCGCGCTATCAGAACGAGTGTCCAACGCATACGAGAAGGGCGAGACGATCTCAATCGACATCGCCCAGGACCCGCACAACCTCGCGATGTTTACTCGCTACGCGGAACAGTATGGAGGCGACAGTGCGGCGGCGCACCTGCTCATGAGTGCTGAACTTGCCAGGCAATCGCTCAAGCCGAATCGCACCTTTTCGGATGGGACGGCCATGCCGACAACCTTCGAGCAGGTTCGGGGACAGCATCTTGTTCAAAGCAGCGACACCGCCCTCTCACCAGATGTCGATGCCAGGCATCGCCTCGACGATCAACGCGTCGAAGGCTTTCAGCGCGGAGCGCAGTTGCCGAAACCTGTAGCTGCCGCACCTTCATCAACCCGTCGCGAGGTGGAGACAGAAGGCTCAACTATCCGCACAACGGTCGGAACGAGGAGGGCGGGATTCGAAGCGCGGACGGAGATTTCGGAGACTGACGATGGCACTCTCGTGTCAAAACGGTCGCTGATGAAGCAGAGCGCCAAACAAGTTGGCAAAGATGCCGGCGCGACGCTCGACAGCGCCAAGGAAGCAGTCAAAGGCTTGCTGAAGAAGTAGTTAGCGCGGGCTACCTGGGTCCGAATCCGCCTCAGGCGGCTTCATGAACGGCGGATGGCCTTTGTCGCGCCAGAAGTTGGCGGCCAGGTCCTCTGACGTCACGCCCATCCCAGGGATCGCGTCGCTCTCCCACGGCAGCGCCTTCTTCGACCGACCAAGGCGTGTAACGGCGCCGCCAGTTGCTGCACCGAAGAGCGCTCCTACCGCACCCAGGACCGTCCGCGTCGCCCAGTCGTCATGGGCGGCCGAAAGCAGTCCGACCAGCGCGCCGATGACAACGAAGCCGATGAAGATGAGCTTTCGCATGATCGTCACCTCTTCAAGTCAGACCTTACCGCAAACGAGATTGAACAGTCTCGTCCAAATTGAAGTGCGGCACGGCAACAAGTGGTTCTCGGGTTCGCCCAGGTCCGCGCGATATGTACGGCCCCTCAAGACGGCGCAACAGTCGTCTTCCCCGAGGGTTTCCTCTTCGACTCCCTCACTCCAGAGCCCATCCCTTTGGCGTCGATCGCGACCACACGCGGCACAGCCCTGCGCGCCACCGTTGCCGAGCCGGGCTCGCGCGCGCGAGTCTCAGGTCCTAAGTCCGGATGTTCACCCTTCCGAGTGGCAGTAGCTGGCCGGTCCCGAAGCTCTTCAAGGTAGGTCGCCCACGTGTTCATCATGGCTCTGCGCTGATCCAGGAACTCGGCTCGGTCGTATGCGGCGCCAAGCGGCCCGGACTTCCCATGAGCCAGCTGTGCCTCGATCACGTCTGGGGCCACGTTGAGACGCTCCACCATGACCGTGCGTGCCATGGCGCGGAAACCGTGAGGTGTCATGGTCTCGTTGTCGAAGCCGAGGCGCCGGAGCGCCACCCGCACAGTGTTCTCGCTCATCGGTCGCTTGCTACTTACGAGCGCAGGGAAGACGTAGCGTCCTCGACCCGTCAGCGGATGCAGGTCCTTCAGGCCCGCCACGGCTTGCGGCGCCAGAGGCACCAAGTGTGGGCGGCCGTTCAGCTTTTCGCGCTTCGTGCGCTTCATCTTCTCCGACGGTATGGTCCACATGCCCCCGTCCAGATCCAGTTCGCCCCACTCCATCTGACGAATGTTGCCAGGACGCTGGAACAGCATGGCGGACAGCCAGAGTGCGGTCCGCGTCACAAGCTGTCCGTGATAACCGTCGATGGCCCGCATCAGGTCGCCGACCTTCTCCGGTTCAACGATGGCGGACACGTGCCGCGTCAGTAACGGCTTTAAAGCGCCACGAAGGTCAGCCGCAGGGCTGCGTTCGCACCGCCCAGTCGACACGCCGTATCGAAACACCTGGCTGCAGGCCTCCAGCAGCGAGTGCGGAAGCTCCCGGGCGCCACGAGCTTCTACCCTGCGCAAGGTCTGCAGCAGCATCGGCGCGCCGATCTGCGACAGCGGCAGTTTTCCAAGCCACGGGAAGATGTCCTTGCCCAGGCGTTCGAGCCAGCGCTTGGCGTAGTGGTCGCTCCAGCCGACCCTCTTGGTCGCGTGGAACTCGCGGGCGGTCACCTCGAAGCTCGCGTTCGCGTCGAAGCGGGAACTCAGACGGTCCACCTGACGTGCGAGTACCGGGTCCGCGCCTGACTGGTGTTGCTTGCGCGCATCGTCGCGAGCAGCCCGGGCATCCTTCAGACTGACTTCCGGGTAGCTGCCCAACGACAGGCGCTTCTCCTTGCCGTCGAAGTAGTACTTCCAGAACCAGCGCTTCGAACCAGCCCCGGCAACCTCAAGGTAGAGACCGCCCGAGTCGGTCGCGCGAATACGGGCCTTGCCCTCTGGGCAGGAGGCGTTCTTGCACTGTTTGTCGGTGAGCATAGGGGAACAAAACTCCAAATGGCCTGATGAACGCCATTTGTTCCCCTACATGTTCCCCTACTTGCGCTGCGCTGCCGTGAGACGGCAGGAGACTTCCTGACTCAAGCGACCAGCTAAGTCGTTGATTTTGCGGGAAGTTCGATCCGGCATGGGACCGAGTGAAACGCTGGGATGGGGTGGCTGATGGGACTCGAACCCACGACGACCAGAATCACAATCTGGGACTCTACCAACTGAGCTACAGCCACCGCAGCGCCGGCGAATTATAGCTGCGGGGGCTCTCGAGGACCGGTGCGGTCGCGCGCGTGGTCGCGGTGTGCAAGGCCTTCAATCGGGCGCCGACGCGGCCCGCGCCGCGGGCAGGATCTCGGCCTTGTAGCGCTTTTTCAGCGCCGCCAGATAGGCCTCGGCTTCGGCCGCGCCCCACAGTTGCGCGTACTGGCGGCGCAGTTGTTCGTCGCCCCCGGGTGGCGTCTCGGGCGGCAGCACCTTCACGACGCGCACCACCACGTAACCGGCGTTGCCCAGGTCGACGCCGAACACTGCCGGCAGCTTGTTCGCGTCCGCGCGCAGCGCCGCGTCGAGCACCGCCGGCGGCTGCCCTGCCGCTTGCGTGCGCGACACGACGGCCGTGTCGCCCAGGCCCTCCGTCGGCGCCTTGCGCAGCGCGTCGACCCGTGCCTCACCGTCCTGGCGTGCCAGCGCCGCTTCCTGCGTCACGACGACGCGGTCGCGCACGCGCTCCCTGACCTCGGCCAGCGGCAGCGTGCGCGCCGGCTCGTACTTCACGACATGCGCCGCGGCGAGCTGATTGGGCCCGATCTCGATCGCGTCGGTGTTGCGCTGGTTGCGCAGCGCGTCGGTGGAAAAGACGGCGTCGAGCAGCTTGGCCGACGCCAGCGCGCCGGTGGCTCCGGGCGCCGGCAGGCGCGTGACGGTGGCGGCGTGCATCTGGAGCTTGAACTTGTCGACCAGCGGCTGCAGGTTGTCGGGCTGCTCGTACGCCATGTTGGTGAACTGCTCGGCGGCCTCGGGCCAGCGCTTGGCCGTCTGCGCGCGCCGCAGATCGGACTCGATTTCGGCCTTGACCTGGTCGAACGGCTTGCGCTCGCCGCCGCGCACGCCGGTGAGCTTGATGACGTGATAGCCGAAGTCGCTATGCACGACGCCGCTCAGCTCGCCCGCCTTCAGGCCGAACACCGCGTCCTCGAACGGCTTGACCATCGCGCCGCGCCTGAACCAGCCGAGGTCGCCGCCCTCGGCCGCCGAGCCGGCATCGTCGGAGTCCTTCTTCGCCAGCTCGGCGAAGCCGCCCGGGTTCTTGCGCGCCTGCTCGAGCAGTGCCTCGGCCTTCGCCTTGGCCTTGGCGCGCTCGGCGGCGGAGGTGCCCTGGTCGGCCTTGACCAGTATGTGGCTGGCGCGGCGCTCCTCGGGCGCGGTGTAGCGCGCCGCGTTGTCGTCGTAGAACTTGCGCGCGTCGGCCTCGCTCACGGCGACGCCCTGGCCCAGTGCGTCGAGGTCGAGCACCACGTACTGGATCTGCGCCTGCTCGGGGGCACGGAACTGCGCTTCGTGCGCCTTGTAATAGGCCTCGATGTCGGCGTCGCTCGGCGCGACGCGGGCGCGATAGGCGGCGGGATCGAGGCGCTGGAACTGGATTTCGCGGCGCTGCAGCAGCGCGTCGAGCGCGCGCGTGCTGTCGGTGCGCGGCGCCAGCGCCGACGATTCGATGCCGCCCAGCACCTGGCGCATCGCGTAGTCCTGGCGCAGCTGCGCGGCGAACATCTCCGAGCTCAGGCCCTGCATCGACAGCAGCTCGCGGTTCACCGAGCCGTCGGGGTTGCGCAGCGCCGCGAACTGCGGATCGGTGGCAAACAGGCGCTGCAGCCGCGCGTCCGATGGCGCGAGGTGCTGGTCCTGCGCTGCGGCGAGCAGCGTGCGCTCACGCAGCAGCGCATCGAGCGTCTGCAGCCGCGCCTGCGGGGTATCGAACTGCGATGCGTCGACGCCCGGCTGGCGCCGCACGCGCTCGATCAGGCGCTGCTGTGCCTGGTCCCATTCGGCGCGCGTCACCGTGTGCCCGGCGACCTTGGCCACCGTCTCGTGGGCGCCGCTGGTGAAACGTGAATAGCCCTCGATGCCGAAGAAGACGAACGACGGGATGATCAGCAGCAGCAGGAACGCCAGCGTGAGCTTGGTGTGTTTGCGTATGAACTCGAACATCGGATCACTCTCGGGCGGCGCGCGCGGTGCGGGATCGCAGCGGACGAAAAAAAGGCGAACCTCGGTTCGCCTCGGCTCCCGGCGCACCGCCGCAGCGGACGGCCGCAAAGCCCGCGCAGCGACCGCGCTGCGGCGCGCGCGATTGTAGTCCGACGTGGTGGGTGCTGACGGGATCGAACCGCCGACCTACGCCTTGTAAGGGCGCCGCTCTACCGGCTGAGCTAAGCACCCGGTCGGATCCATGGGGCGCTCGACGTGCGGCGCCCGCAGCGCGCCTACCTGATGCCGTCCCTGAGCCCCTTGCCAGGGCGGAATTTGACCACACGCGCGGCCTTGATCTTGATCGCGGCACCGGTGCGCGGGTTGCGGCCGCTGCGCGCCGCACGCTTGCTCGCGGCGAAGGTGCCGAAGCCGGTGATCGTGACCGAACCGCCCTTTTTCAGCGTCGTGCGCACGGCGCCGACCACGGCATCGAGTGCACGACCCGCGGCGGCCTTGGACAGGTCGGCCTGCGTGGCGATGTGCTCGATCAACTCACTCTTGTTCACGACGCTACCTCCTCTGCAGCGGGCTCGGTGCCGCTCTCGCGACGGCCGCGCCCGGCGCGGAAGCGAAACGCCTGCATGCCTGCGCGCCGACCGCCTGCACCCAGGCGAGCGACGATTAGAGCCTTGCCGCTCGCGCGACGTCAAGCGAGCGCGCGACGCGCGAGTCGACGCGAGTGCGTCGAAGTACCGCGCCAGGGCGCCCGGCGCGCACCGGCACCCGGCATCGATCGGGTGCCGCCACCGCGCCGGCGCGCGCATTACCCGCTGCGCAGCGCTTCGGCGATCGCGCGGCCGACATCGGTGGTGCCGGCGCGGCCGCCGACGTCGGGCGTACGCGGCGCCTGCGCATCGCCGAGCGCGGCCCCGATCGCGCGCAGCACCGCATCGTGCGCCGCGCGGTGGCCGAGAAAGTCGAGCATCATCGCCGCGCTCCAGATCTGCCCGATCGGATTGGCGATGCCCTTGCC
>JAFECX010000208.1 GCA_018241895.1 Pseudomonadota bacterium
AGAAGAACACCGCGATGACCACACCCTGCGGCGCGAGCAGCAGCCACGGCAGCCAGCCGGAACGAAAGAGGACGCGCTTTCAGTCGCCATCGCGGTGCGGTGCGTGCGCGCAGCGGGGTCGCTCCGGCGCCGCGCGCAGCCGGCGGCCGTGCGGGCGGGCCGACCGCGTCCTGGGCATGGCGACGCCCGCGGCGCCGCCGGCCGCCGGCAAGGGCCTCAACCCCTGGTCGCGGCC
Organism: Pseudomonadota bacterium; assembly: GCA_018241895.1. Taxonomy (GTDB): domain Bacteria; phylum Pseudomonadota; class Gammaproteobacteria; order Burkholderiales; family Burkholderiaceae_C; genus Rubrivivax. Next base: position 236 of record JAFECX010000208.1, read on the forward strand.
TGAAAGCGCACGAGCTGCTCGTTGCCGCGCTTGATGGCGGCGTCGAGGGCCTCCTTGGGCGACTTCTTGCCGGTCCAGATCTGCTCGGTCTCCTCGTCGATGATGGTGCGGATCTGGTTGAAGTTGCCCAGCCGGATGCCGCGCGACTTGTCGGTCGTCTTGCGGATCATCTGCGTCACGGCGACGTCGGTGCCGGGATGCTCCTTGTAGAAGCCCGACTTGTCGGTCAGCTCGTAGGCGGCGGTGGTGATCGGCAGGTAGCCGGTGCGCTTGTGGCTCTCGGACTGCACCTCGGGCTGCGACAGGTAATTGAAGAACGCCGCCACGCCCTTGTAGGTCTCGGGCTTCTTGCCGCCCATCACCCACAGGCTGGCGCCGCCGATGATGGTGTTCTGCGGCGCGCCCGGAACGTCGGGGTAGTACGGCAGCGTCGAGATGCCGTAGGCGAACTTGGCTTCCTTGGCCACGCGCGCGTACAGGCCCGAGGAGCCGGTCATCATCGCGCATTCGCCCGAGGGGAAGCTCACGTCGGCCTTGTTGTCGCGGCCCTTGTAGACGAACAGGCCCTGCTTGGACATGTTGGACAGGTTGTCGAAGTGCCGCACGTGCAGCGGCGAGTCGAAGACCAGCCGCGCCGCGGGGCCGCCGAAGCCGTTGTTCAGCGTCGCGAACAGCACGTTGTGCCAGGTCGAGAAGCTCTCGAGCTGCGTCCAGCTGATCCAGCTCGTGGTGAACGGGCACTTGTGGCCGCCGGCCTTGAGCTTGGCGGCGGCGAGCACCACCTCCGGCCAGGTCTTGGGGGCCTTCTCGGGGTCGAGCCCGGCGGCCTTGAAGGCGTCCTTGTTGTAGTAGAAGACGGTGGTCGAGCTGTTGAACGGCAGCGACAGCATCTGGCCGTTCGGTGCCGTGTAGTAGCCGGCCACCGCGGGGATGTAGACCTTGGGGTCGAACTTGGCGCCGCCCGTGGTCATCACTTCGGCCACCGGCTTGATGGCGCCCTTGCTGGCCATCATCGTCGCCGTGCCGACTTCGTAGACCTGCAGGATGTCGGGCGCGTTGCCGGCGCGAAAGGCCGCGATGCCCGCCGTCAGCGTCTCGCCGTAGGTGCCCTTGTAGGTCGGCACGACGACGACGTCCTTCTGCTTGGCGTTGAAGTCCTTGGCCAGGTCGGCGACCCACTCGCCGAGCGGGCCGCTCATCGCGTGCCACCACTGGATCTGCGTCTGGGACTGCGCGGGCGAGGCCGCCAGCAGCGAGGCGGCCGCCAGGGCCGGGGCAACGAACCGAAGCTTCATGCTGTCTCCGTGAATGACGAGGCTGAACGACGAGGCGCAATGTGGCGCCCGAGCGGCGGCGACGCCTCGCCGGCTCGGGGACAGGGGCGGTTCTGTCACGGATGAGGGGGGTCGGACAAGCGGGTTTCCCCCGCGCCGGCGGCGCAGCAGGGCCCGCTTGCGATGGCGTCGCCTCGAGTGGGCTGCGCTAGGATTCATGTTTACCCTGACGAAGGCGCCCTTGCCCATCACCCCTGCCGCCCCCGTGGCCGGCGCACCCCGGTCGGCCGACGGCGCCGACGACGCGCCGCGGCTGCGCGAGATTCCGTACAACTACACCTCGTTCTCCGATCGCGAGATCGTGTTGCGGCTGCTCGGCGCGCGCGCCTGGGAGCTCGTCGACGCGCTGCGGCGCGAGCGGCGCACCGGCCGCTCGGCGCGCATGCTGTACGAGGTGCTGGGCGACATCTGGGTCGTGCAGCGCAATCCCTACCTCGAAGACGACCTGCTCGCCAGCCCGAAGCGGCGCGCGCTGCTGATCGAGGCCCTGCACCATCGGCTGCACGAGATCGACAGGCGCCGCCGGCCGGCCGAGGATGCGCAGCGCGACGCGCTGGTGGGCGAACTGCTGCAGGCCGCGCGCGGCGCGGTGCAGCGCTTCGAGGCGCATTTCCACGCGCTGCGCGAGCTGCGCAAGGCCGCGCGCCGCGTGCTCGGCCGCCACACGGGCGGCGACAACATCAGGTTCGACGGCATGAGCCGCGTCGCGCACGTCACCGACGCCACCGACTGGCGCGTCGAGGTGCCGTTCGTCGTGCTCACCCCCGACAGCGAGGCCGAGATCGCCGCGCTCGTGGCCGGCTGCATCGAGCTCGGCCTGACGGTCGTCCCGCGCGGCGGCGGCACCGGCTACACCGGCGGCGCGGTGCCGCTCACCTGGAAGAGCGCGGTCGTCAACACCGAGAAGCTCGAACGGCTGTCCGGCGTCGAGATGGTCACGCTGCCCGGCGTCGCCGCGCCGGTGCCCACCGTCTCGAGCGAGGCCGGGGTCGTGACGCAGCGCGTGGCCGACGTGGCCGAGGCTGCGGGCTATGTGTTCGCGGTCGATCCGACCAGCGCCGAAGCGAGCTGCATCGGCGGCAACGTGGCGATGAACGCCGGCGGCAAGAAGGCCGTGCTGTGGGGCACGGCGCTGGACAACCTGGCGAGCTGGAAGATGGTCACGCCCGAGGCGAAGTGGCTCGAGGTGGTGCGCCTCGACCACAACCTGGGCAAGATCCACGAGGTGGCGCTGGCGCGCTTCGAGCTGCGCCACTTCGATGCCACCGGCCAGCGGCTCGAGCGCATCGAGACGCTCGAGATCCCGGGCCGCGCCTTGCGCAAGGAGGGCCTGGGCAAGGACGTGACCGACAAGTTCCTCGCCGGTCTGCCGGGCATCCAGAAGGAGGGCTGCGACGGCCTCGTCACCAGCGCGCGCTGGGTGCTGCACCGCATGCCGGCCCAGGTGCGCACCGTGTGCCTGGAGTTCTTCGGCAACGCCAAGGACGCCGTGCCGGCGATCGTCGAGATCAAGGATTTCCTGCTCGCGCGCAGCGACGTGCAACTGGCCGGTCTCGAGCATCTGGACGATCGCTATCTGAAGGCCGTGGGTTACGCGACCAAGAGCAAGCGCTCGTTCAGCGCCGGCGGCCCGGCGCTGCCGAAGATGGTGCTGATCGGAGACGTCGTCGGCGACGACGAGGCGGCCGTGGCGCGCGCCACCAGCGAGGTGGTGCGCATCGCCAACAGCCGCGGCGGCGAAGGCTTCGTCGCCGTGAGTGCCGACGCGCGCAAGAAGTTCTGGCTCGACCGCAAGCGCACCGCGGCCATCGCCAGGCACACCAACGCGTTCAAGATCAACGAGGACGTGGTGATCCCGCTCGCACGCATGGGCGAGTACACCGAGGGCATCGAGCGCATCAACGTCGAGCTGTCGCTGCGCAACAAGCTGGCGCTCGTCGATCGGCTGGACGCCTTCTTCGCGCGCGAGCCGATGCCGCTGGGCCGCGGCGACGAGGCGGGCGATCTGTCGAGCGCGGTGCTGCTGGAAGACCGCGTGCAGCTGGCGCTGGCGCTGCTGCGCGTGGTGCGCGGGCTGTGGAAGTCCTGGCTGACCAACCTCGACGTCGTGCAGGCCGACAGCGGGCGCACCGTGTTCGCGCTGCTGCAGGACCACACGCTGCGCGCGTCGTGGAAGACGCAGCTGCTCAAGCCGCTGCAAAGGCTGTTCGTCGGCGCCGCGTTCGAGCCGGTCGTCGCGCGCTGCAAGGCGATCCACCAGGAGGTGCTGCGCGGCCGCGTCTGGGTGGCGCTGCACATGCACGCCGGCGACGGCAACGTGCACACCAACATCCCGGTCAACAGCGACGACTACGCGATGCTGCAGACCGCGCACGAGGCGGTGGCGCGCATCATGGCGCTGGCGCGCCGGCTGGGCGGCGTCATCAGCGGCGAGCACGGCATCGGCATCACCAAGCTCGAGTTCCTGAGCGACGCCGAGGTCGCGCCCTTTGCCGAGTACAAGCGCCGCATCGACCCCGAGGGCCGCTTCAACAGGGGCAAGCTGCTGCGCGGCGCCGGCGCGCACGCCGACACCTTCGCCGCCGACCTGAGCGCGGCCTACACGCCGAGCTTCGGCCTCATGGGGTACGAGTCGCTCATCATGCAGCAAAGCGCCATCGGCGCCATCGCGGCCAGCATCAAGGACTGCCTGCGCTGCGGCAAGTGCAAGCCGGTGTGCGCCACGCACGTGCCGCGCGCCAACCTGCTGTACAGCCCGCGCAACAAGATCCTCGCCACCTCGCTGCTGATCGAGGCCTTCCTGTACGAGGAGCAGACGCGCCGCGGCGTGAGCGTGGCGCACTGGGAGGAGTTCGAGGACGTGGCCGAGCACTGCACGGTGTGCCACAAGTGCCTCGCGCCCTGCCCGGTGAAGATCGACTTCGGCGACGTGTCGATGGCGATGCGCGAGCTGCTGCGCAGGATGGGCAAGAAGAGCCTGCGTCCCGGCGGCGCGCTGGCGATGGCCTTCCTCAACGCGACGCGCCCGCAGACGATCAAGGCGATGCGCGCGGCGATGGTCGAGGTCGCGTATCCGGCGCAGCGGCTGGCGCACACGCTGCTGCAGCCGGTGGCCAGGAAGCAGACCGCGGCACCGCCGGCCACGCTCGGCGCGGCGCCGCTGCTCGAGCAGGTCATCCACTTCGTCAACAAGAAGATGCCCGGCGGCCTGCCGAAGAAGACCGCGCGTGCGCTGCTCGACATCGAGGATCCGCACTACGTGCCCATCCTGCGCGACCCGCGGGCGACCAGCGCCGACACGGAGGCCGTCTTCTACTTCCCAGGCTGCGGCAGCGAGCGCCTGTTCAGCCAGGTCGGCCTGGCGACGCAGGCGATGCTGTGGCACGCCGGCGTGCAGACCGTGCTGCCGCCGGGCTACCTGTGCTGCGGCTACCCGCAGCGCGGCAGCGGCCAGAGCGATCGGGCCGAGAAGATGATCACCGACAACCGGGTGCTGTTCCACCGCGTCGCGACCACGCTCAACTACCTCGACATCCGGACCGTGGTGGTGAGCTGCGGCACCTGCCTCGACCAGCTGCAGGGCTACCAGTTCGACAAGATCTTTCCCGGCAGCCGCATCATCGACATCCACGAGTACCTGCTGGAAAAGGGCATCAGGCTCGCCGGCGGCGAGGCCGGGTACCTGTTCCACGATCCGTGCCACACGCCGATGAAGCTGCAGGAGCCGGCGCAGACCGTGCGCGCGCTGCTCGGCGTGCCGGTGCTCAAGAGCGAGCGCTGCTGCGGCGAGAGCGGCACGTTGGCCGTCTCGCGGCCGGACATCAGCACGCAGGTGCGCTTTCGCAAGGAAGAGGAGCTGCGCCGCGACGAGGCCGCGCTGCGTGCCGCCACCGGCATCGAGGGCCGGCTGAAGATCCTCACCAGTTGCCCGAGCTGCCTGCAAGGGCTCACGCGCTACCAGGACGACCTGGCCGGCGGCCTGCTCGAGGCCGACTACATCGTCGTCGAGATGGCGCGCCACCTGCTGGGGCCGACCTGGCTCGAGGACTACGTGGCGCGCGCCAACGCCGGCGGCATCGAGCGCGTGCTGGTCTGAGCAACCTGTGAACGAACCACTCACGCCCGCTCGACGCGCCCCGACGCCCCCGCTCGGCGCTGCAAATGCTCGCCACATCGCGCGATAGGGCTGCGCTTTGCGCCTTGTTCGGAGCCGCCCTGTCGCGCCGCTTGGGGCGCGACCGGTTCGTTCACAGGCTCCGAGGCCGGCGTCGCACGCGACCCCGTCGCGCGCCGCAGCGAGCGGACCCCGCGCCGGCGCGAGGGCCTTGGCCAGGCCGGCCGCCACCCGGCGATAAACTCCTTCGCCCAGCGGCGTATTGCCCGCGTATTGCGGACGGCCGCGATCGATCGACCCCGACATGCCCAGCCCGAAACCCACCGCCATCACCGTCCACGAATCGTCGCGCGTGCTCGAGATCGGCTTCGAGGACGGCGCCACGTTCCGCCTGCCGTTCGAGCTCATGCGCGTGTTCTCGCCCTCGGCCGAGGTCATGGGGCACGGGCCCGGCCAGGAGGTGCTGCAGACCGGCAAGCGCGATGTGACGATCGAGGAGGTGACGCAGATCGGTCACTACGCGCTGCAGCCGCGGTTTTCCGACGGCCACGAAAGCGGCATCTTTTCCTGGGACTACCTGTACTACCTCGGCAGCCACGAGGCCGAGTTGTGGAAGCGCTACGAGGAGCGTCTGGCGCAGGCCGGCCTGTCGCGCGATGCGCCGATGCCGCCCGCACGCGTCAAGGGCCATTCGCACCACTGACGCACCACTCGCACACGACGCGCACACGACGCGCACACGACGCGCATCCCACCGACGATGACCCAGACCCACTTCGGCTTCGAGAACGTCGACGAGCGCGACAAGGCGCGCCGCGTGCGCGGCGTGTTCGACTCGGTCGCCCCGCGCTACGACCTGATGAACGACGTGCTGTCGCTCGGGCTGCACCGGCTGTGGAAGCGCTTCGCGGTGGCGCTGGCCGACGTGCGCGCGGGCATGCGCGTGCTCGACATCGCCGGCGGCACCGGCGACCTGGCGCGCGAGTTCGCGCAGCGCGCGGGCGCCACGGGCCAGGTGGTGCTGACCGACATCAACGAGTCGATGCTGCGCATCGGCCGCGACCGCCTGCTCGATCGCGGCGTCGTGCTGCCGACCGTGACCTGCGACGCCGAGCGGCTGCCTTTCGCCGATGCCTCGTTCGACGTCGTCAGCGTCGCCTTCGGGCTGCGCAACATGACGCACAAGGAGGCGGCGCTGGCCGAAATGGCGCGCGTGCTGCGCCCGGGCGGCCGGTTGCTGGTGCTCGAGTTCTCCAAGCCCGCCGAGCCGCTGCGCAGGCCCTACGACTTCTACTCGTTCAAGGTGATGCCGCTGCTCGGGCGCTGGATCGCCGACGACGCCGACAGCTACCGCTACCTGGCCGAGAGCATCCGCATGCACCCCGACCAGGCCACGCTCAAGGCGATGATGAAGACGGCCGGCTTCGGCCATGTCGACGTGCACAACCTCGCCGCGGGCATCGTGGCGCTGCACGTCGGCATCAAGTGCTGACGGCGGCGGCGTGCCGGCCGGGGTTTCAGCGCCGCGCGCGCCAGTGCACGACCGGTGAGCGGCGCCGTGCCGCCGTGCCCATGCACCTTCAGGCGCCGGGCAGTTCGGCGGCGGCCAGCAGCGGTGCGGCGGCGTCCTTGGGGGCGACGAGGGGCGCCGCCAGGCCGGCCGGCAGCGGCCAGCGGATGCCGATCGCCGCATCGTCCCAGCGGATCGCGCGTTCGCAATCCGGGGCGTAGACGGCCGTCGTCTTGTAGAGGAACTGCGTGTCCTCGTGCAGCGCCAGGAAGCCGTGTGCGTGGCCTTGCGGGATCCAGAGCTGGCGCCGGTTGGCGGCACTCAGCTCGACGCCGGTCCAACGGCCGAACGTCGGCGAGCCGCGCCGGATGTCGACGGCGACGTCGTAGGCCGCGCCGCAGGTGACGCGCACGAGCTTGCCCTGCGGGTGCGGCGGCAGCTGGTAGTGCAGGCCGCGCAGCACGCCCGCCTTGCTGCACGAATGGTTGTCCTGCACGAACGGGCGCGGCGGCGGCAGGCCGAGCTCGGCCAGCGCCGCGTCCAAGCGCGGCTGGTTCCAGGTCTCCATGAACCAGCCGCGCTCGTCGGCGTGCAGCGTCGGCTCGACGATCACGACTTCGGGCAGCGCGGTGCGCACGAGCCGCATCACCAGGTCCTCTCGCGCAGCAGGCGCAGCAGGTACTGCCCGTAGCCGTTCTTCGCCAGCGGTGCGGCCAGCGCCTCGAGCTGGCCGGCGTCGATCCAGCCGGAGCGCAACGCGATCTCCTCCGGGCACGCCACCTTCAGGCCCTGGCGCTTTTCGAGCGTGGCGATGAACTGGCTGGCCTCGAGCAGGCTGTCGTGCGTGCCGGTGTCGAGCCAGGCGTAGCCGCGGCCCATGATCTCGACCGCGAGCCGGCCCTGGCGCAGGTAGGCGGCGTTGACCTCGGTGATCTCGAGTTCGCCGCGTGCGCTCGGGCGGATCGCGGCCGCGATGTCGCACACCTGCTCGTCGTAGAAGTACAGACCCGTGACCGCATACGAGCTCTTGGGCGCTGCGGGCTTTTCCTCGATGCTGAGCGCGCGGCGCTGCTCGTCGAACTCGACGACGCCATAGCGCTCGGGGTCGTGCACGTGGTACGCGAACACGGTCGCGCCCTGCGTGCGCTCGTGCGCGCGCGCCAGCAGCGGCTGCAGGTCGTGGCCGTGGAAGATGTTGTCGCCGAGCACCAGCGCGCTGGGGTGGCCGCCGACGAAGCGGCGCCCGAGGACGAAGGCCTGCGCCAGGCCGTCGGGGCTGGGCTGCACGCAATAGCTGAAGTTCATGCCCCAGCGGCTGCCGTCGCCCAGCAGCGCCTCGAAGCGCGGCGTGTCCTGCGGCGTGCTGATGAGCAGCACGTCGCGCATGCCGGCCAGCATCAGCGCCGACAGCGGGTAGTACACCATCGGCTTGTCGTAGACCGGCAGCAGCTGCTTGCTCGTCGACAGCGTCGCCGGGTGCAGCCGCGTGCCCGAGCCGCCGGCCAGGATGATGCCCTTGCGTTGCATGGCGTGTCCTCGAGTGCGTTCAGCGCGTGAACCATTCGTCCAGCACGCGCGCCACGCCCTGCTGCCACGGCGGCAGCACGAACCCGAAGGCCTGCTGCAGCCTGGTCGTCGCCAGGCGCGAGTTGAGCGGCCGCCGCGCCGGCAGCGGGAAGGCCGAACTCGGCACCGGGCGGATCGCGCCGGGGGCCACCTTCACCGGCTGGCCGTGCGCGCGTGCGGTCTCGATGACGTGGCACGCGTAGCCGTGCCAGCTCGTGTGGCCGGCGGCCACGCAGTGGTAGGTGCCTGCGAGCGCCGGCTCGCGGCGCGTGCGCAGCAGCGCGTGCGCCGTGATGTCGGCCAGCAGCTCGGCACCGGTCGGCGCGCCGATCTGGTCGTCGACGACGTCCAGCGCATCGCGCTCGGCCGCCAGGCGCAGCATCGTGCGCGCGAAGTTGGCGCCGCGCGCCGCGTAGACCCAGCTCGTGCGCAGGATGAGGTGCGCGCAGCCGCTGGCGCGGATCGCCTGTTCGCCTTCGAGCTTGGTGCGGCCGTAGACGCCCAGCGGGCCGGTGGGCGCGTCCTCGTCGCGCGGCGTGCTGCCGCTGCCGTCGAACACGTAGTCGGTGCTGTAGTGCACGAGCAGCGCAGCGCGCGCGGCACACTGCGCCGCGAGCACGGCCGGCGCGCTGGCGTTGATCGTGCGCGCGAGCCCGGGCTCGCTCTCGGCCTTGTCGACCGCCGTGTGCGCGGCGGCATTGACGATCACATCCGGCTGTACACGCGCCACCAGGCCGACGAGCGACTCGGGGCGTGCGAAGTCGGCTGCGAGTTCGCCCGGCGAGTCGAAGTCGCAGCCGACCACGTCGCCCAGCGGCGCCAGTGCACGCTGCAGCTCCCAGCCGACCTGGCCGTTCTTGCCCAGCAGCAGGATCTTCATCGACGCTGCTCGTAGTTGGCCGCCACCCAGTCGCGGTAGCTGCCGCTTTGCACCTCGGCCACCCAGCCGGCGTGCTCGAGGTACCACTGCACCGTGCGGCGGATGCCGCTGGCGAAGGTCTCGGCCGGTCGCCAGCCGAGTTCGCGCTCGATCTTGCGCGCGTCGATGGCATAGCGGCGGTCGTGGCCCGGGCGATCGCTCACGTGCGTGACGAGCCGCGCATGCGGCCCCTCGGCACGCGGGCGCAGTTCGTCGAGCAGCGCGCAGATCGTGTGCACGATCTCGATGTTGGGCTGCTCGTTCCAGCCGCCGATGTTGTAGGTCTGGCCGGCGCCGCCGCGTGCCAGCACGGCGCGGATGGCGCTGCAGTGGTCGCCGACGTAGAGCCAGTCGCGCACCTGCATGCCGTCGCCGTACACCGGCAGCGGCTGGCCGGCCAGCGCGTTGGCGATCACGAGCGGGATCAGCTTCTCGGGAAACTGGTAGGGCCCGTAGTTGTTGCTGCAGTTGGTGGTGAGCACCGGCAGCCCGTAGGTGTGGTGCCAGGCGCGCACGAGGTGGTCGCTCGCGGCCTTGCTCGCCGAGTACGGGCTGCTGGGCTCGTAGGGGTGCGCCTCGGTGAAGGCCGGCGCGTCGGGCGCGAGGCTGCCGTAGACCTCGTCGGTGCTGACGTGCAGGAAGCGGAACGCGGCGCGCTCGGCCTCGGCGAGCGCACTCCAGTGCGTGCGTGCGCCTTCGAGCAGCGTGAAGGTGCCCTCGACGTTGGTCCTGACGAAGGCGCCCGGGCCGAGGATGCTGCGGTCGACGTGGCTTTCGGCCGCAAAGTGCACGAGCGCGCGCGGGCGGTGTTCGGCCAGCAGCCGGTCGACCAGCGCACGGTCGCAGATGTCGCCCTGCACGAAGACGTGGCGCGCATCGCCTTGCAGCGGCCCGAGGTTGCGCAGGTTGCCGGCATAGGTGAGCAGGTCGAGGTTGACCACCGGCTCGTCCGACCGCGCGAGCCAGTCGAGCACGAAGTTGCTGCCGATGAAGCCGGCGCCGCCCGTCACGAGCAGGGTCACGGTTGCCTCCCACGCACGATCGGTGTCGTGCGCGCCTCGTGCCGTGGCGTCCTCACTGGCCGGTCCTCCCGTAGGTGTCCTCGAAGCGCACGATGTCGTCCTCGCCGAGGTAGCTGCCCGACTGCACCTCGATGATCTCGAGCGGCACCTTGCCCGGGTTGGCGAGGCGGTGCGTCTGCCCGAGCGGGATGTAGGTGCTCTGGTTCTCGCTCAGCAGGATGACCTGTTCGCCCACCGTGACCTCGGCCGTGCCCTTGACGACGATCCAGTGCTCGGCGCGGTGGTGGTG
>JAFECX010000209.1 GCA_018241895.1 Pseudomonadota bacterium
CAGCGCGTCGTCGCTCAGCCCCGGCGCGCCGTCGGCGCCACGCACGGCGCGCAGCACCTCGGCGCTGGTGGCACGCAACCAGTCGATGCGGCGTTCGGCGCGCGTGAGCGGCCCCCAGGCACGCCCGCGCCGCAGGGTCGGCGGCACGGCGTCGGCGGGCGGCGCGCGCATGCCCGGCTCGTAGCGCGCCAGCGCCTGCCGCACCGCCGCCAGCGCGGCGTCGCAGACCTCGCGCCGGTACAGGCTGCTCTTGGTGGCCGCGCGCATCGTCAGCGGCACGCTGGCCCACACCGGGCCGGCGTCGTACTCGGCCTCGGCCTGCAGCACGGTGACGCCCCAGTCGGTCTCGCCGCGCAGGATGGCGCGGTCCAGCGCCGCCGGCCCGCGGTCGCCGGCGATGCCGGGGTGCACGACCCAGCACATGCGCGCGCGCCACACCGACTCGGGAATGCGGCGCTTCAGAAAGGGCGCGATCAGCAGCTCGGGCTCGAAGAGGGCCACCGCCTCCTCGGTCACCCCGTCGGCGATGTCGAGCTCCACCGTCACCTCGTGGCCGGCGTCGCGCAATTCGACGAACAGGCGCTGCGCGAGCCGGTTGAAGGCGTGCGTCAGCAGCAGGATGCGCATCGGCCGCGAGCGCTGCGCGTCAGCAGATGCGCGGCAGCGGCTCGCCGCTCAGCCAGTCGACCACGCGCCGGCCGCCCAGCAGCGTGCGCATCTGCACGAAGCGCAGCGGGTCGTCGGTGACGACGCCGATGCGCGCCGCGTCGCGCCCGCGCGCGTGCGCGCGCATCGCGTCGAGCAGCAGTGGCGCGCGCTCGGGCGCGCAGACGGCCACCAGCTTGCCCTCGTTGGCGACGTACAGCGGATCGAGCCCGAGCAGTTCGCAGGCGCCGCGCACCTCGGCGCGCACCGGGATCGCGGCCTCGTGCAGCAGCATGCCCACGCCCGACTGGCGCGCGATCTCGTTGAGCGTCGTCGCCAGCCCGCCGCGCGTGGGGTCGCGCAGCGTGCGCAGGCCGGGTGCGCCGGGGCCGAGCGCCTCGAGCATCGCCGCCACCAGCCCGTGCAGCGCAGCCGTGTCGCTCTCGATGCGGGTCTCGAATTCGAGCGATTCGCGCTGCGAAAGCACCGCCACGCCGTGCTCACCGACCGGGCCCGACAGCAGCACGACATCGCCCGCTCGCGCGTGTGCGCCGCTCAGGTGGATGCGCTCGTCGACCCAGCCCACGCCGGTGGTGGCGATGAACAGCCCGTCGCCCTTGCCCTTCTCGACGACCTTGGTGTCGCCGGCGACGACCGGCACGCCGGCCGCGCGCGCCGCCGCCGCCATCGAAGCCACGATGGCGCGCAGCTCGGCCAGCGGCAGCCCCTCCTCGAGCACGAAGCTGGCCGCCAGGTACAGCGGCACGGCGCCGTTCATGGCCACGTCGTTGATGGTGCCGTGCACCGCCAGGCAGCCGATGTCGCCGCCGGGAAAGGCCAGCGGCGAGATCACGTGCGCGTCGGTGGCCATCACGAGCCGCGTGCCGGGCGGCGGCGCGGGCAGCCGCGCGCCGTCGTCGCCCTGGCGCAGGAACTCGTTGTCGAGCTCGCGCACGAACAGCTCCTCGATCAGCTGGGCGCTGGCGCGCCCGCCGGCGCCGTGGTTCATGTCGACGCGGCCATGGCGCAGGTCGAGCGGGCGGATGTAGTCGGGCTTGAAGCTCATGCGCTCGGGGCTGCGACGGACGGCGCATCCCTGAAGCGCCCGTACTGGTAGTGCGCGGCGCAGGCGCCTTCGGAGGAGACCATGCACGAGCCGATCGGGCTTTCGGGCGTGCACACGGTGCCGAAGAGCCTGCAGTCGGCGGGGCGCCTGACGCCGCGCAGGATGGCGCCGCACTCGCATTGCCGGTGGTCGGCCACCGGCGTGTAGTGCAGCCCGAAGCGGCGCTCGGCGTCGAAGGCGGCGTACGCGGCACGGATCCTCAGCGCGCTGTACGGCACCTCGCCCAGGCCGCGCCACTCGAAGCTCGAGCGCAGCTCGAACACGTCGGCGACGACGCGCTGCGCGGCCAGGTTGCCCGCGCGCGTGACGGCGCGGCTGAACTCGTTTTCGACCTCGTGGCGGCCGTCGTTGACCTGGCGCACCAGCATGGCGACGGCCTGCAGCACGTCCAGCGGCTCGAAGCCGGCGATCACCACCGGCTTGGCGTATTCCTCGGCGAAGTGCTCGTACGGTTGCGAGCCGATCACCACGCTCACGTGCGCCGGCCCGATGAAACCGTCGATCGGCACCGTGCCGTAGCGGCGCACCTCGGGGCTTTGCAGGATGTGCGTGATGGCGCTGGGCGTGAGCACGTGGCAGCACAGCACGCTGAAGTTGGCCAGCCCCTCGGCCGCCGCCTGCAGGACGGCGAGCGCCGTGGGCGGCGTCGTGGTCTCGAAGCCGATGGCGAAGAACACCACCTCGCGCGCCGGGTGCGCGCGCGCCGTCTTCAGCGCGTCGGCGGCCGAATACACCATGCGGATGTCCGCGCCCAGCGCCTTGGCCTTGATCATCGACAGCGCGCCCGGCGCCGCGCCGGCAGCGGGCGAGGCCGGCACGCGCATCGTGTCGCCGTAGGTGCAGACGATGGCGCCGCGCTGCAGCGCCAGCCCGATGGCCTGATCGATGCGGCCGACCGGCAGCACGCACACCGGACAGCCCGGCCCGTGGATCATGCGCACGGCCGGCGGCAGCAGTTCGGCCACGCCGTAGCGCGAGATCGCGTGCGTGTGCCCGCCGCAGAACTCCATGAAGTGATAGCGCCGGGCGGGCTGCACCTCGCGCGCGATGCGCGCCGCGATCTTCGCCGCCAGTGCGCCGTCGCGGAATTCGTCGACGTACTTCATGGGCGGCCGTCGGTGCCGGCCGACAGGGCATCGAGCTCGGCGAACAGTGCCAGCGTGCGCTGTGCCTCGTCGGCGTCGACGACGCCGATGGCATGGCCGACATGCACGATCACGTAGTCACCCGGCACGGCCTCGGGCACGAGGGCGACCGAAACCTCCTTGCGCACGCCGCCGAGGTCGACCAGCGCCCGCGCGCCGGCGCGCAGCTCGACCACGAGCGAAGGCAGCGCAAGACACATCGGATCAGCCCTGCCCCGCGGCTGCGGCCGCGGCGATTTCGCTGACTTCGCCGGCCTCGCTGACGCCGCTGACGCCGCTGACGCCGCTGACTTCGCTGACGCCGCCGACTTCGCCGACTTCGCCGACTTCGCTGACGCCGCTGACTTCGCTGACTTCGCTGACGCCGCTGCTGGCGCTGCCGGCGCTGGCGCCGTACTCGCCGCGCTCGAGGGCGTGTGCAGCGACCCAGGCCTGGCCGAGTGCCAGGCCGGCGTCACCGCAGCCCACGGCACGCGGCAGCAGGGCCTGCAGGCCGCGCGCGCTCAGCATTCCGGGCACGCGTTCGGCGAGCAGGCGGTTGAAGAAGCAGCCGCCGGCCAGCGCCACCTGCCCGATCGCGTGCGCCTGCGCCGCCTGCGCGGCGGCATCGGCCAGCGCCGTGGCCAGCCCGAGATGGAAACGCGCCGCGGCACGGCCGAGGTCGGCGTCGTCGAGCACGGCCGGCAGCCAGTCGGCGAAGGCCAGCGTGGCGCCGTGCGGCGCGGGTTCGTCGCGACCCTCGTCGCGGCCCTCGTCGCGACCCTCGTCGCGGCCCTCGTCGCGGTCCTCGTCGCGAAGCCCGCCCAGCCACGCGGTGGCCGCGCGTTCGAGCGCGATCGCCGCCTCGGCTTCGGCGCCCTGCCGCACGCTGAGCGACAGCCACCCGGCGGCGGCGTCGAACCAGCGCCCCGCCGCGGTGGTGGCGGGACAGTTCGGTCCCCGCTCGAGCAGGCGCCGCACGACTCGCGCCGCGGCCGCCCCCACCACGGGAGCGAAGCGCGGCTCGATGGCGTCGGTGCGCCCGAAGGCATGCAGCGCGGCCGCCGCCATGCGCCAGGGCTCGCGTGCGGCCGCGTCGCCGCCGGGCAGCGCAAGCACGGGCAGATGGGCCAGACGCTGCCAGCGTGCGCCGTCCACCCACAGCAGCTCGCCGCCCCAGGCCTGGCCGTCGCTGCCCAGCCCGACGCCGTCGAGCGCCCAGCCGACGAGCGGCCCGCAACCGCCCTGCTCGGCCTGCACCACGGCCAGGTGCGCGTGGTGGTGCTGCACCGCGAGCGCCGGCACGCCCAGGCGCTGCGCCAGTGCCGCGGCCAGGCGCGTGCTGTGGAAATCCGGGTGCAGGTCGTGCGCCAGCGCGTCGATGCGGCCGGCGGCACGCGCGAGCAGGCTGCGCGCCGAGGCCTCGAGCGCCGCGCAGGCCGCGGGCGTGCCGAGGTCGCCGTGCAGCGGCGACAGCCATGCCCGGTCGCCGTCGAGCAGGCAGGCGGTGTTCTTCAGGAACGCGCCCAGCGCCAGCACGCGCGCCGGCGCGCGGCGCGGCAAGGCGATGGCGAGGGGTTCGTTCATCGGGCGGTCGCGGTGCTCAGGCGGGAACGGACCTGGTCCCGGTCCGGGGCTCGGGCTCGGACACCTGCGCGGCCCCGGCCGCCTCGCTCGTCGTCGGCCGCCCGGGCAAGGCCTGCAACAGCCAGTCGAGCCAGGCGTCGATGCCGGTGCCGTGGCGTGCCGACACCTGCAGCACCTCGATCGCCGGATTGACGCGCCCGGCGTACTCGATGCAGCGCGCGACGTCGAAGTCCACGTGCGGCAGCAGGTCCACCTTGTTGAGCACCATCAGCTGCGCGGCGGCGAACATGTCGGGATACTTCAGCGGCTTGTCCTCGCCCTCGGTGACCGACAGGATCACCACCTTGGCGCGCTCGCCCAGATCCCACAGCGCGGGGCAGACCAGGTTGCCGACGTTCTCGATGAACAGCAGCGAGCGGGTGTCGCCGATGCGCTGCGCGTGGCCATGCTCGAGGTCGTGTGCGTGATCGTGGCCGTGCTCGTGCTCACGGCTGCCCTCATGGGCGTGGCCGTGGCCGTGGCCGTGGCCGTGGCCGTGGCCGTGGCCGTGGTCGTGGCCGTGGTCGTGGTCGTGGTCGTGGGCATCGTCGGGCGCAGGGCCGTGATCGTGCCCGTGCGCGTGATGCGCATGTCGATGCAGTTGCGCGAACGCATCGGCCACCATGCGCGCGTCGAGGTGGCATCCCTTGCCGGTGTTGACCTGCACGGCCGGCGCGCCGCTGGCGCGGATGCGCCGGGCGTCGTGCGAGGTCTGCTGGTCGCCTTCGATCACCGCCACGGGCAGGCCGGGGCAGCGCCGGCGCAGCGCGTCGATGCTGGCCACCAGCAGGCTGGTCTTGCCCGAGCCGGGACTCGAGACGAGGTTGAAGGCGGCGACGCCGTGCGCCGCGAAGTGCGCGCGGTTGGCGGCGGCCAGGCGGTCGTTCTCGCCCAGCACGTCGGCTTCGAGCCTGATCGCGCGCTCGGCCGACAGGCCCGGGACCGAGACGTGGGCCGCGGTGGCGCCGTAGTGCAGGTCGCCGGTGGCGGGGTCGACACGCGGCCCGGCAGCGCTCGCCGGCGCCTGCGCTTCGGGGGTGGCGGAGCAGCCGCAGACGACGCACATCGAGAGGTCTCCTCGTGCCAGGGTCTTCAACCGGCCGCGGCCGGCGCTTCGTCGTGGACGATCAGGTCGACCACGCGCAGTTCGGTGCCGCCGCTGGGCTGCAGCTGGTAGCCCCCGCACTGCGGGCAGGCGTCGCCACGCTGCGTGATCGCGACGCTGGTGGCGCAGGCCATGCACCAGGCGCGCCCGGGCGGCTCCTCGATCACGATGGCGGCGCCCGCAAGGCAGGTGTCGCGCACGCCGACCTCGAGCGCGAAGCGCAGTGCCCCCACGTCGACGCCGGCCAGCGCCCCCACCTCCAGCGTCAGCCTCGAGACCCGGGCGAAGCGCTCGCGCTGCGCGGCCTCTTCGACAAGGCGCACGACGCCGGCGGCCAGGCTGAGCTCATGCATGGGCGGCTCCCGGCCGCTCGGCGTCGATGCCGCGCCCGACGGCGACCTCGCCCTCGACATCAGCCTCGCCCGCTCCCGCGACATCAGCCTCGCCCGCGCCCTCGGCCTCACCCTCGCCCTCGATGTCGAACGCGACACACGGATCGAACGCCACCGCCAGCAGCCGCGCCGCCGCCCGCGCATCGCGCGCCGGCAGCGCCGGCAGCGCCCCCAGTGCACGCGCCAGCACGCCCCGCGGGTGGAAGTTGAGGTCCGTCGGCGCGAGCACACGCAGATCGGCCACGCGTGCGCCATCGGCCTCCAGCGCCACCCAATGCACGAGCAGGCCGCGCGCCATTTCCGTCCACGCCAGGCCCTGGCGCGGCCCGGTGTTCATCGCCCCGTGCGCAAGCCAGTGCTCGCCCTGCGGCGCGGCCAGGCGGACGAGGTCGACGAGCCGGCTGACCAGCCGCGTCCAGGCGTCGCGGGCGGGCGCGCGCAGAGGATCCCGGGCCCGGGTCCAGGGCCCGGTGTCCGGCACCACGTCACCTGCACGCACCGGCTCGGTGCGCCGCGCGAGGCGCGAGGCCAGCGCCAGCAGGCGCGCGCGCTGACTGCCGGGCGACCCATCGCTCGACCCATCGCTCGACCCATCGCACGACCCATCGGGCGACCCATTGGGCGTGCGATTGCGCGAGCGATCGGACGACACCTCGGGCGGAGCGCCGGCCGGACCGGCGGACGATTCGGCCAGGTCATCGTCGAGCGGTCTCCAGGCCGGCCCGCGCGCCTCGGCCGCGCAGGCGGCCTCGTGCACCCTGCGCAGCAGCGCGGCCACCGGGCCGTCTGCGCGCTCGCACCAGGCCTGGACGGCCCGTGCCGGGTCGGCCTCGAGCGCGGCCAGCCAGACGGCGGGCGTCTGCCCGAGCCAGTGCCGCGCCAGCCAGTCGGGCAGGGCGGCCAGTGCGTCGGCGTGCACGCTGCGGCTGCGCCACAACGGACACTCGCGCAGGCCGGGCTCGAACGACCCCCCCTGCGCCGCGGTGCCCAGATGCAGGGGCCAATCGATGGCGATGCGCGCCACCTGGTCGCGCGCGGTGCCCAGACGCAGCGCCTGGGCATCGGCTGCTGCGGCCTCGCCGTGGCGGCCCAGCGCGGCCGCCACCGCACGCGAGGCCGTGCAGCGGTGCGCATGGGCGCACAGCGCGTGCAGCGTCCCGAGCAGTGCCGGCAGCTGCGCCACGGGCCGGCCGATGGCCACGTGCGCGACATCCGTGCGCCCACCGGCGAGCGCCGGCACCCTTGCGGGGCGCAGGTGCAGGCCACCGGCCAGCGCCGCCAGGACAGTCACCGCTGCGCCCCCGCCACGTCACGCGTCACAGGCGTGCCACGAGCAGCAGCGCGCCCCAGGTGCCGACGGCCGCGCCCGCCAGCCGCAGCGCCCCGACGCGCAGGCGCATCAGCGCCTGAGCGGCACCCAGCCCGGCGCAGTGCAACAGGGCCGAGGCCGACGCGAAGCCGGCGGCATAGGCCACGAACGACAGCCCACCGGCCATCTCGAGCCCGTGCGCGGTGCCGTGCAGCAGCCCTGCCGCGCCCGTGAGCGCGAGGCCGGCCGCAGCGTGCACGCGGTCGATGCCGACCAGCATCGCGCCGAGCAGCACCACGCTGGCCGCGATCAGCAGCTCGAGCGAGCCGCCCGGCGCCGGCAGCCACCCGCCATGGGCGAGCGCAGCGCCCGCCGTGAGCGCGGCCACGAACAGCAGCGGCGCGATCCAGCGTCGTCGCGGCGGCAGCGCCGCGGCCGCCCACAGGCCCACGGCCACCATGGCCAGCAGATGGTCCGCTCCGCCCAGCGGATGCACGAAGCCGGCCCCGAAACCCATCGCCGCATCGGGATGGCCCGGGTGGGCCGATGCGACGCTGGCGCCGGCGGCCAGCACGACGAGGGCGACCCGGCGCAGGTGACGCGCGAACTGCATCGACACTCTCCTTCTGAAACGCGGCCAGCCTAGCGCCGGCGCCTGCACCCGATGTTGAGTGCGAACAAGGTCGCAGGTGCCGCGCCGTCTGTCGCGCCCGGTCGGCCCTTCGATAATGACCCGACGCCATCCCCGCAGGGAGCCACACCATGACGCTCCACTCGCTGCTGTCGCTGCCCGTGCTGAGCCATCGCCTCGGGGGCAAGCTCGACTTCTCGCGCATGGACGAGCAGCAGATCATGAGCCTGGCGATCGCGCTCGAGGAAGAGGACGCGCGCATCTACAACACCTACGCCCAGGCGCTGGCGGCCGACTATCCGGACACGGCGGCGCTGTTTCGCGCCATGGCCGCCGAGGAGGACGGCCACCGGCACCGGCTCATCGAGTTGTACCGCGCGCGCTTCGGCGAACACATCCTGCTCATCCGCCGCGAGGACGTGCGCGGCTTCGTCACGCGCAAGCCGGTGTGGCTGGCGCAGCCGCTCGACCTCGAGCGCATCCGCGCCCAGGCGGAGATCATGGAGGCCGACTCGCGGCGCTTCTACGCGCAGGCCGCGCGCCGCTCGGGCGATGCGGCGATCCGCCAGTTGCTCGGCGACCTGGCAGCCGAGGAAAGCCGCCACGAATCGAAGGCCGAGACGCTGGGCAACGAGTTCATCACGGCGCGCACGCTGCACCGTGAACGCGAGACGCAGCGCCGCCTGTTCGTGCTGCAGTACATCCAGCCGGGTCTGGCCGGGCTGATGGACGGCTCGGTGTCGACGCTCGCGCCGCTGTTCGCCGCGGCCTTCGCCACGCACGACACCTGGAGCACCTTCCTCGTCGGCCTGGCCGCCGCGATCGGCGCCGGCATCAGCATGGCGTTTGCCGAGGCGCTGTCCGACGACGGCGCGCTCACCGGCCGCGGCAGCCCCTTGATCCGCGGCGCGGTCACCGGCGCAATGACGGCCGTCGGCGGCCTCGGCCACACGCTGCCGTACCTGATCCCGCGCTTCGACGCCGCCACGGCGCTGGCGATCGCCATCGTCGGCGTCGAACTCGTCGCCATCGCCTGGGTGCGCAAGCGCTACATGGAGGCGCCGTTCGGGCTGGCCGTCCTGCAGGTGATCGTCGGCGGGCTGATCGTGCTGGCGGCGGGAATCCTCATCGGGGCGGCCTGAGCGCGGGCGAGGCCATGCTCGCCCCGCACCCACGCTCGACCGAAAAAGGGCGCAACGGCTGCGCCGAGCCTGCGTGCACGGCCAAACCATACGAATCCGCTGGTGCCGCCGGCCAATACCCCCACCAACGCCTTGAATCTGCACGCGGGCGTGCCGGCGCGGCCACGCCAACGTCATACCGGTTCGACCTCGCGCAACAAGGCTGCCCGGATATTCCCGTCTTCGGGTCCGCGGTCACGGATTCACGACGGACTTACGTCATTTGGTGTCGAACTCGGGGGAGTGCCGCGCATCGGAATGCGCTTGCTGTTCGCCACCAGAGGCGCGCCGGCTACGGGCAGGCGCCTCCTCTGCTGGGCGCTACCGCATCACGACACTGTCCTCGCGGGAGCGGGATGAGTTTCGCAGGGTCGACTGAATTCGTCAGGCGGCGGCCCCTCCCGGCTCTGCTCGACACCGCCCTGCAGCGGTCGCGTCTGCGCCTCGCCGAGCGGCGCGGCGAAAGCGGGGATGGCGGAGCAGGCGGCAGCCAGCGCCAGGCCGAAGGCACGTCGCATGGGGTGCCTCAGTTGCGAAACGGATTCGGCGTGTTGGGGGGGTGGTACTCGCTCTTCCAGATCGCCTCGGCGCGCTCGCGCGAGCAGACCCACGGAACCAGCGAGCAGCGGCCGTTGCCGGGGGCGCCCATCTGGCCCAGCATGCGTGCGTCGACCTGGCGGTTCACGTAGTCGCGCAGGCCGTCGGGGCTGGCGAAGTGCGGCGTCGCCGACGAACGCAGCCAGCTCGCGTACCAATGCGCGCGCCCGTCGCCCTGCGCCGCAGCCCGATCGAGCCACTGGATGGCGATGCGACGGTCGCGCGGCACGCCCTGGCCGAATTCGTAGCTGATGCCGAGCGCGAACTGCGCTTGCGGGAACCCCTGGCGGGCGCTCTGCTCATAGAGCCGCGCCGCGCGCGGCACGTCGCGCGCGACGCCTTCGCCCGACTCCAGCATGTCCGCGAGCGAGAAGCGGGCCGCGCGGTTGCCGCCGGCGGCGCCGCGCTCGTACCACTGCGCCGCCATCTGCTTGTCGACGGTGACGCCCCGCCCTTCGCGGTACATGTGGCCGAGCACCGTCATCGCGCGCGCATCGCCCTGCGCTGCCGCTTGCCGATAGGCGGCCATGGCGTGGCGCCAGTCGTGGCGGTCATAGAAGGCGGTGCCTTCCTGCCAAGCGCGTTCGGCGTTCGCGTAAGGCGTCGCGCCTTGCAGGCTCGGGTCGCGGCTGCCGGGCGCGAACGGCGTGGCCGCGACTGCATTGCCCGGTCCGAGCGCGGCGACGAGAGCGGCAAAGACCGCGAAGCACGCCGCCGGTGCAAGGCGTCGATCACGGCCACAACGAACGCAAGCCGCGGGGTCGAGACTCGGGTCGGTCGACAGCGTCATGGCGAGAGCGTGGCCGCGACGGACTGTAACGAGTTTCCACACTCGACGCGAGCCGCGCCATCGCTCACTCGACGGTCACGGACTTGGCCAGGTTCCTCGGCTTGTCGACATCGGTGCCGCGCGCGCACGCCGTGTGGTAGGCGAGCAGCTGCAGCGGCACGACGTGCAGGATGGGGCTGAGCGCGCCGTAGTGCTCGGGCATGCGGATGACGTGCACGCCGCCGGCGTTCTCGATGCGGGTGTCGGCGTCGGCGAAGACGTAGAGCTGGCCGCCGCGCGCGCGCACTTCCTGCATGTTGCTCTTGAGCTTCTCGAGCAGCGCGTCGTTGGGCGCCACCGTCACGACCGGCATCTCCTCGGTGACGAGCGCCAGCGGCCCGTGCTTGAGCTCGCCCGCCGGGTAGGCCTCGGCGTGGATGTAGCTGATCTCCTTGAGCTTGAGCGCGCCTTCGAGCGCGATCGGGTAGTGCAGGCCGCGGCCGAGGAAGAGTGCGTTGTGCTTGCGCGCGAACTCCTCGCTCCAGGCGATGACCTGCGGCTCGAGCGCGAGCACCGCCTGCAGTGCCGCCGGCAGGTGGCGCAGCGCCTTGAGCTGCTCGGCGGCCTGGGTCTCGTCGAGGCGCCCCCGCGCCTGCGCCAGCGCCAGCGTCAGCAGGTACAGCGCGGCAAGCTGCGTCGTGAAGGCCTTGGTGCTGGCCACGCCGATCTCGACGCCGGCACGCGTGATGTAGGCGAGCCGGCACTCGCGCACCATCGCGCTGGTGGCGACGTTGCACACCGTCAGCGTGTGCGGCATGCCGAGCGTACGCGCGTGCTTGAGCGCGGCCAGCGTGTCCGCGGTCTCGCCGCTCTGGCTGATCGTCACCACCAGCGTGCGCGGGTCGGGCACGCTGGTGCGGTAGCGGTACTCGCTCGCGATCTCGACGTCCGTCGGGATGCCGGCGATGGCCTCGAGCCAGTAGCGCGCCACGCTGCCGGCGTAGTAGCTGGTGCCGCAGGCGAGCACGAGCACGCGGTCGACCTGCCCGAAGATGTCGGCCGCACCCTCGCCGAACAGCTCGGCGCCGATGGCGAGCACGCCGTCGATCGTGTCGGCCAGCGCACGCGGCTGCTCGAAGATCTCCTTTTGCATGTAGTGGCGGTAGGGGCCGAGTTCGGCCGCGCCGCTGTGCGCGGCGACGGTGCGCACCGGACGGTCGGCGGGCACGAAGCGCCCGCTCGCGTCGGCGTGGCTGATCCAGGCCTTGCCCATCTGCAGGTCGACGACGTCGCCCTCCTCGAGGTAGACGATCTGGTCGGTGACGCCGGCCAGCGCCATCGCGTCGCTGGCCAGGAAGCTCTCGCCGCTGCCCCTGGCGCCGACGCCCACGACCAGCGGCGAGCCCTCGCGCGCGCCGACCACGCGGTGCGGCTCGTCGCGGCAGAAGACGGCGATCGCGTAGGCGCCGCGCAGCCGCGGCAGCGCACGCTGCACGGCTTCGAGCAGGTCGCCGTCGTACAGGCTGTGCACGAGGTGCGCGATGACCTCGGTGTCGGTCTGGCTCTGGAAGACGTAGCCCGAGCGCTCGAGCTCGGCGCGCAGCACGTCGTGGTTCTCGATGATGCCGTTGTGCACGAGCGCGATGCGCCCGCTGGCCGCCTCGGCGGCCCCGGGGCCGGCGCTGAAGTGCGGGTGCGCGTTGTGCACTGCCGGCGCACCGTGCGTGGCCCAGCGCGTGTGCGCGATGCCGGTGCCCGCCGCCACCTGCTCGCGGCGCACGTTGGCTTCGAGTTCGGCCACGCGCGAGGTGCTGCGCGCGCGCCGCAGTTCCCCGCCCTGGTGCACAGCAACGCCGCAGCTGTCGTAGCCGCGGTACTCGAGGCGCTTGAGGCCCTCGATCAGGATGGGGACGATGTCGCGGGTGCTGACCGCGCCGACGATGCCGCACATGGGTGTTCTTCCGGGAACTGGAGGAGGCTGGATGGTATGGGCGCACACTCGGCGTTTTGCGTCTGAATTGACGACTTCGATGATCGTTTATTGCACTCGTGATATTTGACGATCAAATATTTCATATTACAGATATATTCGAACATATAATTCACGCCGTGGATCTCGATGCGACCGACCTGCGCCTGCTCGACCTGCTGCAGCAGGATGCCTCACGCTCCAACCAGGAGCTCGCGGCCGCGGCCCACACCTCGCCGGCCACGGCGCTGCGGCGGGTGCGCCGGCTGCTCGATGCCGGCGTCATCGAACGTCAGGTCGCGCTGCTCAGCGCCGATCGCATCGGCGCCGGGCTGAGCGCCATCGTCGAGGTTTCGCTCGACCGGCAAGGCGCCGAGCACCTGGATGCGTTCGAGCGGCGCGTGGCCGCCGACGACGAGGTGCAGCAACTGTGGCGCGTTGCGCCCGGCCCCGACTTCGTGCTCGTCGTGCACTGCGCCGACATGGGCGGCTACCACGCGCTGGCGCAGCGTCTGTTCACGCAGGACGCCAACGTGCGCAACGTGAAGGCCTACTTCGCGGTCAAGCGCGCCAAGTTCGATCCGCGGCTGGTGCTGCGGCGGGCACTCCCGGGCTGAACCGCCCCGCCAGCACGGCGGGCGCCTGCCGCCTGCCGCCTGCTGCCTGCCGCCTGCAGGCTATGGGCTGTCCGGCTGCCGCGCTCAACGGTCTGCTGCTGGACGGCGCATTCAGCCGCCGCTGTCGTCGCGCCGCCGCGCACGCGGATGCGCCGCGTCGTACACCTTGGCCAGATGCTGGTGGTCGAGCTTGGTGTAGACCTGCGTCGTCGCGATGCTGGCGTGGCCGAGCAGTTCCTGCACCGCGCGCAGGTCGCCGCTGGACTGCAGCAGATGGCTGGCGAAGCTGTGGCGCAGCATGTGCGGGTGCACGTGGGTCGGGAGACCGGCGGCGAGCGCGCGCGCCTTCAGGCGCAGCCGCAGCTGCGACGCCGTCAGGCGCGTGCCGCGCCGGCTGACGAAAAGCGCCGCCTCGTCGGCGCGCGCCAGTCGCGCGCGCGCGTCCAGCCACGGCGCGAGCGCAGCCAGTGCCGCGCGGCCCACCGGCACGCTGCGCCGCTTGCTGCCCTTGCCCAGCACGTGCGCCGTGCCGTCCTCGCGGTCGATCCAGCCGCTGCCGCCTGCGCCCGCCTGCACGTCCAGGCCGACGATCTCGGCCACGCGCAGCCCGGCGCCGTACAGCAGCTCGACGATCGCGCGGTCGCGCGCCAGCAGCAGCGCGTCGCCGCGCGCCGGCGCGTGTTCGGCCAGCGCCATCGCCTGCTCGACCGACAGCGCCTTGGGCAGCGGCCGGGCGGCCTTGGGTGCGCGCAGGCCCGCGACCGGATTGGCCGCGACCAGGCCCTGGCGTCCCCACCAGCGGTACAGCCCGCGCCACGCCGCCAGCGCGATGGCGATGCTGCGCGGCGCCAGCCCGCGCGCGCGCAGTTGCGCCGCCCAGCCGCGCAGGTGGTACGGCTCGGCCCGTTCGAGCGCGACGCCCGCGACGGCGGCGGCGCCCTCGAGCCGCACCAGCGCCTCGCGGTACAGCGCGACCGTGCGCGCGGCAAGCCGCCGCTCGACGACCAGGTGCTGCACGAAGCGCTCGAGCTCCGGCGCGAGCCCCGGTGCAGTCCCGGGCTCAGGCCGGCGCGCCGCCGGCGCCGCGCTGCTCACCCCGCGCGCAGCCGCATCAGCGCCGCGCTGGCGAGCTCGCCGATGCGGGCCAGGAACTCGGTGCCCATGTCGGCCGCGTAGCGCGTCGGGTCGGGCGACGCGAGCACGAGCAGGCCGAAGCCCTCCGAGCCCGCCTCGTGCGGGCGCAGCGGGATCATCGCCACCGACTTGGCGCCGGGCGCATCGTCGAGCCAGTGCACGGCCTCGAAGCCGGCGTTGATGCCGCAGTACGGCACAGCGAGGCTGGCGGCGAAGCTCTTCGCATCGGCGCTCACGTCCTGCACGAAGGGCGCCGCCTCGAAGCTGGGCCCCAGTCCCCACAGCCGGATTGCCGCCTGCGGAATCAGGAACTCGTCCTTCAGCGTCTCGACGATCACGCCCGGCAGCAGCCCGCGGTCGGTGGTGCGCAGCATCTGGCGCACGAAGCGGTGCAGCCGCTCGGCCAGCGCCACGTTCTCCTGGCCGGCCCGGATCATCTCGACGATCTTGTGCTCGAGGCCGCGGATGCGATCGCGCAGCATCTCCATCTGCCGCTCCTGCAGCGACACCGCACGCTGGCCGTGCGGGCTCGTGAGCTGCACGCTGGCCAGCAGTTCGGCATGGCGCTCGAAGAAGCCCGGCGTGTTGGCCAGGTAGTCGGCGATGTCGCCCTCGGTGATGCCCTGCACCCCCGGGGTGCCGCCCTTGACGCTGCTCACAGTTCGATCACTCCTTCGAACACGAATTCGGCCGGGCCGGTCATCATCACACCGCCGCCGGCATGCGCACCGGCCGCCTCGGGCCATGCGATCGTCAGGTCGCCGCCGCGCGTGTGCACGACGACGTCGCGCGCGAGCCAGCCCAGCCGCACGCCCGCCACCACCGCCGCGCAGGCGCCGGTGCCGCAGGCCAGCGTCTCGCCGGCGCCGCGCTCGTGCACGCGCAGGTTCAGCTCGCGCGCCGAGCGGATCTCCATGAAGCCGACATTGACCTTGCGCGCAAAGCGCGGATGCCCCTCGATGCGCGGCCCCAGCGCGGCCACCGGCGCGCGCGTCACGTCGTCGACCCGGATCACCGCGTGCGGATTGCCCATCGACAGCACCGCGAGCTCGACGCCGCCGACGTCGTCGAGCCGCCACAGCTCGAAGTCGCCGAGCCGGCGCGGCGTGAGGCCACCGGCGTCGAACGGGATCAGCTCATGCTCGAAGACGGGCCGGTTCATGTCCACCGTGACGCGGCCGTCGCTGCGCTCGTGCAGCTCGATCACGTTGTTGACGGTGGCCACGCGCACGCTGGGCTGGTCGGTGTAGCCGCGCGCACGCACGAAGCGCAGGAAGCAGCGCGCGCCGTTGCCGCAGTGCTCGACCTCGTCGCCGCTCGAGTTGTAGATGCGGTAGCGAAAGTCGATGCCCGGCGCCGTGCCCGGCTCGACGACGAGGATCTGGTCGGCACCGATGCCGCGGCGCCGGTCGGCCAGGCGACGCGCCTGCTCGGGCGTGAGCTGCACCGGCGCGGCCATGCCGTCGAGCACGACGAAGTCGTTGCCCGCGCCCTGCATCTTGGTGAACGGCAGCCGCATGGGGCGCGATTGTCGCGCAGCGGCATCGCGCGCAGCGAGTTGCACCGGGTTCAGTAGATCGGCTCGGCGCCCGGCGGTCGCGTCTTGAAGCGCTTGTGCACCCAAAGATACTGCGCCGGGTTGCGGCGGATCTCGCCTTCGATCCAGCGGTTCATGCGCGCCACGTCGGCCACGGCATCGTCGCTCGGCCAGTCGGTCCACGGCTCGTGGAAGCGGATACGGTAGCCGCAGCCGCGCGGCAGCAGCTCGCCGGTCACCGGCTGCACGATCATGTCCAGGCTGCGGGCCAGCCGCGACGGCGCGAGCAGCGTGGCCGCCGGCTCGCCGAAGAAGGGCACGAAGGCCGAGTCGCGCAGCCCGAAATCCATGTCGCAGGGGTTGAACAGCACGCTGCCGCGCTTGACCGCGCGCACCAGCGGCAGCACGCCCTGCGTGCGCGCGAAGATCTCGGCGCGGCCGAAGCGCCCGCGCCCCTTGGCCAGTGCCGCATCGATCACCGCGTTGCTCTGCGTCGCGTACATGCTGGCCATGCCGCGCGTCTGATGCAGCTGCCCCGCGGTGCCCGCCACGTCGACGGTGAGAAAGTGCGGCACCAGCCACATGACGGGCCGCTGGCTGCGCTCGGCCAGCTTCACGTCGCCCTCGATCTGGATGAGGCGCTCGAGCCGCGCGCGCGGCGCATACCACAGCAGCGCGCGCTCGAGCAGGCTGCGGCCGAGCCAGACGAAGTGCTCGCGCACCAGCGCCGCACGCTGGCGCTCGTCGAGTTCGGGCAGGCACAGCGCGACGTTGGTGAGCGCGATGCGGCGGCGCCTGGCCGCCACGCGGTGCAACGCGCGCCCGAGCAGTCCGCCCAGCAGCGACTGCAGCGGCAGCGGCAGCCACTGCAGCAGCCACGCCAGCGCCAGGCCGAGCCGCGCCAGCGCAGTCTTCACGCCACCTCCGGCGGTCGTGGCGTCTTGTAGCGGTGGTAGCCCCACAGGTACTGCGACGGCCGCCGCGCGATCAGCGCCTCCATCGAGCGGTTGATCGCGGTGGCGTCCAGGCGCTGCGCCTCGCCCTCGTCGCCCGGCAGCTCGCGCGCGTCGGGCAGGGCGACGGGCATCGGCAGCACATGGACATGGTAGCCCGCACCGCGCGGCAGCCGCTCGCCCCAGATGGCACACAGGGCGGCGCCGCTGTGGCGCACGAGGCGCGCGGCCAGCGTCATCGTGTAGGCGTCGCGGCCGAAGAACGGCGCCCACACGCCCATGCCAACGGGCGGCACCTGATCGGGCAGCAGGCCCACGGTCTGGCCGTGCTTCAACGCCCGCAGCATCTGGCGCACGCCGCCCAGCGTCGCCGGCGCCGTGGCCAGGTACGGCCGCGCGCGCGCCGTCTCCTCGAGCCGGCGCAGCCACGCGTTGCGCGCCGGGCGGTACAGCACCGTCACCGGCTGCCTGCGGCCGAAGCGCTCGGCATAGGCCTGGGCGCACAACTCGAAGCTGCCCATGTGCGGCGTGAGGAGCACCAGGCCGCGGCCGGCATCGAGCGCGCGCTCGACCAGTTCGGCGCCCTCCCATTGCACCGCATCGGCCAGCGGATCGCCGGCCGGGCGCAGCCACAGGCGCGGCATCTCGAGCACCATGCGGCCGGCTTCGGCCACCGCCGCACGGCGCTCGGCGCCGCCGATGCCCGCTGCCGCCGCGTTGGCCGCCAGGCGGCGCCGATAGCTCGGCGCCGCGGCCCAGACGATCCAGCCGAGCAGCGCGCCCAGCGCGTGCAAAAACCGCAACGAGCGGCGCGCGAGCCAGCGTAGCACCAGGAACATCGTTCGTATAATTTGCGCTGTCGCCGAGTTAAAGGACAACTTGCGGGGCGACGGGCGGGGTGGCAAGCATAGCGAGCCCGCCGGGTGCACGGCCGAAGCGCTCAACCTGCGGCACGGCACTCACCAAATACCGCTAAAGCGTTCGCCGCGGCTCCAGCATCCTGACCGGCGACGACGCGAGTCAGAGTGCAACCCCCACCGGAGCTTCAACAAGTGGCGAACGACTTCCTCTTCACCAGCGAATCGGTTTCCGAGGGCCATCCCGACAAGGTGGCCGACCAGATCTCGGACGCCATCCTCGACGCGATCTTCGCGCAGGATCCGCGCTCGCGCGTCGCCGCCGAGACGCTCACCAACACCGGCCTCGTGGTGCTGGCCGGCGAGATCACGACCAACGCGCACGTCGACTACATCCAGATCGCGCGCGACACCATCAAGCGCATCGGCTACGACAACACCGAGTACGGCATCGACTACAAGGGCTGCGCCGTGCTCGTCGCCTACGACAAGCAGAGCAACGACATCGCGCAGGGCGTCGACCACGCCAGCGACGACCACCTCAACACCGGCGCCGGCGACCAGGGCCTGATGTTCGGCTACGCCTGCGACGAGACGCCGACCCTGATGCCGGCGCCGATCTACTACGCGCACCGCCTCGTCGAGCGCCAGGCGCTGCTGCGCCGCGACGGGCGCATGCCGTACCTGCGGCCCGACGCCAAGAGCCAGATCACGCTGCGCTACGTCGGCGGCAAGCCGCACAGCATCGACACCGTGGTGCTGTCGACCCAGCACGCACCCGAATGGAGCCTGGGCGACAAGATGAAGCCCGCGTTCTACGAGGCGGTGATCGAGGAGATCATCAAGCCGGTGCTGCCCAAGGAGTGGCTGAAGGAGACGCGCTACCTCATCAACCCGACCGGGCGCTTCGTGGTCGGCGGACCGCAGGGCGACTGCGGCCTGACCGGGCGCAAGATCATCGTCGACACCTACGGCGGCGCCTGCCCGCACGGCGGCGGCGCCTTCAGCGGCAAGGATCCGTCCAAGGTCGACCGCTCGGCCGCCTACGCCGCGCGCTACGTCGCCAAGAACGTCGTCGCCGCCGGCCTGGCGCGGCAGTGCCAGGTGCAGGTGGCGTATGCGATCGGCGTCGCGCGGCCGATGAACGTCACCGTCTACACCGAGGGCACGGGCAAGATCAGCGACGAGAAGATCGCCGCCCTCGTGAACGAGCACTTCGACCTGCGCCCCAGGGGCATCGTCCAGATGCTCGACCTGCTGCGCCCGATCTACGAGAAGACCGCCGCCTACGGCCACTTCGGGCGCGAGGAGCCCGAGTTCACCTGGGAGCGCACGGACAAGGCAGTGGCGCTGCGCGACGCGGCCGGGCTGTAGGCGCACGCGGGCGCGTGCCGTGGCGCTGCGCTACGCCGACCTCGTGGCACGTGCGCGCGCGCACGTGCCCGAGCTCATGCCCTGGGACCTGGCCGAGCGGCTGGCCGGGCCCGAGCCGCCGCTGCTGCTCGACGTGCGCGAGGCCGCGGAGTTCGCCGCCGCGCACATCGCCGGCTCGCTGCACGTGCCGCGCGGCGTGCTCGAGCAGGCCTGCGAATGGGACCACGACGAGACCGAGGCGGCGCTGGCCGGGCACAGCGCGCGCGCCATCGTCGTCGTGTGCCGCTCGGGCAGGCGCTCGCTGCTGGCCGGGCGCACGCTGCAGGAGCTCGGCTACACCGACGTGACCTCGCTGGCCAGCGGGCTGCGCGGCTGGAACGACGCCGACCAGCCTCTGGTCGACGGCGCCGGCCGCCCGGTGGACGGTGACGCCGCGCAGGCGCTGTTCGCGCCCCACCTGCGCCCCGAGCAGCGCCGGCCACGGCGCTGAGGCAGCCGCTCAGTCGGGCGCCCCCCCGAGCGGCCGTGCGCGCGGCCGCGCCGTGCGCGTCGCGAGCCAGATGCTGGGCAGGATGAGCGCACCACCGGCGACGTGGTACCAGCCCGGCACCTCGCCCAGCACGGCCCAGGCTCCGAAGGCGGCGTACACCGGCGCCAGGTACAGCAGCAGTGCCGTGCGTGCGGCGCCGAGCTCGCGCTGCAGCCAGGCATAGGCGGCATAGCTCAGCACGCCGGGCACGAGCGCAGCCAGCGCCACGAGCCCCCAGGCGCGTGCGCCCCAGGGCAGCGGCGGCTGCGTCAGCGCCTCGTGCAGCACGAAGGGCGCGAGCACGACGAGCCCGCCGGCACTGCTGGCGGCCACGCGCGCCGCCGGCGACAGCACCGAGCGCCAGTGCTGCTGCAGCACCGAATACGCGGTCCAGGACACGGCGGCGCCGACGATCCAGCCGTCGCCGGCCGTGAAGCGGACCGCGGCCAACGCGCCGGGTTCGCCCCTGGCGATCACGAACAGCACGCCCGCCAGCGCCGCCGCCACGCCCCAACGCTGCGCCGCGCTCATGCGCTCGTGCAGCAACCTGACGCTCGCGACCGTGATGGCGACCGGCGTCGCCGCGTAGATGAGCGCCATGTTGGTCGCGCTCGTGCTCTGCCCGCCCAGGTACACCCAGGCGCCGCAGATCCACATGCCGAACGCGCCCAGGACGAGCAGTTGCCACCACTCGCGGCGCCAGGCCCTGCGCTTGCGCCACAGCTCGGCGCCGACGAAGGGCAGCATGAGCGCGAGCGCCAGTGCCCAGCGCCCGAACGCCAGCGCGTGCGCATGGATGACGCCGTTGGCGAGCCGCGCGATCAGGTAGTTCGACGACCAGAACGCCGGCAGCACGAACAGCACGAGTTGCGCCCGCGCGCTGGCGTCGGCGTGTGCCGGCGCGCTCACGCCCAGCGCTCGGTGCGCCGCGCCATCGCCTCGCCCATGCGGATCGCGCCGCCGCTCGTCCACGCCGGATTCCACGCCAGCGGCCCGCGCGGCCACAGCAGCACCACCGTGCTGCCGAGCAGGAAGCGGCCCATCTCGGCGCCCTGCGCCAGCCGCAGCCGCGGCTCGTCGTAGCCCCACGCGCGCAGCTTGCCCGGCCGCGGCGGGTTGACGACGCCGTGCCAGGCGGTGGCGATGCTGCCGACGATGGTGGCGCCGACGAGCACCAGCACCCACGGTGCGGTCACGCCGGCGCCGTCGGCCTCCGCGCCGTCGAAGACGCAGACGACGCGCTCGTTGCGCGCGAACAGGCCCGGCACGCCGCGCACCGTGCGCGGGTTCACCGAGAACAGCGCGCCCGGCACGTGGACCATGCGCAGCAGCGTGCCGGCCGCCGGCATGTGGATGCGGTGGTAGTCGCGCGGGCTCAGGTACAGCGTCGCGAAGTGAGCGTCCTGGAAATGCGCGGCAAGCGCTGCGTCGCCGCCCAGCAGCGCGCGCGTCGAATAGCGGTGGCCCTTGGCCTGCACGATCTGCTCGCCCGCGATGCGGCCGAACTGGCTGATCGTGCCGTCGACCGGACAGATCAGCTCGCTCGCCGCCTGCGGCCGCACACCGGGCGCGAGCGCGCGCGTGAAGAAGTCGTTGAAGGTGGCGTACGCGGCCGGATCGCGCTCGGCGGCCTCGGCCATGTCGACGCCGTAGCGCGCGACGAACCAGCGGATCAGCGCCGTGGTCGCGGCGCCGCCCCGGGCCGCGGCCACCCGGCCCGCCAGCCGCGTCAGCGCCTGCTTGGGCAGCAGGTACTGCGCCGCGACGGCCAGCCGCTCGGCCAGCGGCGCGCGTTCGCGCGCGCTCAATGCAGCGGAGCCAGTTCGCGCAGCGCGCGCACCGCGCCCTGGCCGACCGAGGCACCGAAGCGCTTGGCCAGCCGCTCGGCGACGTTCTCGCGCGGCGTGTAGTCGACGATCTCCTCGGCACCGACGACTTCGCGTGCCACGTAGTCGAGGCTGCCGAGGCGGTCGACCAGACCCATCCTGACCGCCTCCTCGCCGTTCCAGAACAGGCCCGAGAAGGTCTCGGGCGTCTCCTTGAGCCGCTCGCCGCGGCCCGCACGGACGGCCCCGATGAACTGCTGGTGGATCTGCTCGATCATCGCCTGCGCGTAGGCGCGCTGCTTGTCGTTCTGCGGGCTGAACGGATCGAGCATGCCCTTGTTCTTGCCGGCCGTCAGCAGCCGGCGCTCGATGCCGAGCTTGTTCATCAGGCCGACGAAGCCGAAGCCGTCCATCAGCACGCCGATGCTGCCCACCAGGCTCGCCTTGTCGACGAAGATCTCGTCGGCGGCGACCGCGATGTAGTAGGCACCCGAGGCGCAGATGTCGTCGACGACCGCGTAGACCTTCTTCTTGTACAGGGCCCTGAGGCGGTGGATCTCGTCGTTGACGATGCCCGCCTGCACCGGGCTGCCGCCGGGCGAGTCGATGCGCAGCACGATGGCCTGCGCCGCGGCGTCCTCGAAGGCCGACTTCAGCGCGCCGACCAGCGCCTCGGCGCTGGCGGCGCTGTCGGGCGCGATCTCGCCGCGCACGTCGATGAGCGCCGTGTGCGGCAGGTTGCCCGCGCCCGTGCCGAGCCGCTGTGCGAGTGCGCCCCAGACCACGGCGACGGCCAGCGCCAGCCACGCGCAGCGAAAGAAGACGCGCCAGCGCCGGTCGTTGCGTTGCTGGCGCAGCAGCTCGCGCGCAAGCTGCTCGAGGGTCGACTCGAGCGCCGGCCGCGACGGCACGCCGCCGGCTGCGGCAGGCGCTGCTGCAGCGGCCGCCGGCGGCGGTACGGGTGGGGGCATGTCGGTCATGGCGGAGGGGCAGGCACACCGTCGGGCGGCGGCGCATCGACCTGCTTCGGGGGCATCGGAACGATGTCGGGGGAAGGATACCAATACACCAGCCCGTCGCGCTCCTCGACGCGCAACGAAATCAGACGTCCGCCGGCGCAGGGCCCGCCGACACAGCGTCCGCCGGCCGGCTCGTACGACGCCCCGTGCAGCGAGCACAGGATGAAGCGTCGCTCCAGGTCGAGGAACTCGCCCGGCTGCCAGTCCATCTCGGCCGGCACGTGCGCGCAGCGGTTGACGTAGGCGACGACGCGCGCGTCGAAACGCAGCACGAAGGCGCGCGCCGGCCGGCGCCACAGCAGCACGTCCCACAGACGGGCGCGGCCGCGTTCGGCGAGCTCGGCCGACGCACAGACGGGCTGCGCTGCGAACGCACCCGCAGCCGCGCGCGCACCCGTTGCTGCGTCTGCGTGGCCGGCATCCGAGCGGGCGCTCACCGGTGGTCCCCTCGCGCGGCACGCGGCGGCGCTGGCGCTGCGCGCAGGTGCCGCACCGTCACGCGTTGTCCAGCAGCCAGCGGTGCAGCGCCGCCGTGTCGCGCGCGATGTACAGCGGCTCGAACGGCGCGAAGGATTCGACGTCGTGCGCGCCGTAGCTCACGCCCACCGACACCGCGCCGGCGTTGCGTGCCAGCTGCAGGTCGTGCGTCGTGTCGCCGATCATCAGCGTGCGCTCGGGCTCGACGCCGAGCTCGCGCATCAGCTCGTGCAGCATCAGCGGACTGGGCTTGCTCGCCGTCTCGTCGGCCGTGCGCGTGGCGTCGAAGACGCCGCGCAGATGCGACTGCGCGAGCGCCTCGTCCAGGCCGACGCGGGTCTTGCCGGTGGCCACCGCGAGCCAGTGGTTGCGCGCCTTCAGGGCCTGCAGCATCTCGAGCGTGCCGGGGAACAGCACGAGTTCGTTCTGGCGCGCCAGGTAGTGCCGGCGGTAGCGCCGGCCCAACTCCGGATAGCGCTCGGCCTCCAGGCCCGGCGCGGCGTGGCGCAGCGCGTCGTGCAGGCCCAGCCCGATGACGTAGGCCGCGCGCTCGTCGCTCGGCACCTCGAGTCCCAGGTCGCGGCACGCGCCCTGGATGCAGCGCACGATGAGCGCGGTGCTGTCGAACAGCGTGCCGTCCCAGTCGAAGGCGATGAGCTCGAAGCGGCGGGCCATGGTCATGCGAGCGCAGCCAGCAGTGTCGCGCACTCGGCGGGCAGGGGCGCGTGCAGGGTCACGCGCTGGCCGCCCACGGGATGCGTGAAGCTCAGCTCGCGCGCGTGCAGGAACATGCGCGTGCAGCGCTGCGCACGCGCGAAGGCCTTGTTGCGGGTGAAGTCGCCGTACTTCGGGTCGCCCACGATCGGATGCCCGGCGTGCGCCAGGTGCACGCGGATCTGGTGCGTGCGCCCGGTCTCCAGGCGCACGTCGAGCAGCGTCGTCTGCGCCAGCGCCTGCACCACCTTGACGCGCGTGATCGAGCGGCGCCCCTCGTCGCCGGCCTTGCTCACCACGCGCACATGGCGTTGTCCGTCGGCGGTGAGGGACTTGAGCAGCGGCTCGTCGATGACGGCGAGGCCGCGCGGCCAGGCGCCGAAGACCAGCGCCGTGTAGACCTTGACGGTCTGGCGTGCCCGGAACTGCTGCTGCAGCGCCGCCAGCGCGCTGCGCTTCTTGGCCAGCAGCAGCACGCCCGAGGTTTCCTTGTCGAGCCGGTGCACGAGTTCGAGGAAACGCGGCAGGCCGCCCGAAAGCCGGCGCGCCACGCGCAGTTGCTCGACGACGCCCGAGCTCACGCCGCTGCCGCCGTGCACGGCGACGCCGGCCGGCTTGTCGATGGCGAGCAGCCAGTCATCCTCGAAGAGCACCGGGAACTCGCGCGCCGGCGCCGCCGGCTTCGACGCCGCAGCGGACGCAGGCAGGCGCAGCGGCGGCAGGCGCACGACATCGCCCGGCTGCACCCGGGTGTCGGCCGAGGCGCGCGCGCTGTTGATGCGCACCTCGCCCGAGCGGATGACGCGGTACACATGCGTCTTGGGCACGCCCTTCAACTGGCGCAGCAGCCAGTTGTCGAGCCGCTGGCCGGCCGATTCTTCGTCGACCTCGACGCGCTGCACCCGAGGCGCGCCACCGGGCGCCGGCCGTGCAATGCGCAACGCCCGGGCGCCGGTGTTCGGCCGTATACTTCGCCCTTCCACGTTCGCGCCGTAAGTGCTTGATTTCAACGGAGTCTACCCGGGCACGCAGGCAACGGACGGGGCGCCACCGGCGCCGCAGCCCAGGAGGGCCGCGCGCGCGGTGAGCAAGAAGTCGATGCAACGACAGGCAGCCGCGGTCGGGCACGCACCCCAAGCGTGCGTGCAGACCGCCCGCCGGTCGGCAGAGGCCGTCGCCACAGAACCCCGCCTCGATCCGAGGCCCCGAAAGAATCAAGTGGCCAGACGCAGCCCGCTCGTCGCGACGAACGGCACGGCTGGACACCGCGTCCGGCAAACACCGTCCAGGCCGTGATCCCCTCGACCGCACCCCTCGTCCGGCCCCGGCATTGCGCCGTCGCGGCCGGCGGCGATACCGCAGCGCGCCCGCCGCGATGCGGGCGGCCCGGATCACGCCCGGCGGGACGGCCGGCGCACGCGCCAACGCTGCACGGCTGAAGCCGCCCCCATGGGGGCGGTGGAGTCGCGCAGTCCAGGGCATTTCGCGTCGCAGGTTCTCTCGCGCCCGGTCTCGTGCATCGTGGACGGAGACCGGCCGTGCCCAGCCGCCAGGCGGGCGCGGCTCGCAATGGAGCGCACATGAAGAGAATGCTCATCAACGCCACGCAGCCCGAGGAGCGGCGCCTGGCGATCGTCGACGGCCAGAAGCTGCTCGACTTCGAGACCGAGATCGAAGGCCGCGAGCAGCGCAAGGGCAACATCTACAAGGCCGTCATCACGCGCGTCGAGCCCAGCCTCGAGGCCTGCTTCGTCGACTATGGCGAGGACCGCCACGGCTTCCTGCCGTTCAAGGAGATCAGCAAGAGCTACTTCCGCGAAGGCGTCGCGGCGCGCGACGCGAAGATCGCCGACGCCGTCCGGGAAGGCCAGGAGCTGCTGGTGCAGGTCGACAAGGAGGAGCGCGGCAACAAGGGCGCCGCGCTCACCACCTTCGTCAGCCTGGCCGGGCGCTACCTGGTGCTGATGCCCAACAACCCGCGCGGCGGCGGCGTCAGCCGGCGCATCGAGGGCGAGCAGCGCGAGGAACTCAAGGACAACCTCGAGCAGCTCGAGTACCCCAAGGGCATGAGCCTGATCGCGCGCACCGCCGGCATCGGCCGCTCGGCGGCCGAGCTGCAGTGGGACCTCAACTACATGCTCAAGCTGTGGGAGGCGATCGAGTCGGCCGCCGGCGCCGGCAAGGGTGCGTTCCTGATCTACCAGGAAAGCTCGCTCGTCATCCGCGCCATCCGCGACTACTTCACCGCCGACATCGGCGAGATCCTGATCGACACCGACGACATCTTCGAGCAGGCCCACCAGTTCATGAACCACGTGATGCCCGACAACGCGCATCGCGTGAAGCGCTACCGCGACGACGCGCCGCTGTTCAGCCGCTTCCAGATCGAGCACCAGATCGAGACCGCGTTCAGCCGCACCGTCGGCCTGCCCTCGGGCGGCGCGATCGTCATCGACCACACCGAGGCGCTGGTGGCGGTGGACGTGAACAGCGCGCGCGCCACGCGCGGCACCGACATCGAGGAAACCGCCACGCGCACCAACCTCGAGGCCGCCGACGAGATCGCGCGCCAGTGCCGGCTGCGCGACCTGGGCGGCCTGATCGTGGTCGACTTCATCGACATGGAGGAGAGCAAGAACCGTCGCGAAGTCGAGCAGCGCCTGCGCGACGCGCTGCGCTACGACCGCGCGCGCGTGCAGTTCAGCTCGATCAGCAAGTTCGGCCTGCTCGAGCTTTCGCGCCAGCGCCTGCGCCCGGCCCTCAGCGAAGGCAACCACATCACCTGCCCGCGCTGCAACGGCACCGGCCACATCCGCGACACCGAGTCCAGCGCGCTGCAGATCCTGCGCATGGTGCAGGAGGAGAGCATGAAGGAGAACACCGCCGCCGTGCACGTGCAGGTGCCGGTGGAGGTGACGAGCTTCCTGCTCAACGAGAAGCGCGCCGAGATCGGCAAGATCGAGTTGAAGCAGCGCGTCACCGTGCTGCTGGTGCCCAACAAGCACCTCGAGACGCCGAACTACAAGCTCGAGCGGCTGCGCCACGACGACCCGCGCCTGGACAGCTTCCGCGCCAGCTACACGATGGTCGACGAGGGCGACGAGGAGGTCGGCATCACGCGTCGCGAGAAGGCGCGCGCCAAGCACGAGCCGGTGATCAAGGGCGTGCTGCCGGACCAGGCGCCACCGCCGGCACCGCCCGCTGCACCACCGGCACCACCTGTCGCTGCCGCGCCGGCGCCGGCACCGGTGGCCCCACCGCTGGCGACGGCCGCGCCGGCGCCAGCGCCTGCCGGCAC
>JAFECX010000020.1 GCA_018241895.1 Pseudomonadota bacterium
CACGCGCGGACCAGGCGCAGCGCCGGCGCGAGACGCATGCGGCGCGGCGCGCGCACCGGGCGCGCACCCCCGGCGCCGATGCGCGCGGTGCGGGTGTCGCTGACGGCGGCGCAACTCATCGGCCCGAGTTTAGGTCTCGTGCACTCGACGTCGCGACGTCGCCGCGCCGGCACTGCCGCGCGGGTCGACTTGTGCGCATGCAACCCCCCTGTTTGCGGGGCCGCGCTCAGCCGCCTGCCTTCCTGTCCCCGCGTGGCCTGGTCGCGCTCGCCGCGCCGTTTCCGGTTTTCGGCTCCGCCGCGCCGCGGGCGACCAGCGCTTCGCTCATGCCCATCAGCACGCCCGTCACCATCGCCGTGTAGCCCTGGGCCAGCGCCTGCGCCGCGTCGAGTGACGTCCGCTGCGCGCTGCGCACGGCGCCCTGCATCTGCGCGCCGAGCTGCTCGACGGTGCCGGCGGCCTGCGTGCCCGACAGCGTGCCCTCGGCGCGCATCTTCTCGAGCACGCTGCCCCAGGCCCCGGCCACCGGCGCCGCCGCGCCCTGGGCCGCCTCCTTGATGGCCGCGAACATGGTGTCCTGCAGCTTGTCGAGATCGTCGATCGCCTTCTTCAGATGCGTGTCGCGCAGATCGGCGCCCTGCGCGGCCAGCGTCGTGAGCGCCACGCGATTGGCCTCGACCGCGCCGAGCAGCGCGCTGTCGATGCCGGCGAACGCCTGGCCGAGCAGCGCCCGGATGTCCAGATCGGGCAGCGCGTTCTTCGCCGCGCCCGCACTGGCCGCCTGCATGACGGACTTCATCGCCGCGGCGATGTTCTCGAGCGTCAGCGCCCGACCCTGCAGCGCCTGCAGCATGGCCTGGCTGACCGCGGTCTTCAACTGCTCACCCTGGCCGGCCGCCGTGCCGGCGAACAGGTCGATGAGTCGCTGGGCGTCGAACGCAGCCTGGTCCATGGGGCACCTCGTCGGTTGAACTGGGTCGAGGCTTGCATGCTCGCACGGCGCGCGCGCGATGCGCAAGATGCGCCGGGCTCACCGAGCGCGGCACCGCGATCGCCGTCTTCGCGCTGCGGCCGTGCTGCCGCCTGCGCGGCGGCAACGTCGCCGTCGACACGTTCGTCGGCATGTACGCGCGTGCCGCGCGCCGCGCGCGGCGGCAGGGCGTTCGGACGAGCAGGCCGCCGCAGCCCGGCCCGCTCATCCGCACTGCCCGATGTAGCCGCAGCTGGTGCAGAACTCGCATCCGTCCTTGTGGATCAGCGTCGCGTTGCCGCACTCGGGGCAGCGCTTGCCGGCCAGCGACTGCAGGGACTGGCTGTCGCCGGGCGCCGCGAGCACGCCCATCGGCGCGAGCGGGCGGCCTTCCTCGTCGAGCACGCCCAGCATGGCGTAGCGGTGGATGATGAGGCGCGCCAGGTACGCCACCGTCGAGGGCCACATCTGCTGGCGCCGCTCGCCGGGCACGAAGGCCATGAACTGCGCCAGCGGCTCGGCGTAGTTCAGCAGCTTGCGCAGCTTCATGCCGATCCAGGCCGGGTCGACGACGCGCATGTCCAGCGACAGCGCCCGTGCCAGGCCCTCGAAGGCGCGCGGGTAGTTGCCGGAAAAGCCCACCGCGCACGGCCGCGTCGCGCTGCCGCCGCCCGGCACCGGCAGCGTGACTTCCTTGAGCGTGAGCGTGAACGCCTCGCCGCTGGCCGGGTTGTCGATGTCGACCGCCCACGCCAGCGTGCCGGCGGTGCCGGTGTGCGGCTCGTCGCGGCTGAACAGCGCGTCGATGACCGGCGTGGGGCCCTCGGCGGCGAGCGCGCCGAGCTGCTCGCAGCGCCAGCGGATCACGGCCGCCATCGCCGCCACGACGCCGGGAAAGCGGCGCGCCTCGCCGCTGGGCGGGAACGGCATCTCGAACGAGTGCTCCTCGGCCACCGTGGCCAGCGCGTCGAGCTTCAGGCGCAGCCAGGCGGCGTCGTTGGTGCGCAGGTCCATCGACAGCGTCTTGGCCAGCGCGCCCAGGCCGCGCGGCTGCTCGGCGCCGTTCACCCAGACCTCGAACGGCCTGGGCGGCGTGCCCTCCTCGCCGACGAAGACCGCGAAGTCGCCGTAGCCGTGGCGCACGATGTAGGTCCACGCCGCGTTGCCGGCCGGCAGGCTGG
This sequence comes from Pseudomonadota bacterium, assembly GCA_018241895.1. Lineage (GTDB taxonomy): Bacteria > Pseudomonadota > Gammaproteobacteria > Burkholderiales > Burkholderiaceae_C > Rubrivivax. Next base: position 2,152 of record JAFECX010000020.1, read on the forward strand.
GGCGGCTCGGCCAGCGCAGGCTGGCCAGCACCGGCGCCGGCGCGCGTTCGAGCACCATGCGCCGGTTGACCTCGTCGATCGCCATCGGCGCGGCGGGCTCGCTGGCCACGCTCAGCACCGAGCCCAGGACCTCGTTGGGGCGGTAGGTCGCCAGGCCCTTCAAGCCGGCACGCCAGGCCTCGGTGTACAGATCCTTGAAGTCCTCGTACGGGTAGTCGGCCGGCACGTTGACGGTCTTGCTGATGGCGCTGTCGACGAAGGGCGCCACCGACGCCACCATCGACGCGTGCGCCTGCGCGCTCATCTCGAGCGCGGTGACGAAGGCGTCGGTGAGCGGCGCGTCGGCACCTTTCAGGTGCCGGTACAGGCGCCAGGCGTGGTCCTCGACCTGGTATTCCTTGAAGCCGCCGTCGGGCATGCGCTTCTTGCGCGTGTAGGTCCAGCTGAACGGCGGCTCGATGCCGTTGCTGGCGTTGTCGGCGAAGGCCAGGCTGATGGTGCCGGTGGGGGCGATCGACAGCAGGTGCGAGTTGCGCAGGCCCTGCTTGCGGATGCGGTCGCGCAGCGCCTGCGGCAGCCGCGCGGCGAAGGTGGTGCCGGTGAGATACAGGTCGGCGTTGAAGAGCGGGAACGCCCCGCGCTCGACCGCCAGCTCGCAGCTGGCCTCGTAGGCAGCGTCGCGCATCACCTCGGCGATGCGCGCGGCGGCGCGCCGCGCGGGCTCGGTGTCGTAGCGCAGGCCGAGCATGACCAGCGCATCGCCCAGCCCGGTGAAGCCCAGCCCGATGCGGCGCTTGTTGCGCGCCTCCTCCAGCTGCTGCGCGAGCGGCCACACCGTGAGGTCGAGCACGTTGTCGAGCATGCGCACCGCGGTGCGCGCGAGCGCGGCGAAGCCGGCCTCGTCGAAGCGCGCGTCGGGCTCGAACGGCGCACGCACGAAGCGCGTGAGGTCGATCGAGCCCAGGCAGCAGCAGCCGTACGGCGGCAGCGGCTGCTCGCCGCACGGGTTGGTGCAGGTGATGGTCTCGCAGTACGCGAGGTTGTCGTCGCGCTGGATGGCGTCGAGGAAGAGCACGCCGGGCTCGGCGTGGTCGTAGGTCGAGCGCATGATCTGGTCCCACAGCGCGCGCGCCTTGACGCGCCGGTAGACCCAGATGCCGTCGCCGCGCAGGTGCGCGCCCGCGGCCTTGTGCGCCGGGCCGGGCTCGGCGCGGTGCGTGAGCTCGACCTCGTCGTCGGCCAGCACCGCCTGCATGAAGGCGTCGGTGACGCCCACCGAGATGTTGAAGTTGGCGAGGTCGCCCTCGTCCTTGGCGTGGATGAACTCCTCGACGTCCGGGTGGTCGCAGCGCAGCACTCCCATCTGCGCGCCGCGGCGCGAGCCGGCGCTTTCGACCGTCTCGCAACTGCGGTCGAAGACGCGCATGTAGCTCACCGGCCCGCTGGCGCTGCTTTGCGTGCTCTCGACCCAGGCGCCGCGCGGGCGGATGCGGCTGAAGTCGTAGCCGACGCCGCCGCCGCGGCGCATCGTCTCGGCCGATTCGGCCAGCGCCGTGTAGATGCCGGGCCAGCCGTCGTCGGCCGCGGTGATGCTGTCGCCCACCGGCTGCACGAAGCAGTTGATGAGCGTGGCGCTCAGGTGGGTGCCGGCGGCCGACTGGATGCGCCCGGCCGGCACGAACCCGGCGGCCAGCGCCGCGGCGAAGCGCCCTTCCCAGACCTTGCGCTGCTCGGGCTGCTCGACGGCCGCCAGCGCGCGCGCGACGCGCGCGTTGACGGCCTCGACCGTCGCCTCGTCGCCCTTGGCGTATTTCTCGATCAGCACCTCGGTGGTGATGGGCTGGGCCGGCAGGGGCCGCGTCGTGGCGGCGGCAGGGGTCTTGGCTTCGCTGGTCTTCATGGCGTGGAGGCGGTGGTCGGACTCACCCGCAGCACGGCTGCACCGCTGAAGCGGCCGGCGCGCAGGTCGGCCAGCGCGCGGTTCGCGTCGGCCAGGGAATAGGGCACATGATGCACCACGAGCGGCAGCTCGGCGGCGACGCGCATGAACTCGTCGGCGTCGGCGCGCGTGAGGTTGGCGACCGACACGAGGCGCCGCTCGCGCCACAGCAGCTCGTAGGCAAAGGCCGGGATGTCGGACATGTGGATGCCGGCGCACACGACGGCGCCGCCCGGGCGCACCGCGGCCAGCGCGGCCGGCACGAGCGCGCCGACGGGTGCAAAGAGGATCGCGGCATCGAGCGCCCGGGGCGGCCGCTGCGTCGAGCTGCCCGCCCAGCGCGCGCCGAGCGCGCGCGCCAGCGCCTGCGCCGCCTTGTCGCGCGCTCGCGTGAAGGCGTACACGTCCTGGCCGCGAAAGCGCGCCACCTGCGCGATCAGGTGCGCGGCAGCGCCGAAACCGTACAGGCCGATGCGCGCGACGTCCCCGGCCAGCGCCAGCGCGGTCGCGTAGGCGCGCCAGCCGATGAGCCCGGCACACAGCAGCGGCGCGGCTTCCTCGTCGCTGTAGCGCGAGGGCAGGCGGAACACGTAGCGCGCATCGGCGATGCAGTGCTCGGCGTATCCGCCCGCGATCTGCCAGCCGGTGAAGCGCGCCCGCGTGCACAGGTTCTCGCGCCCGGCGCGGCATGCGCTGCAGCGTCCGCAGGTCCAGCCGAGCCACGGCACCCCGACGCGCTCGCCGACGGCAAAGCCTGCGACGCCGCGGCCCAGCGCGCTCACGCGGCCGACGATCTCGTGCCCCGGCACCACCGGTGTGCCGGGGTGCTTCAGCTCGCCGTCGACGATGTGCAGATCGGTGCGGCATACGCCGCAGCAGCGCACGGCGATGCGGATGCGGCCGGGCCCGGGGCGCGGCAGCCGCTCGCGCCAGACCTGCTGCAGCGGCTGGCCGGCCGCCGCCAGTTCCATCGCGCGCCAGCGGGTCAACGCAGCCTCCCCGGGGCGCGCGCTCAGTGCAGCGCCAGCAGCGGCCGCTCGGTGCGGTCGATCAGGCTCTCGGGGTGGCTGCCGACCGGGATCCGGGTGCGCTTGCCGCGCCCGCGCGTGACCATGACGACGAGGTCGCAGCCGCACGAGGCCGCGGCGTGCACGATGGCGTCCTCGACGCCCGCGCGGCGCGCGAAGTGCCCCTCGGCCGCCACCCCCAATGCCGCGGCCGGCTCGCGAAAGCGCCGCCGCACGCTCTCGGCGTGCTCGCAGGTGCGCGCCTCGTGCCGGGCGCTGTGGCGCGCGCGGGCGACCGCCTCGTCGGCCACCGTCGGTGGTGCGGGCGGGGGCTCGACGCTGAAGGCCGTGACCCAGGCGCCCAGCCGGGCCGCCCGCCCCAGGCTGACCTGCGCGGCGCGCTCGGAAAGCCCGCTGCCGTCGATCGGAACTCGGAGGTGCTTGAACATGGCTCGGACGCGCCGGGTCTGTGTGTGGGGGGCACGGCCGCCGCACGCCGCGGCGCCGGCCCGGCGCCACTGTAGCGCCTGGCGCGCCCCGTCCCGACCACGACGGCACCGGGGTCGTCGCACGTGCAGTCCTATCATTCGAGGTTTTGCGCACCCGGAGACCGTTTGCCATGACACGCGTGTTCAACTTCAGCGCCGGCCCGGCCGCCCTGCCCGAGCCCGTGCTGCGCCAGGCCGCCGACGAGATGCTCGACTGGCACGGCTCGGGCATGAGCGTGATGGAGATGAGCCACCGCGGCAAGGAGTTCATCGCCATCGCCGCCGACGCCGAGGCGCGGCTGCGCCGGCTGCTCGCGGTGCCCGCCAGCTACAAGGTGCTGTTCATGCAGGGCGGCGCGATCGCCGAGAACGCCATCGTGCCGATGAACCTGCTGCGCGGCAAGGCCAAGGCCGACTACATCGACACCGGCGAGTGGAGCAAGAAGTCGATCAAGGAGGCCAGGAAGTACTGCAGCGTCAACGTCGCCGCCAGCGCCGCCGACACGAAGTACACCACCATCCCCGCGCGCGAGACCTGGAAGCTCGACCCCGACGCCGCCTACGTGCACATCTGCGGCAACGAGACGATCGGCGGCGTGCAGTACCACCACACGCCCGACGTCGGCAGCGTGCCGCTGGTGGCCGACATGAGCAGCGAGATCCTCTCGCGCCCGATCGACGTCGCCCGGTACGGCCTCGTCTATGCCGGCGCGCAGAAGAACATGGGGCCCTCGGGGCTGACGGTGGTGATCGTGCGCGACGACCTGATCGGCCAGCCGCACTCGCTGCTGCCCAGCGCCTTCGACTACAAGACCGTGGCCGACGCCGACAGCATGTACAACACGCCGCCCACCTACGCGATCTACATCGCCGGGCTGGTCTGCGCCTGGCTCGAGGCGCAGGGCGGCCTGGCCGCGATCGAGCGGCACAACCGCGCCAAGGCAGCGCTGCTGTACGACTACCTCGACACGACGCAGTTCTACAGGGCGCCGGTGGCCAGGGACTGCCGCAGCCTGATGAACGTGCCGTTCAAGCTCGCCGACGAAGCACTCGACGCCGAGTTCCTGAAGGGTGCCGAGGCGCGCGGCATGGTGCAGCTCAAGGGCCACCGCTCGGTGGGCGGCATGCGCGCGTCGATCTACAACGCCATGCCCGTCGAGGGCGTGCGCACGCTGGTGGCCTACATGAAGGAGTTCGAGGCGCGCCATGGCTGAAGTGACGACCCCTCCGGCGCGCATCGACGTGCTGGTCTACAACCAGATCAGCGCCACCGGACTGGCGCGCCTGCCCACCGAGCGCTACCGCGTCGGCAAGGACATCGCCGAGCCGCGCGCCATCCTGCTGCGCAGCGCCGACCTGCACAAGACGCCGATCGCCGACAGCGTGGTCGCGATCGGCCGCGCCGGCGCCGGCACCAACAACATCCCGGTCGCCGCGATGACCGAGCGCGGCGTGCCGGTGTTCAACGCCCCCGGCGCCAATGCCAACGCGGTCAAGGAGCTCGTGATCGCCGGCATGCTGATGGCGGCGCGCAACCTGGCACCGGCGCTGGAGTTCGTGGCGCGTCTCGAGCGCGGCGCCGCCGACCTCGAGCGCCAGATCGAGGACGGCAAGAAGCGCTTCGCCGGCTTCGAACTCGCCGGCCAGACGCTGGGCGTGATCGGCCTGGGCAAGATCGGCTGCCTGGTGGCCGAGGCCGGCTTGAAGCTCGGCATGCAGGTGCTGGGCCACGACCCCGAGATCACCGTCGACGCCGCCTGGGGCCTGCACTCGCAGGTGCGGCGCGCGACCAGCGTCAACGAGGTGCTGCGCAGCGCGCGCTTCGTGACGCTGCACGTGCCGCTGCTGGACAGCACGCGGCACCTGGTCAACGACGGCAACATCGGCCTGATGCCCGAAGGCGCCGTGCTGCTGAACTTCAGTCGCGAAGGCGTGGTGAGCGACGCCGCGGTCACGGAGGCGCTGGCCGGCGGACGCCTCGCGGGCTACGTGTGCGACTTCCCGAGTGCGGCCACGATCGGCCAGCCGAAGGTGATCGCGCTGCCGCACCTGGGCGCGAGCACGGGCGAGGCCGAGGAGAACTGCGCCGTGATGGTGGCCGACCAGCTGCGCGACTATCTCGAGCACGGCCAGGTCGTCAACGCGGTCAACTTTCCCGAGGTGCGCATGGAGCGCGGCTCGCGCTACCGGGTCGCGATCGCCAACAGCAACGTTCCGAACATGCTCGGCCAGATCTCGACCACGATGGCGCAGGCGGGCCTGAACATCCACAACATGCTCAACAAGAGCCGCGGCGCGATGGCCTACACGCTGGTCGACGTCGAGCGCGCCGTCGACGCCGACGTGCTGCGGTCGCTGGCCGCGATCGAAGGCGTGCTGCGGGTGCGCTACCTGCCCTACACGGCGTGAGCCGCACGCAGCGCCGGCGGCGCGCGCGGCTGGAGCGCCGGCG
>JAFECX010000210.1 GCA_018241895.1 Pseudomonadota bacterium
CGAGCAGCGCGAACGTGATGCGGCGCCGGCCGTCGGCGTCGCCGGCGGCCACGGCGTTGCCGACGACCCAGAACTCGCGTCCGTCACGCCCGCGCAGTCGACACTCGAAGGTCTCGCTCTGGCCGTCGCGCAGGCGCTCGAGCCAGTCGCTGCGCCGCAGCGGATGGTCGGCCTCGGGCGTGGCGACGATGGCGATCGACTCGCCGACGAAGTCGGTGAGCTCGCCGGCGAACATGCGGCGCGCCGAACGGTTCATCCAGTCGATGCCCCGTTCGTCGATCGTCACGATGCCCACGAGCACCGAATTGAGCACGGCGCGCGTGCGCTCGGCCTGCAGCGCCAGCGCATCGCGCGCCAGATGTCGCTCGTCGACATCGACGAACGAGCAGATGAGATCGCCCGGCGGCGCTGCGTCCGCGGGGTCTTCGGGCGCGGGTTCGTCGTGCGTCACCGGGCGCACCGCCACCTGGACCCAGCGCGTGCTGCCGTCGCGCAGGCGCAGGCGGCGCTCGCCGACGAAGCGGCCGCTGGCGCGCAGGGCCTCGGCGATGCGGGCCTCGAAGTCGACGCATTCGCGCGCGTCGACGTACAGCTCCGCGGCGTCCAGCGCCGTCAGCTCGGGCACCGTGTAGCCGGAGAGCTGCGTCATCGCCTGGTTGGCGCGCTCGATGCGCGCCCCGCGCAGGTAGACGATGCCGACCTCGGACAGGTTGAACATCAGTTCGCGCTCGCGCAGCAGTTGCTCGAGCTCGGCCTGCTGCGCCTTGAGCCGGGTCACGTCGCCGAGCACGACCACGGCTTCGATCGACCTGTCGTCGCGCCTGCGAGGCGGCTCGGCGAGCTCGCTCGGCTCGGCACGGCGCACCGACAGCGACGCCCAGCGCGGCGCGCCGTCGGCATCGGGCGCCAGGCGCAGCTCGGTCTCGAAGGCACGTCCGGCGCGCAGCGCCTCGAGCACGGTGTCGGCGGTCTCGACCGCGCTGCCCTGGCGCACGAAGATCTCGCCCAGCGTGGCGCCCGCCGCTTCCCCGGGCTCGAAGCCGAGCATGCGCTCGAAGCGCCGGTTGCAGCGCACGAGCAGCGGCCAGCGCAGCGAGGCGATGCCGGCGGTCGAGGTGTCGAGGATGCCGGTGAGCTCGCGCAGCAGCGCCTCGTTGCGCCGTTGCGCGTGCTCCTGGTCGGTGACGTCCAGCGTCACCACCGACGTGGTGGCGCGGCCGCCGGCCAGCGCCCCCGGTTCGACGCGCGTCAGCAGCCAGCGCACGCCCATCTCGGGGTGGCGCACCGCGTAGCGCACTTCGGCACGCTCGCCACGCCGCAAGGCCTGTTGCAGCCGCTCGTACTCGCCCAGCGAGTCGGGCTCGACCAGTTCGCGGCCGATCGACATCAGCGCACCCGAGCCGCCGGCGGGCTGCGGCGTCGTGGCCGCGGGCGCGGGCGCGGGCGCGGCCCGGCTGGGCGCCAGCCAGCCGCGCGACGGATCGAACGTCGCCACGCCGACGCTCGCGGTGTTCATCAGCATGCCCATCTCGAGGCGTGCAAGATCACGGTCGTCCTCGGCACTGAGGTCCTCGAGCAC
>JAFECX010000211.1 GCA_018241895.1 Pseudomonadota bacterium
GCGCCGTGCGCCGTGCGCCGTGCGCCGTGCGCCGTGCGCCGTGCGCCGTGCGCCGTGCGCCGTGCGCCGTGCGCCGTGCGCCGTGCGCAGGGTGAACGGGTGATCGGGTGAGCCCTGCCGCGCGCACGAGGCCCGGTGTGGCGCCGGCGCCAGCGGCGCCGGACGATGCCGCGGCGGCCGGCGCAAGATCCGATGCCACGCCGGCGGCGGCCCGCGACTGGTCGCGCCAGCGCGAGCGCAGCAACAGGCTCGCGCTGCGCGCGATGGCCTGGATCGCGATGCACCTGGGCCGGCGCGTGGCGCGGCTGGTGTTGCTGCCGGTCACGCTGTACTTCGTCGCCTTCGCGCCCCGGGCCGCTCGGCAGTCGCGGCGCTACCTGCAGCGCGCGCTCGGTCGCCGGCCGCGCCTGGCCGACCGCTTCAGACACGTGCATGCCTTCGCATCGGTCGTGCTCGACCGCCTGTACTTCGCACGCGGCGCGCTGGCGCCGTTCGATCTGCGCGTGAGCGGCGTCGATCTCGTCCTCGCCACGCTGGCCGAGGGACGCGGCGCCTTCCTGCTCGGCGCGCACCTGGGCAGCTTCGAGGTGCTCAACGCGGTGGGCGCGAGCCAGCCCGGGCTGCGCGTGGCGATGGTCATGTACCCCGACAACGCACAGATGATCCAGGCCACCCTGCGCAGCGTGGCGCCGGCGCTGCCGCTGCGCATCATCGCCATCGGCCGCCCGGGCTCGACGCTCGAGATCCGCGACTGGCTCGACAGCGGCGGCCTTGCCGGCCTGCTCGGCGACCGCCTGCCGCCGGGCGAAGCGGCGCGCGGCGGCGGCGTCGTGCGGCCCTTCCTCGGCACGCCGGCGCGCTTTGCCGACGGGCCGCTGCGGCTGGCGCAGCTGCTGCGCCGGCGCGTCGTCTTCATGGTCGGCCTGTACCGCGGCGGCAGGCGCTACGACGTGCGCTTCGAGGAACTGGCCGATTTCAGCCACCGCCCCGACGACGACGCCGCACGCGCGAGCCAGCTCGACGAGGCGCTCGACGCCTACGTCGCGAGGCTCGAAGCGCTGGTGCACGAGGCGCCGTACAACTGGTTCAACTTCCACGACTTCTGGGGCGAGGATGGCTGAGCGCGGCCGCGCAGCGCGGGCAGCACAGTTGCGTGCCGGCGCAGGGACGATGCACCGCGGCATGCTCGTCGCGCTCGCGCTGGTGGCGCTGGCGGCGCTGGCGGTGCTCGCGCCGCCGACCGCGCGGGCACAAGCCCAGGGACGGGCGCAAGCGCAAGCCCCGGCACAGGCGCCCGCGCGATCGGGCTCGTTCGACCTGCCGGCGCTGATGGCCCTGCTGGCGCGCCGCGGGAGCGGCGAAGCACGCTTCAGCGAAGAGCGCTTCGTCAGCGGCTTCGATGCGCCGCTGCACGCCTCGGGCACGTTGAGCTTCACGGCCCCCGACCGCTTTGCGCGCCACACGCTCGAGCCGCGCCCCGAGTCGATGGAAGTCGCCGGCAATCTGCTCACGCTCGAGCGCGGCGGGCGCCGGCGCCAGATGGCGCTGGACACGATGCCCGAGCTGGCGGCGCTGCTCGACGCCCTGCGCGGCACGCTGGCCGGCGACGGCACGCTGCTCGAGAGGGACTTCGACGTGCGCGTCGGCGGCACGGCGGCGCTGTGGACGCTCACGCTGACGCCGCGCGACGCCCAGCTCGCCGGCCAGGTGCGCAGCCTGCAGTTCGCCGGCCAGGGCGCGCAGCTGCGCACGGTCGAACTGCTGCTGGCCGGTGGCGACCGCTCGCTGATGGTGATCGAACCGCTGCCGCCCGCCGCGCCAGCGCCTGCGGGCGGCAGCGCGGCGCCGGCGCCGCGCCCGCGCGGCCAGCGATGAACGGCAGGCACCGCACGCCCGGCGCGCCGCGGCGTGCGCTGGTGATCGCGCTGTGGCTGCTCGCCCTCGTTGCCGCGGCGCTGCAGATCGCGCGCAGCCCGTTCAGCGCCGACCTCTCGGCGTTCCTGCCGCAAAGCCCCGAGCCGCGCCAGCGCGCGCTCGTCGAGCAGATCGACAGCGGCACCGCCGCGCGCACGCTGCTGCTGGCGATCGAAGGCGGCAGCCGCGCCGAGCGCGCCGCAGCCTCACGCGCGCTGGCCGCGGCGCTGCGCGCGAGCGGGCGCTTCGCGCAGGTGAGCAACGGCGAGCGCGACGCCTACGCCGAGCTCGGGCGCTGGCTGTTCGAGCACCGCTACCAGCTCAGCCCGGCCGTGACGCGCGAGCACTTCGGCACCGAGGGGCTGCGCGCGGCCATCGACGAGACGCTGTCGCTGCTGGGCACGCCCGCCGGTGCAGCGGTCAAGCCGCTGCTCGCGAGCGACCCCAGCGGCGAGACGCAGCGCATCGCCGAAGCGCTGATGCCGCTGAGCGGCCCGCAAACCGAGCACGGCGTGTGGGTCTCGCGCAGCGGTGAGGCGGCGCTGCTGCTCGCGCTCACCGACGCATCCGGCAAGGACCTCGACGCGCAGCAGGCGGCCATCGACACCGTACGGCACGCCTTCGCCGGCGCCCAGGCGCGCGGCCTCGGGCTGCAGATGAGCGGCGCCCCGCTCTTTGCGGTGCAAAGCCGCGCGCAGATCGAAAGCGGCGTGCGCTTTCTCGGCCTCGCCGGTGCCGTGCTGGTGAGCGCGCTGCTGCTCGCGGCCTTCGCCTCGCCGCTGGCGCTGGCGGTCGCCGCGCTGCCGGTGGGCACCGCGGTGCTGGCCGGCATCGCCGCCGTCGCCCTGCTCTTTCGCAGCGTGCACGGCGTGACGCTGGGCTTCGGCGCCACGCTGGTCGGCGAATCGGTGGACTACGCCATCTACTACCTGATCCAGGCGCGCGGCGGCGGCGCTGCGATCGCGGCCGGCGGCGCAGGCGCTGCCGATCTCGCCGCGCGCCTCGCCGCGCCCCTGGCCGTTCGCCACGACGGCGCAGCGGCGAGCGCGCCCGCCCCCGGATGGCGCCGCTGGCTCGTCCAGAGCTGGCCCACGGTCCGCCTGGGTCTCGCGACCTCGGTGTGCGGCTTCGCGGCGCTGCTGTTGTCGGGCTTTCCCGGCCTGCAGCAGCTCGGCGTGTTCTCGATCAGCGGCCTCGTGGCCGCAGCACTCACCACGCGCTACGTGCTGCCGGTGCTGCGGCCCGAAGGGGCCGCCGGACGCGGGCTGCGCGGCGGGCTCGGCCACTTCGCGCTCGGCGCGCTGCGCGTGCTGCCGCGCTGGCGCTGGCCTGTGCTGGCGCTGGGCGTGGCGGCCGCGCTGCTGCTGGGCACACGCGAGCCGCTGTGGCAGTCCGACCTCGGCGCGCTCAGCCCGATCCCGAAGGCCGCGCTCGCGCTCGACGAGCGCCTGCGCGCCGACCTCGCCGCGGGCGAGCTGCGCGCGCTCGTCGTCGTGCAGGGCGCCGACCTCGAGAGCACGCTCGAGCACGCCGAAGCGGCCGCGGCACAGCTCGACGCGCTGGTCGGGCAAGGCGCGATCGGCGGCTACGACAGCGTGACGCGCCTGCTGCCCAGCCTGGCGACGCAGCGCGCACGGCGCGAGGCGCTGCCGACACCGGACGCGCTGCGCGCCACGCTGGAGCAGGCCACGCGCGACACGCCGCTGAAGGCCGCGCGCCTGGCGCCCTTCGTCGACGCGGTGGCCAGGGCGCGCGATGCGCCGCCGCTGACGCTGGCCGCGCTGCGTGCCTCGCCGGCAGCGCCGCTCGTCGACGCGCTGCTCACGACGCGCGGCGACGGCGCCGCGGCGGCCATCCTGCCGCTGTCCAACGTGCCCGGGCGCAGCGCACCGATCACCCTCGACGCCGTGCGGCAGGCGCTGGCCGCGGTGCCCGGCGTGCAGGTCATCGAGCTCGGCAGCGAGCTCGCGCGCATGTACCGGCGCTATCTGCGCGAGGCGCAACTGCAGGCGCTGCTGGGCGCCGCTGCCGTCGTCGTGCTGATGGCTTTCGCGCTGCGCTCGGCGCGCCGGCTGCTCGCCGTATGCCAGCCGCTGGCGCTCGCGGTGCTGCTGACGATGGGCGGCTTCGCCGCGAGCGGCGTCGCGCTGGGCATCCTGCACCTGGTCGGCCTGCTGCTGGTGGTCGCCGTGGGGTCGAACTACGCGCTGTTCTTCGACCTGCTGCAGCGCGAGGAGCAGCCGCCGGCGGCCGACACGCTGGCCTCGCTGCTGCTGGCCAACGTCACGACGGTGGCCAGCTTCGGGCTGCTTGCGGTCTCGCCCATCGCGTCGCTGGCGGCGATCGGGCGCGTGGTCGCGCCGGGTGCGCTGCTGGCGCTCGCGCTCGCGGCGGTGTTCGCGCCGGTGCGCAGCGGCAGCGGCAGCGGCAGCGGCAGCGGCAGCGGCACAGGCACAGGCACAGGCACAGGCACAGGCACAGGCACAGGCACAGGCACAGGCACAGGCACAGGCACAGGCACAGGTGCGGGCGCGGGATTCGGCTGCATGCCCGACCCCGTGTGACAGAATTTTCTCCCGCCATGTCCGATGCCCTGCTGCGTCCTCCGCTGCCACGCTGGCCCTGGCCGCCGGTCCTGGCGGCGAGCGTGGGCGTGCACGCGCTGGCCGCCGTCGCCGCGGCGGCGGCACCGGCCCATGCCGGCGGCGCCGCCGCCGTGGTGGCGCTGAACCACCTGGTGCTCACCGGCGCCGGCCTGTGGCCGCGCAGCACGCTGCTGGGCCCCAACCTGCGGCGGCTGCCCGCGGCCGCCGCGTCGCGGCGCCAGGTGGCGCTCACGTTCGACGACGGCCCCGACCCCGAGGTGACGCCGCGCGTGCTCGACCTGCTCGACGCCGCCGGCGCGCGCGCCACGTTCTTCGTGATCGGCGAGCGTGTGCTCGCGGCACCGGCGCTCGCGCGCGAGATCGTCGCGCGCGGCCATGCGCTGGCCAACCACAGCGCGGCACACCGGCACGACTTCTCGCTGCGCGGACCCGCGCGCCTCGAACGCGAGATCGCGCGTGCTCAGCACATCCTGGCCGATGTCGCCGGCGTGCGCGCGCACTGCTTCCGCGCCCCGGCCGGGCTGCGCAATGCGCTGCTCGACCCCGTGCTGCACCGCCTGAACCTGCACCTCGTGAGCTGGACGCGGCGCGGCTACGACACGCGCGAAGGCAGCGCCGAACGCGTGCTGGCGCGGCTCGTGCGCGAGCTCGACGCCGGTGACATCGTGCTGCTGCACGACGGCAACGCCGCGCGCACGCCGCACGGCAGCCCGGTGGTGCTCGACGTGCTGCCGCGCCTGCTCGCCGCGCTGCGCGCCGCCCGGCTGGAGACGGTTACGCTCGCCGACGCGATCGCGCCGCGCCATGCGCCGGCCTGAGAGTCCGATCCGGGCACCATCGGCCACCTGCACCTGCACCTGCACCTGCACCTGCACCTGCACCTGCACCCGCACGCCACGCTTCGCGACCGCCGACACAGCCCCGGGTACCCGGACTGCCGCCATGCCCGCTGCCCTGCCCGACACCGAGCCCGCATGAACCTGCGCGATCTGCCCCTGCCGCTGCGCACGCCGGCCCCCGACGCCGCGTGGCGCGCGCTCGTCGCTGCGGCGGCCGCGCCGTACCGTCGCGCCGGACGCTTCGCCTGGCACTACGCGCGCGCCAAGCTCGCTCACGACCCGGTCTTTCGCGCACTGGTCGAGCGTGCAGACGTGCGCGGCGAGCTGCACGGCGGCCCGCGTGCCGATGCAGGCGCCGACGTGCGCGGCGCACGCGTCGTCGACATCGGCTGCGGCCAGGGCCTGGTCGCGAGCCTGCTGCAGGCCAGCGACGACGCGGCGCGCCACGGCCGCTGGCCCGCCGAATGGCCGGCGCCGCCACGCGCGGCGAGCTACCTGGGCATCGAGCGCATGCCGCGCGACGTGGCGCGCGCCGAAGCGGCGCTTGCCGGTCTGGCGCTCGCACCGCAGTGGCGCTGCGCCGACATGCGCGCGACGACGCTGCCGCCCTGCGACCTCGTGCTCATCCTCGACGTGCTGCACTACGTCGACCACGCCGCGCAGGCCGCCGTGCTGGCCCGCGCGCGCGACGCGCTGCATCGTGGCCGCGACAGCGCGCGCGAACGCGAGACGCGGCCCGGCCGCGCCGAGCCGCCGTACAACGCGCTGCGGCAAGCGCCGAGCGGCGCGCGCCTGCTGCTGCGCATCGGCGACGCTGCCGATCGGGCGCGCTTCGCCGCCAGCCAGTGGGTCGACCGCGTCGTCACCCGGGGTCGCGGCCACCGCGTCGCGCCCACCTGGGGCCGGCCACTCGCCGACTGGCTGGCGCTGTTGCGGGCGCTGGGCTTCGCCGTGCAGGCGCTGCCGATGAGCCGGGGCACGCCGTTTGCCAACATCCTGCTGGTGGCCGATCTCGGCCCCGGCACGCCGGCCTGATGCGCCCGCTCGCCGTCACCGAGCACACGCTCGTCAGCGCGCTGGGCGCCGGGCGCGCGGCCCACTTCGAGGCGCTTGCGGCCGCACGCACGGGGCTGGCGCGGCGCGACTTCGAGACGGCCTCGCTCGGCACCTGGATCGGCATCGTCGAGGGCCTGGACGCGCTGCGGCTGCCCGCAGCGCTGGCGGCCTGGGACTGCCGCAACAACCGCCTGGCCGAAGCCGGCCTGCGCGCCGACGGCTTCGCCGCGAGCGTCGCACGCGCCGTCGCGCGCTGGGGCGCGGCGCGCATCGGCGTCTTCGTCGGCACCAGCACCTCGGGCATCCTGCACACCGAGATCGCCTACCGGCAGCGCGATGCCGCCAGCGGCGCGCTGCCGGGCTGGCTCGACTACGAGCACACGCACAACATCGCGTCGACCGCGCGCTACGTGCGTGCCAGGCTCGCGCTGGCCGGCCCCGCCTTCGTCGTCTCCACCGCCTGCTCGTCGAGTGCCAAGGTGTACGCGAACGCGGCGCGCATGATCGGCGCCGGCCTGGTCGACGCCGCGGTGGTGGGCGGCGTCGACAGCCTGTGCATGACGACGCTGTACGGCTTTCGCTCGCTCGAGCTGGTTTCGCCCGACATCTGCCGGCCCTGGGACGCAGCGCGCTCGGGCCTGTCGATCGGCGAAGGTGCGGCCTTCGCGCTGCTCGAGCGCACGCCGGCGCCGGACGGCGCGCCGCGCGCCTGGCTGCTGGGCAGCGGCGAGTCGAGCGACGGCCACCACATGAGCGCGCCGCATCCCGAAGGCGCGGGCGCCGCGCAGGCGATGCGCGCCGCGCTGGCCGATGCGGGGCTGGCGCCCGGCGACGTCGGCTACCTCAACCTGCACGGCACGGCGACGCCGGGCAACGACGCCGCCGAGGACCGCGCCGTGCGCAGCGTGTTCGGCACCGACGTCGCGTGCAGCAGCACCAAGGGCTACACCGGCCACACGCTGGGTGCGGCCGGCGCCGTCGAGGCGGCGATCACGATGCTCGCGCTCGAGCACGGCTGGCTGCCGCCGACGCTCAACCTGAGCACGCCCGACCCCGCGCTCGCGCTGAAGGTCCTGCGCCAGCCGCTGGCGCGCCGCGTGCGCGTGGCGGCGAGCAATTCGTTCGGCTTCGGCGGCAGCAACGCCTGCCTCGTGCTGGGGGCGGCACCATGATCGATGTGGCGCTCGCGGCCATCGGACTCGTCGGCCCCGGCCTGGCCGGCTGGGCACGCGGCGCCGCGCTGCTGCGCGAACCCGCGCGCTGGACGCCCACGCCGACGGCGGTGCCCGCGCCGGCACGACTGCCCGCCACCGAACGCCGTCGTGCCGGCGCCATCGTCAGGATCGCCGTCGCTGCAGCCGACGAAGCGGTCACAGGTGCCGCCGCCGACCCTGCCAGGCTGGCCACCGTGTTCGCCTCGTCCACCGGCGATCCGCTCAACTGCCACCTGTTGTGCGAGGCGCTGGCCACGCCCGAGCGGCTGGTGTCGCCGACGCGCTTCACGAACTCGGTGCACAACGCACCGGCCGGCTACTGGCACATCGCGACCCACTGCACGGCGGCCTCGACCAGCCTGGCCGCCTTCGACGCCAGCTTCGGCGCCGGCTTGCTCGAAGCGGCAGTGCAATGCGCGCACGCGGGGCAGCCGGTGCTCTTCGTCGCCGCCGACACGCCCTACCCCGAGCCGCTGCACGCGCTGCGAGCGCTCGCCGACAGCTTTGCGGCCGCCTTCGTCCTCGTGCCGGCGGGCCAGCCCACGCCGCCTGCGCCATCCGCAGCGGCGCCGCCGCCGGCACTCGCGCGGCTGCGGCTCGCTGCCACCGACGACGCCCGCACGCGCTGCACGCACGGCGGACTCGAGCAACTGCGCCGCACGATCCCGGCTGCGCATTCGCTGCCGCTGCTCGTGCGGCTGGCCCAGGGCGGGCCCGGGCGCGTCGTCGTCGAAGCCGCCGACGGCTGGCAGCTGGCGATCGACGTCGCCGCGCCGGGCGCATGATGCGCAAGCCCGCGCCGCTCGACCGCGCCGGCATCGAGGCGCGCATCCCGCACCACGGCGCGATGTGCCTGCTGCACGAACTCGTCGCCTGCGATGCGCGCGAGCTGCGCTGTCGGGTGGTCTCGCATGCCGACGCGGCGCATCCGCTGCGCAGCCACGGCGCGCTGCCGGCGGTCGCGGGCATCGAGCTCGCGTCGCAGGCGATGGCGCTGCACGGTGCGCTCAATGCGCCGGCGCTCGCGCCGCCGCGTGCCGGCTTCCTCGCCAGCGCGCGCAGCGTCAGGCTGCACGTGGCGCGGCTGGACGACGCGCCCGGCCCGCTCGTCGTGCACGTGGTGCACCTGGCGGGCGACGCGACGCAGGCGCTGTACGCGTTCGACCTCAGCGATGCCGCCGCCCGCCTGCTCGTCGAAGGCCGGCTCGCGGTCGTGCTCGACGCCGGAGCCTTGAAATGAAAGCCCCATGCGCACTTCGTTCGCTGCCCCGCGCGGGGGTTGTCGGTGCCTTCGGAACGGCCGGGCGGTGCTGACGTGAAACCCCTGGCCGGCAGGCGCGCCCTCGTCACCGGTGCCAGCGGCGCGCTCGGCAGCGCCATCGCCAGGCGCCTGGCCGGCGACGGCGCGCACCTGCTGCTGCACGGCCATTCGCACCCCGAGCGCGTGGCCGCGCTCGCGACGCAGATTGCAGCGCGTGGCGGCAGCGCCGAATCGTGCCTGTTCGACCTCGGCGACGAGCGCGCCACCGCGGCGGCCACCGCCGCGCTGCTGCAAGCCGGCCCGGTGCACATCGTCGTCAACAACGCCGGCGTGCACGACGACGCCGTGTTCCCGGGCATGAAGCCGGCGCAGTGGCAGCGCGTCGTCGACCTGTCGGTGAACGGCTTCTTTCGCGTCACGCAGCCGCTCGTGCTGCCGATGCTGCGCACGCGCTGGGGACGCATCGTCAACATCTCGTCGGTCGCGGCGCTGGCGGGCAACCGCGGGCAGGTCAACTACGCCGCCGCCAAGGCGGCCCTGCACGGCGCGACCAAGGCGCTCGCCCTGGAGCTGGCCAGCCGCGGCGTCACCGTGAACGCCGTGGCGCCGGGCATCATCGACTCGCCGATGGCCACGCAGGGCGCCGGTGCCGCATTCGATGCCGAGGCGCTCGAGCGGCTGGTGCCGATGCGGCGCGCCGGCACCCCCGACGAGGTGGCCGCGCTGGTGGGCTTCCTGGCCGGGCCCGACGCGGCCTACATCACGGGGCAGGTGATCTCGATCAACGGCGGGCTGTACTGACGCGCCCGGCCATGGCTGATCGATTCGACTGCGCAGCCGTTGGCCGTCGTTGCCCGGGCGTGCACCCGGACCGTCGCGCGCGAGTCCGGGGCCCGCGGCCTGGCCCGGGTCCCGCGGCTGCCACCGGGCGGCCCACGGCTTGCACGACGGGCACGCCGCTTGCGCCCACCGGGGCGTGCGGCTTGCGCCCGGGGCGTGCGGCTTACGCTCGGTGACGAATGGCGCGCTGCGTTTGCCTACCATCCCCTGTCCGTCGAATCGGCCCGGTGCCCGCCACGTCTCGGCCGCCCGGCCATCCGCCCCGCATCGGGGTCCGCCGTTGGGAACGCGAATGAAGCACGAACCCCTGCATGCCGCGCTGGCGCTGGCGCTCCTGGCCGCCGTCGCGCCGGCGCTGGCCGATCTGAGCGCCGTCGTCGTCAGCGAGCCGACCTCGCGCAAGGACGGCCTGATGGTGTCGCGCCAGGGGCTCGAGGCCGGCCTGGCCAAGGCGAGCGGCCGAAACGTCAAGGTCACGCTGTCCGAAGACCTCACCGACGCGATGCGCGCCACGCGCAGCAAGGGCTACGACATCTTCATCGCACCGGCCCAGGTGGCCGCCTCGGCGCTGGCGCACGGCTACGAGCTGGTGGGCGCCACCAGCGCCGAGGAGCATTACCTGCTGGTCGGCGCGGGCACGCGGGGCAGCGCGGCGCAGCTCGCGGGCGCGCGCATCTACCTGCCGCAGCAAGACTCCATCTACACCTACCTGGCGCGCGGCATGCTCACGTCGGCGGGGCTCTCGTTCAAGGACCTCGCGCAGGTGGAATACGCCCGCTATCCGCAGGCCGGACTCACCGCGATCAGCCTGCGGCTCGCCGACGCCACCGTGATCCGCCAGGCCGACTGGGACGACTGGACCAAGGCCCATCCCGGCGTCGCCAAGGTGCTGGCCACGAGTGGCGGCGTGCCGGGCGGCTTCTCGGTGGTGGTGAACAGGGAACTCCCGGCCGACCTGCGCGCCCGGGTCGCGAAATGGTTTCACGACTCGGCCGGCGGCGTCGGCATGAAGCCGGTGGCGCTGCTGCCCGAGGCGACGCTGTACAAGCGCGTGGCCGAACTCGGCACCTTCACGCCGACGTCGCTGCCCGGTGCGAAGGTGGTCGGCGCCGAGCAGGTGGCCAAGCTGATCGGCGAAGGCGCCGTCGTCGTCGACACGCGAAACGAGCAGGAATACAAGGCGCGCCACATCCCCGGTGCGCTGTTCGTGCCCTATCACGAGAAGAGCCTCAAGGACGTCGCCTACGACGCCGCGCTGGACGACTTCTCCGGCCTCGCCAGGCTCGATCCGAAGCGGCCGACCGTCTTCCATTGCAACGGCGCCGAGTGCTGGAAGAGCTACAAGGCCGCGCGCGCCGCGCTCGCCAAGGGCTTCGCCCAGGTCTACTGGTTCCGCGGCGGGATGCCGGAGTGGCTCGAGGCGCGCCGGCAGGTCGCGCAGGACTGATGCGCGGCCTCGTGCGGCCTCGTGCGGCCTCGTGCGGTATCGCGCGGCATCGTGTGGAATCCGACTGCGCCGTGCGGCGCCGCGCCACCTGACGCGACAGCGCGCAGCGTCGCCGATAAGGGCGACGGCCAGCGCCCGGGCCGCGCCTTCAGTCCTGGAACGGCGGCGCCTTGCGCACCCGCCGCACGAGCAGCAGCGGCAGCCGCACGACGAACTCGAGCACGAGCCGCAGGTGCATCCAGGTCAGCAGCACGTTGTCGCGCCCGTAGCGGAAATGCGAGACGCCGCCCTCGGCGGCACTGAGGTACTTCACCGGCGCATCGACGTTGATCGGCTTGACGCCGCGCCAGGCCAGCCGCACCACCGCCTCGGTGTCGAAGTCGAAGCGGCGCATCCAGCGCCGCGAGCGCATCACCGCGGTGAGTGCCGCGACCGGGTAGACGCGAAAGCCGTACAGCGAATCGGCGATGCCGGCGCCCAGCGTCTCGAGGTCGGTCCAGCCGTTGGAGATGCGCCGTCCGCGCACGCGCACGAGCGGCGCGCTGGCATCGAACACCGGCCGCCCGAGGATCATCGCCTCGGGCCGTGCCGCCGAGCGGCGCATGAACTCGCCGATCAGCGCCGCCGGATGCTGGCCGTCGCTGTCCATCGCGAGCACGTGCGTGTAGCCCTGCCGCTCGGCTTCCTCGAGTCCGTGCAGCACGGCGGCGCCCTTGCCGCGGTTGTGCGGCAGCACGAAGACCCGCAGGCCCGCGTCGTGCACGGCCCGCGCCTCGAGCTGCGCCGGCGTGCCGTCGGTGCTGCCGTCGCACACCACCCACACCGGCGCCCACGCGGCACGCGCCGCGGCCACCGTCTCGAGCACCCTGGGGCCGGTGTCGTAGCTCGGGATCAGCACCAGGTGCGTGCGTGACGCCGGCGGCGCGGCGGCCGCGCTCGCCTCGGCCTGCAGGCCGGCAGTCGTGCCGCCCTCGGTGCCGCCCTCGGCTCCGCCCTCGGTGCCGTCATCCGCGCCGCAATCCGCACTGCCGTCCGCAGCCGTGGTCATGCCGCCGCGCCGGGCGCGCCCAGGCCGGCGCGGAAGTGGTCCTCGATCTCGCGCGTCAGCGCCTCGTGATCGGCGCGCGGCTCGAAGCGCCGCCCCAGCCGCACTGCGAAGCGGATCGGCAGCGGCGGCAGCCGCCACAGCGGCCAGCCCTTGCCGAGGTACGGCGAATCGGTGTCGACGAAGACGGCCTGGATCGGCACGCCGGCATGCCTGGCGATCGCGGCGAAGCCGGGATGGAACCGGTTGAGCGGCGGCTGCGTCGTGCGCGTGCCTTCGGGGAACATCACGAGCTGGCCGCCGGCGCGCAACTCGGCCAACGCGCGGCGCACCATCGTGTGCGGCCGATCGTTGGAGATGTAGCGCGCCAGGGCGGCGCCGGCGCCGAGGAACGGGTTGCGCAGCAGGCTCGCCTTCATGACGCAGAAGGCGCGCGGCAGGCGCGCGACGAGCAGCATCGCGTCGAGCAGGCTCGGGTGGTTGGCCACGATCACGAGTCGCGGCTCGTTGCTCAGCACATCGAGCGCCGTCGCGTCCAGATGCAGCAGCCCGCAGCTGCGCGTGAACGCCCAGTAGCCGCGGTAGACGTAGGCAATCCCGGCGCGACCGACGCGCCGGCCGCACCCGCTCCCGAGCAGCGGGTACAGCACCACGGCGCCGAGATTGAACGCCAGCGAGATCAGGGCCAGCACCAGCAGCTGCAGTTGCAGCAGCAACCACGCCGCCGGCATCAGTGCCGCGACCAGGGGGCGGCTCACCGGGCCTCGCTCACGCGCACTCCCGATGCGGCGAAGACCCACGACGCGCCGACGCCGAACGACAGGCCGTGGCGGCGCCGCACGAGCGGACTCGCCTCGAACACGGCGCCGTCGAGGCTGTCGGCACGCACGAAGGCGCCGTACCACAGCGCACCCTCGCGCCGCGACGCGCCGAGCGTGCCCTGCCAGCCCGCGCGCCCGCCGCGCGCGCGATACGCGCTGCGGGTGGCGGTCGCGTCGGCGGGCGCGACACCGTAGTAGGTCTCGTGCAGGCGGCGATCGCCTGCCAGCGCGGCCAGCTGGACGCCCAGGGTCCAGCCCTGCCAGCGCAGATCGAGGTTGACGTTGGGCGCGGCGCTCCAGCCGATCTGCCGCAGCGAACTGCCCAGGGCGAACACGGCGCGCAGCGGCAGGCGCGCGTCCAGCGTCCAGTCGGCGCCGCGGGCCAGCGTGAAGTTCGCGTTGGGGCCGAACTCCAGCGTCGGATCGAGGTCGGGCATGCCGCGGCGCGCGTCGTTGGCACTGCTGTCGGCCGGTGCACCGGCGGCCACGCTCAGATCGACGTCGAAGCGCTCGCGCTCGACGAGCATCGCGCGCGCGCCTTCACGATCGGCGCGCAGGATGCGGCCGCGGTACACGAGATACGGGATCGGCAGCAGCCAGTTGCGCGACTGGTCGGCGCCGCGGTAGTGCGGCAGCCTCAATGCCGCGATGCCCGCGCCCAGCTCCCACAGCGGGGCATCGGCACGCACGCACGGCGCGGCCGCGACGCCGGCGGCCACGGCGGCGCCGAGCACGAAGCGGCGGGCGAGCGCGCCGGCCGGGCTCATGGCCGCGCGCCCATCACGTTCTCGCCCCCGAGGGCGCCGACATCGGCGATGCGCCGGCGGCGGCGTCGCCAGGCCGCCAGGCCGCGGCGCGGCGTGCCGAGCGAGTCGAGCCGGTGACAGGCCCTCGAAGAGGGCGGGCGAAGTCCACCGCGGCGTGCGGCCGCAGATGTCGCCGCCGAGCAGCACGAGCCCGGCCTCCTTCGTGCACGGCACGTTGCGCGTCTGCATGAACGGATCGCGCGGCGCCGGGTTGGTCATGCGCACGATGAACCCGGTGCATGCACGCCGACCCTTGCGCCTATGCGCCTCGTGGCGGCGCCGCGGGCGCATCCGGCCCGTCGGCGAGCGTGGCCCCGACCCGCGGCACCGCGTCGAAGGCGCCGGCCTGGCCGATGCCGACGACCAGCACCTCGCAATGCTGCGGCGGCACCGGGGCGTCGGGTGGCTCGGATGGGTCGGGAGCGATGTTCATCGGGCGCGGGCACCTGCGCCGCACCGGGCCGCACTTGGTCGCAGTCGGCCGCGGTGGGCGGCCGCAAGCGGCCGCAGGCGCAGGCGAAATGTTAGCTTGCGGCGCACACCCGTCTGCAACGCCGCCGGCGCGCGACATGCGAGCGACATGCGAGCGGCATGCCCGCGCTGTCCACGCCGGCGTGCACCGCCACCCGTCGATAGAATCGCGCCGCGCGCGCCCCAGGCAGGCGCGTTTTCGTTCACCGCAGCTTGCCGCCGGTGCCCGCACGGCGCACGCAGCCCCGCAATGGCCCAAGACGCCCCACCCCCCAGCCCGGCCAAGGCCGCCAACTTCCTGCGCGCCATCATCGAGCGCGATCTCGAGGCCGGCACCTATGCCGAGCGCCCGTTCGGCGGCAGCCCGGGCGACGCCGCGCACCACGCGGCCGGCGCGGCCGACCCGGCGCGCATCCGCACGCGCTTTCCGCCCGAGCCCAACGGCTACCTGCACATCGGCCACGCCAAGAGCATCTGCCTGAACTTCGGCCTGGCGCGCGACTACGGCGGCGCCTGCCACCTGCGCTTCGACGACACCAACCCCGAGAAGGAGGAGCAGGAGTACGTCGACGCGATCGAGGAGGCGGTGCGCTGGCTCGGCTTCGACTGGGAGGCCTTCGGCACGCGCCACCTGTATTTCGCGAGCGACTATTTCGACTTCATGTACCGCGCCGCCGAGGCGCTGATCGGGGCCGGGCTGGCCTACGTCGACGAGCAGAGCGCCGAGGAGATGCGCGCCCGCCGCGGCGACTTCGCCACGCCCGGCAGCGCGAGCCCGTTCCGCGATCGCTCGCCGGCCGAGAACCTGGCGCGCTTTCGCCAGATGCGCGACGGCGCGCACGCCGACGGCGCGATGGTGCTGCGCGCGAAGATCGACATGGCCTCGCCCAACATCAACCTGCGCGACCCGACGATCTACCGCATCCGCCGCGCCACGCATCACAACACCGGCGACCGGTGGTGCATCTATCCGATGTACACCTACGCCCATCCGATCGAGGACGCGCTCGAGCGCATCACGCACAGCATCTGCACGCTCGAGTTCGAGGACCAGCGCCCGTTCTACGACTGGCTGCTCGAGCACCTGGCCGACCTCGGCCTGCTGGCGCGCCCGCTGCCGCGGCAGTACGAGTTCGGGCGCCTGAACCTGAACTACGTGATGACGAGCAAGCGCCGGCTGCGCGCGCTGGTCGAGGAGAAGATCGTCGAGGGCTGGGACGATCCGCGCATGCCGACGATCTTCGGCCTGCGCCGCCGCGGCTACACGCCCGCGAGCATCCGCGCGCTGGCCGACGGCACGGGTGCCAGCAAGACCAACGTCTGGATCGACGACAAGGTGCTCGACGGCTGCCTGCGCGCCGACCTCGAAGGCCAGGCGCCGCGCGCGATGGCGGTGCTCGATCCGCTCGCGCTCGAGCTCGTCGACTGGGCCGAGGCATTCGGCAGCGCCGAGCACGTCGAGCCGTGCCGGGCGCCGGTGCATCCGCAGCGTCCCGAACTCGGCCAGCGCAGCTTCGGCCTGTCACGCCGCGTGTGGATCGACCGCGACGACTTCGCCGCGGTGCCGCCCAAGGGCTTTCATCGCCTGTACCCGGGCAACAAGGTGCGCCTGAAGTACGGCATGGTGGTCGAGTGCAGCGGCTGCGAGCAGGACGCCGCAGGGCGCGTGACCAAGGTGCTCGCCCGCGTCGTGCCGGGCACGAAGAGCGGCACGCCCGGCGCCGACGCGGTGAAGGTCAAGGGCACGATCACCTGGGTCGGCACCCACGACGCCGTGGCGGCCACGGTGCGCCTGTACGGGCGCCTGTTCACCGAGCCGCAACCCGACGCCGGCGGGCGCGATTTCCGGGAGGTGCTCGACCCGGCGAGCCTGGTCGTCGCACGGGCCTGGATCGAGCCGAGCCTGGCCGCAGCGCCGCGCGAGCTGCGCGTGCAGTTCGAGCGCCACGGCTGGTTCGTCGCCGACCGCGTGCTGCACGCCGAAGGCGCGCCGGTGTTCAACCGTATCACGACGCTGCGCGACGGCCGGGGCGGTTGACACGCGGGCCGCCGCGCGCCGTCGCGCACGCACTCGCGCAACCCTCGAGCAACCCTCGCGCGCCGGGCGCGGCGTGCGCGCGCATCGGCGCGGCGCTGCGTTTGTGCCCGCCCACGCCCCTAGTCGTCGTCGTTGCGCTGCACGGCCGGCACGCCGTACTCGCGTCCGACGACCACACGCGCATAGAAGTAGTTGCGCCGGGCGCACTCGGACAGCGTGTCCAGCGCCACCTCGCCGCGTTCGTTGCAGGGGAAGGCCAGCCCGCGCCCCGGATCGAAGAGCGACTCGAAGCGCAGCAGGTACCGCGTGACGGGGCAGGCGAGCGTGCTCGTGACCGTGTCCATGGCATGACTCCGCGAACGACCAAGTCAGGATACGTGGCCATCGGCACGGCGGCGATGACACCAAGGGGTCAGGATGCCGATCGGCATCACGATTTCGCACTCCGCGCCCGTGCGACGCCCGAGGTCGCGGCACGGCAGACGCAGCCCCGTGACGTGCATCACGGCGGCGCCGGCGACGCCGCCGGTGTCATGATGGCGGCACATGCGCCGGCACTTCCTGCTCGACCCCGGTACCGTCTTCCTCAACCACGGCTCGTTCGGCGCCTGCCCGCGGCCCGTGCTCCAAGCGCAGCAGCGCTGGCGCGACGAGATGGAGCGCAATCCGGTGCTGTTCCTCGGCCGCCGCTCGGCGGCGCTGCTGGCCGAGGCGCGGAGCGCGCTCGCCGATCACCTCGGGGCGCGCGCCGACGATCTCGTCTTCGTCGCCAACGCCACGACCGGCGTGAACATCGTCGCACGCTCGCTCGAGCTGTGCGCGGGCGACGAGGTGCTCGCCACCGACCACGAGTACGGTGCCTGCGACGCCGCCTGGCAGCAGCGGTGCGCGCAACTCGGAGCGTCCTACCGGCGCATCGAGGTGCCGCTGCCATTCGAGCCGCAGCGCTTCACCGAGCGCTTGCTGGGCGCGCTCACGCCGCGCACCCGGCTCGTCTTCGCCAGCCATGTCACGTCGACGACGGCGCTCGTGTTCCCGGTTGCCGAGCTGTGCGCACGCGCACGCGCCCTGGGCGTGACGACGCTGATCGACGGCGCGCACGCGCCGGGGCAGATCGACCTCGACCTGGAGGCCGTCGGTGCCGACTTCTACAGCGGCAACTGCCACAAGTGGCTGTGCGCGCCCAAGGGCACGGGCTTCCTGCACGCGCGCCGCGAACATCACGCGCTGCTGCAGGCGCCGGTCGTGAGCTGGGGCTATGTCGCCGACGCGCAGGGCGCCAGCGCCACCGGCGGGCACACCGGCTTCGACGCCTACACCGGGCACACGCTGCTCGAGCGGCGACTGCTGTGGCAGGGCACGCGCGACATCTCGGGCTTCCTCGCCGTGCCCGCGGCGATCGGGTTCCAGCGCGAGCACGACTGGCCGCGCCAGCGCGCGCGCTGCCGCAGCGCCGCGCAGGCGCTGATGCAGCGCGTGCTGGCGCGCAACGGCCTGGAAGCGATCGCCCCGGACGCAGCGTTCGCGCAGATGGCACCCATACCCGTGCGGCGGCACGATGCCGAAGCGCTGCGCCGGCGCCTGTTCGAACACCACCGCATCGAGGTGCCGGTGACGCAGCACGGCGGCCGCACCTTCGTGCGCGTCTCGGTTCAGGCCTACAACGACCGCGCCGACCTCGACGCGCTCGAAGCCGCGCTGGCCGCGGAAGGCGCGTAGCGCGGGCCACGCGCTGGCGGCGCACGACGCACCGCCGCCGCGCGGCGCCTACGACGGGCAAGCAGAGCCGCGGGCGTCCCCCGCGGGCGCGCCTCGAGCCCCTTCAGCTCTTCGGCGCCGAGCCGGCCTTGGCCGCGGCCTTGGCTGCCTTTTCCTTCTTCTTGGCTTCGGCCTTCTCGGCCTTCTCCTTCTTCGCGGCTTCGGCCTTCTCGGCCTTGTCCTTCTTGGCGGCTTCGGCCTTCTCGGCCTTGTCCTTCTTGGCGGCTTCCTTGGCCGCCTTCGCGTCCGCCTTGGCATCGGTCTTGGCCGCAGGCGCGGGCGCCGCGGCAGGGGCCGGGGCGGCGGCAGGCGCGGGCGCCGCGGCA
>JAFECX010000212.1 GCA_018241895.1 Pseudomonadota bacterium
AGCACCGTCGCGTGCGACGGCCGGGGCGGCAGCCGCGGCGGCGGCGGGAGCGGCAGCCCCAGCGGCGACCGCGCGGGCGCGCTGCATCAGCGCCTCGGCCTGTGCCGCCAGCTCCCGGCGCGCCTGCTGCACCCATTCGTCGTAGAAGCCGGGCAGCAGCTCGTCGCGGTACAGGCGCAGCGCCGCCGCCGACTCGCCGCTGCGCAAGGCGAGGCCGAAGCGCTCGACATCGCTGGTCAGCACCCCCGGCGCAAGACGGATCGAGCTGCGGTCGGCGTACAGCGCCGACCGCGCATCGCTCGCACGGCTCGCAGCGTCCGCCCCGTCGGCGACGTCCGCGGCGTCCGCCCCGTCCGCCCCGTCCGCCCCGTCCGCCGCACGCGCCGTGCCTGCCGTGCCTGCCGTGCCTGCCGTGCCTGCCGTGCCTGCCGTGCCTGCCGTGCCTGCCGTAGCTGCCGTGCCTGCCATGCCTGCGGTGCCTGCCGCACCTGTCGTGCCTGCTGCGTGATCGGCCGCACCGACGCCCGCGTCGAGCGCCGCGCGCAGCGTCGACAGGGCCTGGCGCAGGCGGTTGCGGCCGATGGCCGGCGGCACGCCGGGCCAGAGCAACTCGACCAGTTCCGCGCGCGCGTGCGTGCGCTGCGCCTCGAGTGCCAAGCGTGCCAGCAGCAGCATCGCGGCGCGCGTGGGCAGCCGCAGCGGCGCGCCTTCGGGCAGCGCGGCAAGCTCGAAACCGCCCAGCAGGCGCAGCGCCAGCCGCGGCGCCGGCGGCGCCTGGAGCCGGTGGGGGCCGAAGTCGCCTGCATGCATCGCGGGCCGGCATTATCGGCGGGCGCGCCGACGCCGGCCCGGTCCGCCGCCCCGAGGGCGCAGACGCAGCCACCGCAGCCACCGCAGCCACCGCAGCCGCCACAGCCGCCACAGCCACCACAGCCACAATAGGCCATGCCGAACCTGCCGCCGTACATCGCCCCCGCCAAGTTCGACGATGCCGAGGCCGCGCTGGCGCAGGTGCGGGCGATCCACACCGGCAGCACCGAGCACCTGCGCTCGGCACTTCAGCGCTTCGTCGCCGGCGCCGACGACGGCCAGCACGTGCGCGCCTGCTACCCCTTCGTGCGCGTGCGCACCGACACCGTCGCGCGCGCCGACTCGCGGCTGTCCTACGGCTTCGTCGCCGGTCCCGGCACCTACGAGACGACACTCACGCGCCCCGACCTGTTCGGTGACTACTACCTCGAGCAGTTCCGCCTGCTGCTGGCCAACCACGGCGTGCCGCTCGAGATCGGCACCAGCACGCAGCCGATCCCGGTGCACTTCTCGCTGGCCGCGGACGACTATCTCGAAGGCTCGCTCGACGCCGAGCGACGCCTGCGGATGCGCGACCTGTTCGACCTGCCCGACCTGACGACGATGGACGACGGCATCGCCAACGGCACGCACGAGCCGGCGCCGGGGGCACCGCAGCCGCTGGCGCTGTTCACGGCCGCGCGCGTGGACTACTCGCTGCAGCGCCTGCGCCACTACTGCGGCAGCGCGCCCGAGCACTTCCAGAACTTCGTGCTGTTCACGAACTACCAGTTCTACATCGACGAGTTCATCAAGCTCGGGCACGCGCTGATGGCCGATGCGGCCGCACCCTACGACGCCTTCGTCGAACCGGGCAACGTGGTCACGCTGCGCGGCAGTGCAGGCGGCAGCGGCACAGCGCCGGCACGGCTGCCGCAGATGCCGGCCTACCACCTGGTGCGCCCGGGGGCGAACGGCATCACGATGGTCAACATCGGCGTCGGCCCGGCCAACGCGAAGACGATCACCGACCACGTGGCCGTGCTGCGCCCGCAGTGCTGGCTGATGCTCGGGCACTGCGCGGGCCTGAGCGTGAGCCAGCAACTGGGCGACTACGTGCTCGCGCACGCCTACATGCGCGAGGACCGCGTGCTCGACGCCGATCTGCCGCCGTGGGTGCCGCTGCCGGCGCTGGCCGAGGTGCAGCTCGCGCTCGAGCAGGCGGTGGCCGACGTGACGCAGCTTGCGGGCTACGAGTTGAAGCGCATCCTGCGCACCGGCACCGTGGTGTCGATCGACAACCGCAACTGGGAGCTGCTGCCCGAGCCCGGCCCGTCGCGCCGCTTCAGCCAGAGCCGCGCGGTGGCGCTGGACATGGAAAGCGCCACCATCGCGGCCAACGGCTTTCGCTTTCGCGTGCCCTACGGCACCTTGCTGTGCGTGAGCGACAAGCCGCTGCACGGCGAGATCAAGCTGCCCGGCATGGCCGACACCTTCTACCGCGAGCGCGTCGACCAGCACCTGCGCATCGGCATGCGCGCCGCCGAACTGCTGCGCCACGAACGCCCGGGTGCACTGCACAGCCGCAAGCTGCGCAGCTTTGCCGAGGTCGCCTTCCAGTAGCGGCGCCTCGGGTGGGCCGTGCGGGGGCACGGCAGCGCGCGCCGCCGCCAGCAAGCTTTCTTTGCGGGTGCGCAACGTTGCCGTGGCGCAACAACGGTAAAAACCCCAGGGTGATGACGACGCACCACCCCGTCGCCGCGGCCTGCGCTGCCCGATCGACACCTTCGCCTCGCTCCGCGCCTCGGTCCGCACTTCGATCCGCGCCTCGGTCCGCACTTCGATCCGCGCCTCGGTCCGCACTTCGATCCACGTTTCGTTCGGCACTTCGATCCGCGCTTCGTTCGGCGCCTGGGCCGGCGGCCCGGCCGGTGGCGACAAGCCTGTGCACCGTCGTGCTGGCCGCGCTGCTGTCGGCCTGCGCCACGGTGTCGTCGCAGCCGCCGCCGCTGGCCAGCGCGGCGCTGCCGGCAAGCTGGGACGCGTCCGCGCTGCAGGCGGCACTCGTCGCGGCCGAGGCGCCGCGCTTCGGCGACATCGACGATGCGTTGCTGCCGGCGCTGGTCGCCGAGGCGCTGGCGGCGAATCTCGACATCGCCGGCGCGCGCACGACGCTCGAACGCGCACGCGCGCTGGCCGACGTGGCCGCCGCCGGACAAGCGCCGCAGCTCGGCACCCGCGCCAGCATCGGGCGCAGCCGCAGCCAGCGCGTCGAGTCCAGCTCGCTGGGCGCCGGCGTCGACGCGAGCTGGGAGGCCGATGTCTTCGGCGCCAACGCCGCCGCCAGCGCCGCCGCGCGCGCCGACGCCGAGGCCGGCGCCGCCCTGCTCGACGCCACCCGGCTCGCGATCGCCGGCGAGACCGCGCTGGCCTATCTGGCGTGGCAGCGCACGCGCAGCCAGCTCGAGGTGGCCCGCGCGAGCTTCGAAAGCCTGCAACAGACGCGTGAGCTCGTCGGCTGGCGCGTGCAGGCGGGGCTGGCCAGCGCGCTCGATGCCGAGCAGGCCGCCAGCAGCGTCGCGCTGGCCGAGGCCCAGCTGCCGGCGCTGCAGAGCACACTCGAGCAGAACGCACACCGCCTCGCCGTGCTGCTGGCCCTGCCGCCACGTGCGCTGGCCGAACGCCTGGCCGCGGCGCCGCGCGGCGTGCCGCGCGTGGCGCCGCTGCCGGCGCCGGGCGTTCCGGCCGACCTGCTGCGCCGCCGCCCCGACCTGCGTGC
>JAFECX010000213.1 GCA_018241895.1 Pseudomonadota bacterium
CGCTGCGGTGCGGTGCGGTGCGGTGCGGTGCGGTGCCGGGATGCGGGGACGCCGGGACGCCGGGACGCCGGGACGCCGGGACGCCGGGACGCCGGGACGCCGGGACGCCGGGACGCCGGGACGCCGGGACGCCGGGGCGTCGGGGCGTCGGGGCGTCGGGGCGTCGGGGTGCAGCGATGCCGCTTCAGTGCGCCCGCGCGTGGCCCGGCAACGCCGATGCCCACGACGGCGCGGCGCGCAAGCGGCCGACCTCGATGCCGTTCCAGTTCCTGAGCGGGGCGTCGGCCAGTTCGCCGACGATGGCCGCCTCGCGCTCGTCGAGCGCCACCCGGGCGCCGATCAGCGCCGCCATCACCACCTCGCAGGCGCGCGCCGTGTTGCCGTCGTCGATCTTGACCGCCACGCCCAGGCCCTGCGCCGGCAGCGCGGCGCAGTACATGCCCTCGGCGCCGACCTTGCAGAACACGCGCTCGCCGAGCAGGGCCATCACGCGCGAGTCGAAGCGGCCGCTGCCGGCCACCATCTGCGGCGCACGGGCCACCGCCGCGCGCAGCCGGCGTGCGGCGCGCGCGTAAGGGGGCGACAGGCCGTGCCCGGTGCCGACGCGGGCGAAGGCGTGCGCCAGGTGGCGCAGCGGGATCGCGTAGGTGGGAATCGAGCAGCCGTCGGTGCCGCGCGCGGCCGTGGCCAGATCGAAGCCGGTGGCTGCGGCGATCGCCGCCGTCACCTCGCGCATCACCGGGTGCCCGGGTGCGACGTAGCCGCGCACGAACTCGCGCGCGTCGCGCCCGGCCTGGCGCGCCATCAGGCAGCCCAGGCAGACGAAGCCCGAGTGCTTGCCCGAGCAGTTGTTGTGCAGCGCGCTCGGGCTCGCGCCCGCGGCGGCCAGCGCCTCGAGCGCGGCGTCGTTGTAGGGCCGGTGCGCGCCGCATTCGAGCGCCGTCGCGTCCAGCCCCGCTTTCGCCAGCATGCCGGCCGCGGTGCTCACGTGCATCGCTTCGCCGCCGTGCGAGGCGCAGGCCAGCGCCAGTTCCTCGTCGCCGAGGCCGAGCGCGTCGGCCGCGCCGCTGGCCACCAGCGGCAGCGCCTGCAGCACCTTGATCGCGCTGCGCGGGAACACCGGGCGCTCGATGTCGCCGCACGCATCGACGACGCGGCCGTCGGCATCGACGACGGCGTAGGCGCCGCGGTGCAGCGATTCGACGCTGCCGCCGCGCAGGGCCTCGACGAGAACGGGGTGGGCTTGCATGTCGGCGCACTCTAGCGCGAGCCGCCAGCACCGTGCGCCGCGCGGCGTGCGGATTGCAGCGCAGGGGCAGGCCAGGGCAGGCCAGGGCAGGGCAAGGCAGGGCAAGGCAGGGCAAGGCAGGGCAAGGCAGGGCAAGGCAGGGCATGCTGCACCCGGAGAATGCGTGTCATGACGGCGACCCCACTGCTGCTCGGCGTGGATTTCAGCTCGGCACCCAGCCGCCGCAAGCCGATCACGGTGGCGCGCGGCCGGCGTGAGGGCGCCACGCTGCATCTGGGCCGCATCGACGCACTGCCCACCCTCGGCGCGTTCGAGCGCCTGCTCGCGGAGCCCGGCCCCTGGTTCGGCGCCTTCGACTTCCCGTTCGGCCTGCCGCGCGCCTTCGTGCAGGCGCACGCGCTGGGCGCCGACACCGATGCCGTCATCGCCGCGCTGCGCGCGCGCTGCCCTGATCGCATGGCCCTGCGTGCGCTGGTCGATGCGTGGAGCCGGGTGCGGCCCGCCGGGCAGCGCCTCGTGCACCGCGCCACCGACACCGCGCACCCGGCGCGCTCGACGAGCCCGCTGCAGACGCGCTACGTGCCGGTGGGCTTCATGTACTACGAGGGCCTGGCGCGGCTCGTCGCCGCCGACGCGACGCTGCCCGGATTGCGCGTGGGCGACCCGCAGCGCGTGGCCGTCGAGGGCTACCCGCGCCGCGTCGCCTTCGAACTCATCGGCCGGCGCCCGTACAAGAACCGCGACGACCAGGCGCACCGCGCCGCGCGCAGCGATCTGCTCGATGCCCTCGCGTCATGGCGCGGCGGGGCCGGTTTCGGGCTGCGGATGGCGCCGCCGCTGCGCGATGCGATCGTGGCCGACGCCGGCGGCGACCTGCTCGACGCCGTCCTGTGCCTGATGCAGGCCGCCTGGGCCGAGCGTCAACCTGGCCAGGGCGTGCCGCGCGGCGTCGACCCGATCGAAGGGTGGATCGTCGGGTCGTGATGGCCGCTCCCGCCTTCGACCGGCGCAACGGCGCAACGGCGCAACGGCGCAACGGCGCAACGGCGCAACGGCGCAACGGCGCAACGGCGCAACGGCGCAACGGCGCAACGGCGCGAGATGCAGCGCATGAACAGGCGTGCCACCCGCCAACGCAGGACCGCCCGTGCCCCCCGCTCGTATCATCCTCGCGCCCATCCCGCGCACCGCGCCCACTGCCATGACCGACACGCTCGACCACACCGGCGACAGCGCCCCTGCCGCCCTCCCACCGCTGCCCGACCGGCTGAGCGTCGATCCGCGCAGTCCGTATCACCTGGCCGCCGCCTGCGAGCACGACATCGGCATCCGCTTCAACGGCAAGGAGCGCAACGACGTCGAGGAGTACTGCATCAGCGAAGGCTGGATCCGTGTGCCGGCAGGCAAGACGGTCGATCGCAAGGGCAACCCACTGACGATCCGCATCAAGGGCAAGGTCGAACCCTATTACCGATAGCCGCGCGATCACCGCGGCCGACCGGCACCTGCTGGCATCGCTCGACGTCGGCTTCACGCGGCGGGCCGACCACGTGCCGATGGGCTGCATGCACACCAGGTTCGAGGACGGCCGCAGGAAAGGCGGCCCCATTCGTTCGAACGCGAATCGGGCGACGATGAGTGGGACTGTGCCGGGTTGACAGCGGCGCAGGGTTGTCCACGGCGGCGGGCGGGCGTCGCTTGCGACGAACACACGACCGACGCGGTGGGCAACCCGTGTTGACCGCTCACTGTGGCCTCCGATCGGGCCGCCGCTCACGGCGCCGGCAGCGACGCGAAGTGCGCGCGGTCCGGTGTTTTGCCGCCGTGCGCCGTGGGACGTCCGGCCCATCGTGAACGAGTAACCTCGAGCCGAGCCGCCGGCCCCAAGGAAATGCTCATGCCGCCCATTGTTCGAGAGGAAGTGCCCGTGGATGCCGCAATCATCGAGGCCGTCACGGTTGCGGCCTTCTTGGACGCCCCGCACGCCAGCCATACCGAGCAGCACATCGTCAACGCGCTGCGGCGCGCTGGCGCGTTGACGGTTTCCCTGGTCGCCGAACTTGACGGCGTGCTGGTCGGCCACGTCGCCCTCTCGCCGGTGAGCATCAGCGACGGCAGCCCGCACTGGTTCGGCCTGGGCCCGATCTCGGTACTTCCCGCGCACCAGCGCCACGGCGTCGGCTGCGCGCTGATGGCGGCGGCGCTGGCGGCCCTGCGCCAGCGCGCAGCCCAGGGGTGCGTGGTGCTGGGTGATCCAGGCTACTACGGCCGCTTTGGCTTTCGTGCCACCCCTGA
This sequence comes from Pseudomonadota bacterium, assembly GCA_018241895.1. Classification (GTDB taxonomy): domain Bacteria; phylum Pseudomonadota; class Gammaproteobacteria; order Burkholderiales; family Burkholderiaceae_C; genus Rubrivivax. Next base: position 3,545 of record JAFECX010000213.1, read on the forward strand.
TCTGGTGCTCCCGGGTGTGCCGCCCGAGTATTTTCAAGCCCTGCCCCTAGTCAGCGCGACTGCACGCGGCAGTGTCACCTACCACCCGGCGTTCGAGGCCACGAGCTGAAATGCAGGCGGCTTGTCGGCACCAGGGCAGCTTTGCTGTGGAGCAAAAATCGGGCGCCTTTCATTTGCGTTCGAGTGCCGTCGACTGCCTCACCGGCAAGCGCCCAGCCAGCCGCAAGCCATCGCGCATATTGAGCACCAGCAGGGTGATATTGGCAGCACCAGCGAGCAGCTCCAGAGCCTGCAACGCGTAGAACGCGCCATCGAAACGACCGGCGTTGGCCCAGGATGCGAGCACGAAGGCGCTCGGCAGCAACACCAGCACGCCGTTGGCCGCCACCATCTTCATCCGTCGCGCCTTGACCTCGACGAGGCGCCCACGACGCGCGCCGGCGAGCGAAAACCCACTGCCCCCGGTTGCGGCCATCGCCGGGATCAGCAGCCACATCCCAGTGAGGATCGCGTTCTTCACTGCCGTGACGCTGTCCAGACCGAGAAACGCTTCGGAAACGGCCGTCGACACCCAGAACGTCGCAATGCACAGGAGCGCCACAGCGCCGAAAGATCCATGCAGCTTTGCCTTCATGATTCAACCTCCAATGAAAAGGGCCTGGTTTGCAGGTGGTGCAGGATGCTCACCAGGGTTTGTGTCGTCGCCTCGAGTCGAGCGGCCGGGATCGATGCCGCCAGCTGCCCCGCTTGGACGCTCCACAGCGCATCGGCTTGCGCGTAAAGCGCCTGTCCTTTCGGCGTCAGGCTGTACAGCGGGGAGCGTTTGTGCGCCGGGTTGGGACGCGACTCGAGCAGCCCTTGGTCTAGCAGCAAGTCCAGTTGTTTTTGCGCACCCTGACGCGTGACGCCCATGGCTTGGCCCACTTGCGGAGCGCTCAGCGGTGAATCCGCGAGGGCGACCGCACCCAGCATCTGCCAGCGTGCGCTGGTCAGCCCCAAGGGTTCAACCAGTCGATCCCCCCACTGCAAGAGCTCCCCGTTCAGGCGAAAAACCGTCAGGGCGATATGGGAGATTGCGGCAGCACGGAGATCCGGTTTCATCTGGAACAGTCATTGATCGAAGTGACAACCAGTTTCCCATATTGGAAAGTGGTTGTCAACATGCGAGCAGAGAACTTCGCCGGTACCGGACACCGTCGGGGGAGCTTGCCAGGCGTCGAGTCGCCCGCGCCAGGGCGGTTGGCGCAACGAACATGCCGCCGCAAACCCGCATCGACGCTGGGGCGGGTGCGAAGGCGTCCGTCGCAGAAACAGAGAAGGGGCGGGAACAGAGAGCGCAAGAACGCCTGAAACCGGGCCGCCAGGAGTGCTGGCGTCCGTCGCAGCGCGGCCCGAACCCGCGCCAGCACTGGCGATTGCGGGCGAAAAAAAACCAACCGAGAACGGTTGGTCTTTCGAATGTTGGTGGAGACGAAGGGGATCGAACCCTCGACCTTCGCATTGCGAACGCGACGCTCTCCCAGCTGAGCTACGTCCCCACGTGAGCCGGCCATTCTAACACGGCGACACGAGCGGCTCCTGGGCGTAATGGCCCCTGGCAGGCTGCTTCGACCGGCGCCGGACCGCGCCGCGCCGGGCCGGGCCGGGCCGCTAAGATGCGCCGCCGTTGGCGCCGTTGGTGGGCGCTCTGCAAGGTGTTGTCCATGCCGCATCGCAAAGACCCCGCGTGGCTCGACGCGCAGTACGACGCCCGCGCGCGCGTGCCGCAGCACATGGAGATCATCGGGCGCTGGGCCAAGGCGTCGGCGCTGGTGCGCAGCGCCGCGCCGGCCGTGCTCGACCTGCGCTACGGAGATGGCGACGGCGCCACCCTCGACCTGTTTCCCGCGACCGCGGGCACGGCGCCCGCCGCCGGCGCGCCGGTGCTCGTCTTCATCCACGGCGGCTGGTGGCGTGCGCTCGACAAGAGCGACTTCTCGTTCCTCGCGGCGTCGTTCGCCGCGCACGGCGTCCTGCTCGTGGTGCCCAACTACGCGCTGTGCCCCAAGGCGAGCATCGAGCAGCAGGCGCTGCAGATGACGCAGGCCGTGGCCTGGGTGCGGGCCAACGCCGCCGCGCATGGCGGCGATGCCTCGCGCCTGGCCGTCGTCGGGCACTCGGCCGGCGGGCACCTGGCGGCGATGCTGCTGAGCTGTCGCTGGAAGGAGGTGGCGCCCGATCTGCCGGCGCAGCCGCTGGCCGGTGCGCTCGCCATCTCGGGTCTGTTCGACCTCGAGCCGCTGCGCCACGTGCGCTGGCTGCAGCCCGATCTGCGCCTGACACCGGCGTCGGTGGCGCGGCTGAGCCCGGCGTTCTTTCCGCGGCCCAAGGCGGGCAAGCTGTACGCCGTGGCCGGCCTGGAGGAGAGCGAGGAGTTCCTGCGCCAGAACCGTCTGATCCGCGACGTCTGGGGTCCGACCACGGTGCCGGTGTGCGAGACGCTGCCCGGCATGCATCACTTCAACGTGCTCGAGAGCCTGGCCGATCCGGCCGGGCGGCTGCACGAACTGGCGCTGCGGCTCGTGGACCTGCGTTGAGCGGCCTCAGGCTATGAACGGCATTGACGCGATGCATTGGCCCGCGCGTGATTCGTCTGCTAGCGTTGCCGTTCGGTCGCGCCGTGCGGGGCGCCCGTTTCGCAGAGTCACCGCAGAGCATGAGGAGCACACCATGAACTTGAAGGGTTCCAAGACCGAGCAGAGCCTGAAGGACGCCTTCGCCGGCGAGTCGCAGGCCAACCGGCGCTACCTGTACTTCGCCAACAAGGCCGACGTGGAAGGCCAGAACGACGTCGCGGCGCTGTTCCGCTCCACCGCCGAGGGCGAGACCGGCCACGCGCACGGCCACCTCGAATTCCTCGAGGCGGTGGGCGATCCGGCCACCGGGCTGCCGATCGGCGGCACGCGCGACAACCTGAAGTCGGCCGTCGCCGGCGAGACGCATGAGTACACCGACATGTACCCGGGCATGGCCAAGACGGCGCGCGCCGAAGGCTTCGACGAGATCGCCGACTGGTTCGAGACGCTGGCCAAGGCCGAGCGCTCGCACGCCAACCGCTACCAGAAGGCGCTGGACCAGTTCGTCGACTGAACCCAGGTCGCCGCACTGCCGAACAGGGGCTTCGTGCCCCTTGTTCGACAGGGGCTCGGCGCCCCTTGTTCGACGGGGGCCTCGTGCCCCCGTGTTCGTTTGTCGTGCGTTCGTCGCCCGCCTGTCGTTCGTCCGTCGCCCGACCGCCGTCCGACCTCCGTCAACCTCCGCCAGCGAGCACCGTCATGCGCGAAGGCAATCTCGAAGCTCCGACCCGCCATCCGATCGACTGGAAGAACCCCGACTTCTACGACGAGGCGCAGGCCTTCGCCGAGATGGAGCGCGTGTTCGACATCTGCCACGGCTGCCGCCGCTGCGTCGTCCTGTGCCAGAGCTTTCCGACGCTGTTCGACCTGGTCGACGCCACCGCCGACGGCGAGGTGCACGGCGTGGCCAAGGACGACTACTGGAAGGTCGTCGACCACTGCTACCTGTGCGACCTGTGCTACATGACCAAGTGCCCCTACGTGCCGCCGCACCCGTGGAACGTGGACTTCCCGCACGTCATGCTGCGCGCCAAGGCGATCAAGCACCGCAAGGGCGGCGTCACGGTGCGCGACGAACTGCTCGCCAGCACCGACGTGCACGGCCAGTTCGCGGGCATCCCGATCGTCTCGCAGGTGGTCAACAGGGTGAACGCGATGCCGGCGATGCGCAAGCTGCTGCAAAGCCAGCTCAACGTGCACGCCGACGCCTGGCTGCCGGCGATGGCCACGCAGCGCTTTCGCTGGGGGCGCGCGATGAACAACGCCTCGTTCGACGTGCGCGACGGCGAGCGCACGCCCGGCAAGGTGGCGATCTTCGCCACCTGCACCGTCAACTACAACGAGCCGGCGATCGGCGAGGACCTCGTCAAGGTGCTCGAGCACAACGAGATCCCCTACGAGATCGTCGCCCAGGAACAGTGCTGCGGCATGCCCAAGCTCGAGCTTGGCGACCTCGAGGCGGTCGAGCGGGCGAAGAACGCGAACGTCCCGGTGCTGGCGAAGTACGCGCGCGAAGGCTGGGCGATCGTCGCCTCGGTGCCGAGCTGCACGCTGATGTTCAAGCAGGAGCTGCCGCTCATGTTCCCCGACGACGCCGACACGCAGCTCGTCAAGGACGCGATGTGGGATCCGTTCGAGTACCTGGTGTCGCGCCACAAGGACGGGCTGCTCAAGACCGACTTCAAGACGCCGCTGGGCAAGGTGAGCTACCACGTGCCGTGCCACGCACGCGTGCAGAACGTCGGCCGCAAGACCGAGGAGATGCTCAAGCTCGTCGCGCACAGCGTCGACGTGAAGCTCAACACCGTCGAGCGCTGCTCGGGGCACGCCGGCACCTACGGCGTCAAGACGCCCACGCACCCGGCGGCGATGAAGATCGGCAGGCCGGTCTTCAAGAGCATGGCCAAGGACACGCCCGACGTGATCGCCAGCGACTGCCCGCTGGCCGGCCACCACATCGCGCAGGGCATGCGGCAGGCCGGCACGCCGCCCAAGGCGGTGGGCCATCCGCTCACGCTCGTGCGCATCGCCTATGGGCTCGAGTGAGGCAGACCACATGACGATCGACCGCGCGAGCCTCCTGACGCTGGAGGCCTATTCGAAGATCCGCAAGACGAGCCGCGCCGGGGCCATCGCGCACCGGCGGCTGCGCAGCGTGCGTCTGGGCGAGCACATGACGCTGCAGTTCGAGGACGAGCAGACCATCCGGCGCCAGATCCAGGAGATGCTGCACATCGAGAAGATCTTCGACGAGGCGGGCATCCAGGCCGAGATCGACGTCTACGCGCCGCTGGTGCCCGACGGCACGAACTGGAAGGCGACGCTGCTGATCGAGTTTCCCGATCCGAACGAGCGCCGGCGCGAGCTGGCGCGGCTGATCGGCGTCGAGGATCGCCTGTTCGTCGAGGTCGAGGCTCACGCGCGCGTGTACGCCATCGCCGACGAGGACCTCGAGCGCGAGAACGAGGAGAAGACGGCCTCGGTGCACTTCGTGCGCTTCGAGTTCACGCCGCCGATGCGCGAGGCGATCCGCGCCGGCGCCGGCGTCAAGCTCGGCTGCGACCACGGGAACTACCCGGCGCACGTCGCCATCGCGCCCGAGACGCTGGCGAGCCTGGCGGGCGACCTGCGCTGAGCACGCGCCGCGGGCGCCGCTGAAACGGCACCGCCTGCGCGCGGCGCCACCGCAGCGCCTGCCGGCGGCGGCATCGAGGGCCCGCGGTTACGGCGCCAGTTGCGCGAACGCGCGCGAGATCGAGAGCTCGAAGACCGGCGAGGCGAGGCCGTCGCGGCGCGAGCGCGCGCGGCCCGCGCCGATGCGCAGCTCGATGTCGTCTGCGAGCGCCAGGCCCGCCCAGGCTACGCCCTGCGCGATCGCGCCGCCGCCGCTGGCGACGCCGCCGCCGCCTGCGGCACCGACGAGCAGCTCGGCGCCGACGCGCCAGGGCTGCGGCCGCGCGGCCGTCACGACACCCAGGCCGACCAGTCCGACCGAGTAGGCGCCGGCGCCGCCGGCATAGGCACTGTGCGCCTGGCCCGTGACGTACACGTGCTCGTCGAGCTGGCGCGCCAGCTTCAGGCCCACGGTATCGAGCGCACGCGTGCTGCCGTCGCGCCGCGCGGCGTGCGTGTAGTGCTGCAGCGCCGCGGTCCACTCGGTGCGCACGAGCACGCCGCGCCGCAGGCCCTGGGCGTCGGGCGCGGGCTCCAGCGCCCAGGCCAGCCACCACTGCGCCACCGGGGCGTGCAGCGACGTGTCGGCCGCGCGCAGCCAGCCGGCCTCGACGCCCGTCGCGAGCCTGGAGTCGAGCTGCAGCGAGGCGCCGAGCAGCAGCCGCGCGATGACGCCGCCGCCCGTGGGAACGCCCCCGCCGCCGCCCAGGCCCAGCGCTGCCCGCGCGCCGGCGCGGATCGCGCCGCCGCTGCCCACGGGCGCATCCCAGCCCGCGGTGCCCAGGATCTCCATGTAGCCGGCGGCGCCGCCGGAGGCCGCGCCGGCCGTCTCCAGGCCCCAGCGCCAGGTGCCGCCCAGCGGGGCACCTTCGCGCTGCTGCTCGAGGCGCGCGCCGACAAGGCCGATGCGTCGCTCGCGCACGCCGGCGCCGCGCAGCGCATAGCTGGTGAAGGTGCCGACGAGCCGGTCGACGCCGACGCCAGAGCGCCGCACATCGGCACCTGTCGCGCCCGCGCGCGCGGCCGCTGCATGGTCAAAGCTGCCGTCCCAGGCCAGCAGCAGCGCGAGTTGCGTGCCCGAGATGTCGCCGCTCGGAAAGCGCACCGCCGAGACCGCGACGCCGAGCTGCACCGGACCGACATCGTGCAGCCAGCCGAGCGCCGGGCGCAGCATCAGGCCGCCGCCCACGGGCGCCGCCGCGCCGCCGCCGCCGCCGGCATACAGGCCCGCCACGACCTGGCCGCTGCCGAAGCGCCAGCGCCGTTGCAGCTCGACGCCGCCGACGAAGAGCCCGCCGCGCGAGCCGCCGGCGGCGCCGTAGGCCGCGGGCCCCAGCCACCAGCCCTGGCCGACGTCGAACAGCAGCGACACGCCGGCCAGGCCCATGTGCTCGCCGCCGGGCAGGCGCACGCGCTCGACGTTGGCCAGCGTCGAGGTCGCGATGCTGCGCTCGTAGGCCGGCGCATCGGCCTGCGCCGGCAGTGAGGACGCCAGCGCGAGCAGCGTCAGGACATGCGCCGCGAACGTCGGCGCTGCCACGCGCCATCGGCCATGCCGGCACGCGTGCCGGGAGCCGGATGCGTTCGACGAGGGCAGCGTGTCGGGCGCAAGCGTGTGCATGCGGCCGATTGTGGCTTGGTGTGGCTGGACCGCCGCCACGTCGGGCCGACGGCGGGGGGCCCGTGCGCGATCGCCGCCGATGCGGCATGCTTCGCGCACGCGGCCGGGCGCGCTGGCGCCGAACCCGGCCGGCACGCAGCGCACGCCATCCCGGCCCGCACGCAGCGCGCGCCCTCCCGAGCCGCCTGCGCCGCATCACCTTCCAGCCGGCACGCGCCGAATCACCTTCCAGCCGGCGTGAGCCGCATCACCTTCCAGCCGGCGTGCGCCGCATCATCTTCCAGCCGGCGTGCGCCGGCGTTGCACCACCGAACGACATGACTGCACCTGCATTCGACGATCCCGCCGGTACCTGGAACCGGCGCTTCTCCGCCCCCGGATTCCTGTTCGGGACGGCACCCAACCGCTGGCTCGAACGTCACGCGCTCACGACGGCGGGCTGGCGCGCCGGCCAGCGCGTGCTCAGCGTCGCCGACGGCGAAGGCCGCAACAGTGCGTGGCTGGCGGCGCAGGGCCTCGAGGTCGACGCCTTCGATCTGGCCGAGGTCGGCGTCGCCAAGGCGCGCGCGCTGGCGGCCGAGCGCGGCGTGCGCGTGCACTACGAGGTCGCCGACGCCGACCGCCGGGCCTGGCCCGAGGCGCGCTACGACGGCGTGGCGGCGATCTTCGTGCAGTTTGCCGATCCGCCGATGCGCGCGCGGATGTTCGCCAACCTCGCGCGCTGCCTCGCGCCCGGCGGCACGCTCGTGCTGCAGGGCTACACGCCCAGGCAGCTCGAGTACCGCACCGGCGGGCCGCCGTTCGTCGACCACCTGTACACGCCGGCGCTGCTGCGCGAGGCGTTCGCGGCCCTCGAGATCCTCGCGCTCGACGAGTACGAGGACGATCTCGCCGAGGGCGAAGGCCACCACGGCCGTTCGGCGCTGCTGGGCCTGGTGGCGCGCAAGCGTCGATAGGTGGTGCCTATGCGTGCGATGTCATAAATGGAAACTACTGCGTAGCGTGTATTCATACAATGACGCATCGCACAAGCCACCGCCTCCAACCCGACGAAAGGAAAACCATGTCGATCATCAACACCCAGGTCCAGCCGTTCAAGGCCCAGGCGTTCAGGAGCGGCCAGTTCATCGAGGTGACCGAGAAGGACCTCGAGGGCCGCTGGTCGGTCGTCATCTTCATGCCGGCCGCGTTCACGTTCAACTGCCCGACCGAGGTCGAGGACGCGGCGCAGCACTACGCCGAGTTCCGCAACCTCGGTGCCGAGGTGTACGTCGTCACCACCGACACGCACTTCTCGCACAAGGTCTGGCACGAGACGTCGCCGGCCGTCGGCAAGGCGCAGTTCCCCCTCGTCGGCGACCCGACGCACCAGCTCACGCGCATGTTCGGCGTGCACATCGACGCCGAGGGCCTGGCGCTGCGCGGCACCTTCGTCATCGACCCGCAGGGCATCGTCAAGACCGCCGAGATCCACGACAACGCGATCGCGCGCGACGTCAAGGAGACGCTGCGCAAGCTCAAGGCCGCGCAGTACGTCGCCAGCCACCCCGGCCACGTCTGCCCGGCCAAGTGGAACGAGGGCGCGCCGACGCTGGCGCCGTCGATCGACCTCGTCGGCAAGATCTGACGGGCGCGGCGGCAGCGCCTGCCGCCGATGCTCCCGGGCCCGGTCGGCACGACCGCCGGGCCCGGCCGCCTTCCTGCTCACGCGCAGGCGCGCGATCCGCCCGGATCGGGCGCCGAAGCACAAATCCACCCGCGAGGAACCGCCATGCTCGACGCCCACATCCAGGCCCAGCTCGTCTCCTATCTCCAGCGCATCAGGCAACCGGTGGAGCTGGTGGCCTCGCTCGATGCGAGCGGGGACGCCGAGCAGATGCGCACGCTGCTCGAGCAGATCGCGGCGCTGGACCAGCGCGTGACGGCACGCTTCGACGGCACGGCAGCGCGCAGGCCGTCGTTTCGCGTCACGCGCGCCGGCGCCGACATGGGCATCGAGTTCGCGGCGATCCCGATGGGGCACGAGTTCACCTCGCTCGTGCTGGCGCTGCTGCATGCCGGCGGCCACCCGCCCAAGGTGACGCCGGAGGTCGTCGAGCAGATCGGCGCGCTGGCCGCCGATGGCGACGAACTGGTGTTCGAGACCTGGATGAGTCTCAGCTGCCAGAACTGCCCCGACGTCGTGCAGGCGCTCAACCTGATGGCGGCGCTCAACCCGCGCGTGCGCCACGTGGCGATCGACGGCGCGCTGTTCCAGGGTGAAGTCGAGGCGCGGCAGATCATGGCCGTGCCGGCGGTGTTCCTCAACGGCAAGCCGTTCGCCAGCGGCCGCATGGAGCTCGGCGAGATCCTGGCCCGGCTCGACACCGGTGCCGCGGCGCGTGACGCCGCGCGCCTGGGCGCCAAGGACGCCTTCGACATGCTGGTCGTCGGCGGCGGCCCGGCCGGCGCGGCGGCGGCGATCTACGCCGCGCGCAAGGGCATCCGCACCGGGCTCGTCGCCGAGCGCATGGGCGGCCAGACGCTGGACACGCTGGCCATCGAGAACTACGTCTCGGTGTTGCAGACGCAGGGCCCCAGGTTCGCCGCCGCGCTCGAGGCGCACGTGCGCGCCTACGACGTGGACGTCATGAGCGGCCAGCGCGTGGCCGCGCTCGTGCCGGCCGCCGCGCCGGGCGGCGAGATCGGCGTGCGGCTGGAAAACGGCGCCACGCTGCGCGCGCGCAGCGTCGTGCTCGCCCCCGGCGCGCGCTGGCGCAAGGTGGGCGTGCCGGGCGAGGCCGAGTACGCGAACAAGGGCGTGGCCTACTGCCCGCACTGCGACGGGCCGCTGTTCAAGGGCAAGCGGGTCGCGGTCATCGGCGGCGGCAACTCGGGCGTCGAGGCGGCGATCGACCTCGCTGGCGTCGTGCGGCACGTCACCGTGATCGAGTTCTTGCCGCAGCTCAAGGCCGATGCGGTGCTGGTGAGCAAGCTGAAAAGCCTCGCCAACGTGACGGTGCACGTCAACGCGCGCACGACCGAGATCAGCGGCGACGGCCAGCGCGTCGACGGCCTCGTGTTCGAAGATCGTGCGAGCGGCGTGTCGCAGCGCATCGAACTGGCCGGCGTCTTCGTGCAGATCGGGCTCGTACCCCACACCGCTTTTCTCGAGGGGACGCTCGAGCTCAACCGCCACGGCGAGATCGTCGTCGACGCGCGCGGTGCCACCAGCGTGCGCGGCGTGTATGCGGCGGGCGACGCGACCACGGTGCCGTTCAAGCAGATCGTGATCGCCGCAGGCGAGGGCGCCAAGGCGGCACTGGCCGCCTTCGACCACCTCATCCGCGCGCCGGCGCCTGTCGCCGGCGTCGCCGCGGGCGAAGCGGTGACGGCCGCGTAATAGCGCACGCCTGGCGCGAACAGGCGGCTGCAGACCGCCTGTTCCGGGGATTCGAAAGGCGCGCGCCGTGCGAGAACATCGTCCGGCCCTGCGCACCGTGCCGAACGGCGCGGCGCACGGCCCGGAGATCGCCATGCCGCAGACCTACACCGTCGGTTCCCGCTCCTGGCTCGTGAGCGCCATCGCCTGGGCCTTCATCGCCTGCGGCCTGCTCGCCTGCGGGCTCACGCTGCTGCAGTACGCGGTGCTCGGCTCGATGCTGCCGCCGTGGGCCGGGACGCTGCCTGCGGCCAGTGCGCTGCTGCTGCAGCATCTGCACTGGGTGCTGGCGCTGGCGGGCGCGCTGTCGCTGCTGCTGCTGATCTCGGGGGTGGGGCTGCTGCTGCGGCTGGAGTGGGCGCGCCGCGCCGCCATCGGCGTGCTGCTGGCCACGGCGCTGGCCAACCTCGCCGGGCTGTGGCTGCAGCACGAGGTGGTGCACGTGCTCGTGACGCACGTGGCCGAACTGGCATCGCTGCCGGCCGCCGCACGGGGGCTGTTCGACGGCTTCGCCTACGCGGCGCAGGGCCTGGCGCTGCTGCTCACGCTCGCCGGCTGCGTCGTGCTGGCCTGGCTGGCGCGCTGCCTGGGCGCGCCGATGGTGCGGCAGGAGTTCGCCTGACCGTGCAGGCCTGACGCGGGTGGCGCGGGTTGCCGGTCTGCGCGCACGAGGCCAGGCCGCGCAACCTGGCCGCGCAACTTGGCCGCGCAACTTGGCCGCGCGATGGGGCCTGGCGATCGAGCCGCATGATCGCGCCGGGCGATCGGGCCGCGCCGGGCGGCCCCGGTGCGCGTGACTACACTGCGCCGGCGTGTCCCCTGCGCCGCGCTGCCGGTGCCTTCGCCATGCTCGATCCGCAAGCTCGCGCCATCATCGATGCGATGATCGAACGCCGGGTGCCACCCGTGCACATGCTGACGCCGTCCGAGGCCCGGCAGATGGCGCGCGAGCGCGGCGCCTACGTGCTGCCCGAGCCGCCGGCGCTGGCCGAGGTGCGTGAGCTCACGGCACCCGGGCCGGGCGGTGCGATCGCGCTGAGGCTGTACCGGCCGCTGCCGATGCCGGCCGTGCTGCCGCTGCTCGTGTACCTGCACGGCGGCGGCTGGACGCTCGGGGACCTGGACACCTACGACGTGCCCTGCCGCCAGTTGGCGCTGGCCAGCGGCTGCGCGGTGCTGTCGGTGGACTACCGGCTCGCCCCCGAGCACCGCTTTCCGGCGGCGGTGGACGACGCCGTGGCGGCCACGCGCTGGGTGCGCACGCAGGCCGGCGCACTGGGCATCGACGCGCAGCGCATCGCCGTCGGCGGCGACAGCGCCGGCGGCAACCTGGCGGCCGTCGTCGCCATCGTCGAGCGCGACGCAGGCACGCCGCTGGCGTTCCAGCTGCTCGTCTATCCGGCCACCGACATGCGCGCGCTGGCGCCCTCGCACCGCACGAACGGCCAGGGCTATCTGCTGACGGCCGAAGGCATCGCGTACTTTCGGGACCACTACGTCCCCGACGCGCGGCAGTGGGGCGACTGGCGGGCTTCGCCCTTGCTCGCGCCCAGCCTGGCCCGTCTGCCGCCGGCGCTCGTCGTCACGGCCGGCTTCGACCCGCTGCGCGACGAGGGGCTGCAGTACGCCGATGCGCTGTCTGGCGCCGGGTGCCGCGTGCAGTACGTGTGCTTCGAGCGCCAGATCCACGGCTTCTTCACGATGTCGCGCCTCATCGACGAAGCGCAAAGCGCCATCGCGCTGGCCGGCGCGGCACTGCGGCGGGCGCTCTCGGGCTGAGCCCGACGCCTCGGGTATCGGCCGGACGAGACCGGCGGGCGATGCCGTGCGCCAGGGCTGGCGGGCGGCGCGGCTTGCGTGCATCGCATCGCATCGGCTCGGCTCGGCTCGGCTCGGCTCGCATCGGATCGGATCGGATCGGATCGGATCGGATCGGATCGGATCGGATCGGATCGGATCGGATCGGATCGGATCGGATCGGATCGGATCGGCCCGGCCCGGCCCGGCCCGGCCCGGCCGGGGGCGCAGGTGGCGGTGCTGCGGCCGCGCTGCCGGCGCCTCGTTCGCCGGTTTGCGCCAGGGCTTGCCGAAACAACTGTATGAACATACAGTTTCCTGGTGGTCGCTTCCCCCGCACTTTTGCCCACCCTCGCGCAGCCCGCGGCGCCCGAGATGCTGCATCCGGCGTTGTGGCGCGCCAGCCAACTCGGCCGGCCGGGAGACGCCGGCCTGACCAGTGGCTTTGCCGAACTCGACGCCGTTCTGCCCGGCGGCGGCTGGCCGGCGCGTGCGCTGACCGAGCTGCTGCTGCCGCATGCGGGCGTGGGCGAGTTGCGCTTCGTCGCACCGGTCCTGGCAACCGTACAGGCGCGCGGACGCAGCGTGCTGTGGTTCGATCCACCCGGTGAGCCCAGCCCCTGGGCGCTGGAGGCGCTGGGCATCCGCACCCGGCGGCTGGTGGTGGTGCGGCCGAAGGTGAGGCTCGAGGCGGCACGGGCGCGCGAGCGGCTGCCCGCCGCCGACCTGTTGTGGGCGCTGGAGCAGACCTTGGCGAGCGGCCAGGCCGGCGCCGTGCTCGCCTGGCTGCCGGCACGGCTCGGGGCCGATGCGCTGCGTCGCCTGCAACTGGCCGCGCAGGCGCACGACGGCCCGGCCTTCGTGCTGCGCGACGCCCAGGCGCGCCTGCGTCCCAGCGTGGCGCCGCTGCGCCTGCTGTTGGGCAGCGCCGGCGCCGATGCGCTGCGCGTGCACCTGCTCAAGCGCCGCGGCCCGCCGCTCGCGCAGCCGCTCGAACTGGCGCTGCCGCCGGTGCTGACGGCTGCGGCACGTGCGCGGGCACAGGCCGGGCACCACGCCGGGCACCACGCCGGGCACCACGCCGGGCACCACGCCGGGCACCACGCCGGGCATCACGCCGCCCCGGCTTCGGCGGGGGCGTCGCCGTCGGCCATGCCTCGCGCCTCCCATCCGATCTCCGGCGCGCCATGACGCATCACTGCCCTCCGGGCGACGACTGGACGAACGCGCTGTGGCTGGCCGTGCATCTGCCGCGGCTGCCGCTCGAGGCCTGGCGTGCCACGCTGCCCGAGGCGCTGCGCCGTGCCGAACCGCCGCGCCCGCTCGTGCTGATGGCCGGGCATCACGTGAGCCACGTCGATGCCACCGCAGCGGCACGCGGCATCCAGGTCGGCATGAGGCGGGCGACCGCGATGGCGCTGGCGGCCGATCTGCTGCCGGGTGCAGCCGACGCCGTGCGTGACGCAGCCGCGCTGCAGACGCTGGTGCACGCCGCGCTCGCCTTCACGCCGGCGGTGACGCTGGAGGGCGACGCCACGGTGCTGCTCGAAGTGGGGAGCTGCCTGCGCCTGTTCGGCGGCCTGGCTGCGCTCGTGCAGCGGCTGCGCGAGGCCATCGCGGCAGCGGCGCCGCTGGGCCATCGGCTGCAGCTCGCGGCGGCGCCCACGCCGCTGGGCGCCGCGCTGCTCGCGCGCTGGTCTCCTGCGGGCCGCGGCGATCTGCTGCACGGAGCGCACGTCGCGCAACGGCCGGCGCTGGCCCGGCTGCTCGATCGCGCACCGCTCGCGCTGCTGGCCGGCGGCTGCGAGCACCGCGAAGCGCTGCAAGGCATGGGCCTGCACACCCTGGGGGATCTGCGCGCGCTGCCGCGTGCCGGCCTGGCGCGCCGCTTCGGCGAGGGCCTGCTCGACGAGCTCGATCGCGCGCTCGGCTGCCGTGCCGATCCGCGGCGCTGGTGCGAGCCGCCCGAGCATTTCGACACCCGGCTCGAGCTCTTCGCGCTGGCCGAGAGCACCGAGCGGGTGCTGCCCGCCGCCGCGGTGCTGCTGGCACGCCTCGTCGCCTGGGCACGCGCGCGGCACGGACGCATCGGCGCCTTCACGCTGGTGATGCGGCACGAGCCGCGCCACGGCGCCGTCGACCGCTCGATGCCGGCCACCGAGCTGCGCATCGAGCTCGCCGAGCCGGCGCTCGATCCGGCGCATCTGCAACTGCTGCTGCGCGAGCGGCTGGCGCGCGTGCGGCTCGTCGCGCCCACGCTCGAGCTGCGGCTGCACTGCTCGCAGCTGGTGATCGGGCCGCCGCCCGATGGCGAGCTCTTTCCCACCCGCCAGGGCGAGCAGCAGGGGCTGCTGCGCCTGCTCGAGCGGCTGCGCGCCAGGCTGGGCGACGAGGGCGTGCAGCGCCTCGTGCCGCTGGCCGACCATCGCCCCGAGCACGCCGGCTGCGTTGTGCCGGCGCTCGGCGGGCCGTCGGCAGCAGGCGGGCCGGCGCTGCGTGCACGTCGCGCGGTACGGGTCGCCATGGGCGGTGCGGAGGGCAGGGCAGGCGGCAGTGGGGTCGGTCGCTCGGCCGCCGCGGTGTCGTCCGCATCCGCATCGGCGGACGCCGTCTCGCCGCTGCCGCTGCCGCTGCCGCTGCCGCTGCCGCTGCACCGTCCGGCCTGGTTGCTGCCCGAGCCGCTGCCGCTGGCCGTGCAAGGCGCACTGCCGCTGCTCGACGGCCGCCAGGTGCAACTCGTCAGCGGCCCCGAGCGCATCGAAGCCGGCTGGTGGGACGGCGGCCTCGCCGCGCGCGACTACTTCATCGGCCAGGCCGACGACGGCTCGCTGCTGTGGCTGTGGCGCGGCCGGCTGCCCACGGCGCCGGGCGAGGCGCAGTGGTTCTTGCAGGGGCGCTTTGCCTGAGCACCTGTGAACGAACCCCTCACGCCCGCTCGACGCGCCCTGACGCCCCGGCTGGGCGTTGCAAATGCTCGTCCTATCGCGCGATACGGCTGCGCTTTGCGCCTTGATCAGGGTCGTCCTGTCGCGCCGCTCGGGCGCGACCGATTCATTCACAGGGTCTGAGCGCTGCCTGGCATGGCCGGCCTCGCGGCACCTTGCACGAGCGAGCGCCCTCTGCGGCGGCCGCGCCATCCACAGACCAGGGCCATCGGCACCTCGTTCGCGTGTGGCGCGAGAATGCCGCGGCACGCCCGCACGGACACAGAGCGCGGCATGGGACGGCCTCGTACCCTTGCCGCTCCCCGTCACCTGCGGCCCGCACAAGCGGCCCGCACCGCCGCAGGAGCAACCTCCATGTCCGACGACGACGATGAAGCCCCGGCGGATCCGCCGGCGCCACGGCCGCGCACCACCGCAGGAGCAGCCCCCATGTCCGACGACCGCGCGCCTTCACCGGTACGCCTGCAGATGCGCCGCGCCGCCGGCCAGCCCGAGCCCTCGCCTGCGCTGCAGGAGTTGTACCGCGGCTTCGAGCGCGAGCTGCTGGTGCCGCTGTGGACCGAGATCGGCGAGCTGATGCCGCTCGAGCCCACAAGCAAGGCCACGCCGCATCTTTGGCGCTGGCGCCATCTGATGGCGCTGGCCGAGCGCGCCGGGCAGATCGTGCCGCTGGGTCGCGGCGGCGAGCGCCGTGCGATCGCGCTGGCCAACCCCTCGCTGGGCGGCAAGCCGTATGCGACGCCGACGCTGTGGGCGGCGATCCAGTACCTGATGCCCGGCGAGGACGCGCCCGAGCACCGCCACACGCAGCACGCGTTTCGCTTCGTCGTCGAAGGCGAGGGCGTGTGGACGGTCGTCAACGGCGACGCCATCCGCATGTCGCGCGGCGACTTCCTGCCGCAGGCGGGCTGGAACTGGCACGCGCACCACAACGCGGCGCGCGCGCCGATGGCCTGGATCGACGGCCTGGACATCCCCTTCGCCTACTACACCGAGAGCCAGTTCTTCGAGTTCGGCCGCGACACGCTCGACGCCGCCGAGAAGGCCACGCCCGAGCGCAGCCGCTCCGAGCGCCTGTGGGGCTACCCGGGCCTGCGTCCGGCCGCGCAGGCCGCGCAGAACGGGCAGAACGGACGCCTGGCGGCCACGCCGCTGCTGGCCTACCGCTGGGCCGACACCGATCGTGCGCTCGCCGAGCAGCTCGCGCTCGAGGCCGAAGGCTGCGCGGCGACGTTGAGCCCCGGCCACGCCGCCGTGCGCTTCACGAACCCGACCACCGGCGGCGACGCGCTGCCGACCCTGCGCGCCGAGATGCATCGCCTGCGCGCCGGCGCCCGAAGCCGCAGCCGGCGCGAGGTCGGCTCGTCGGTGTTCCAGGTCTTCGACGGCAGCGGCACGGTGAGCGTCGGCGAGCAACGCTGGAGCGTCGCGCGCGGCGACCTGTTCGTCGTGCCGTCGTGGCAGCCGCTGTCGATGCGCGCCGACGGCGCCGAGGGCGGGCCGACGCTCGACCTGTTCCGCTTCGGCGACGCGCCGATCTTCGAGGCGCTGCACGCCCACCGCGTGCAGGAGCAGGGGGACTGAACGCCGACCTCGCGCGCGGCCGCACACGCCGGCCGCGCGCGCCGGGCACGGCTCAGCCGAGTTGCTCGTCGGCCTCGACGCCCTTGCGGTAGACCTCGTACACCAGCACCGGGATGCCCAGCGGGCCCAGGTGCTGCTCGATCAGCGGCTTGACGTCGGTCCAGTCCAGCGCGCCGACGCCGGTGGCCAGGCGCGGCAGCGCGACGCTCTTGACGCCTTCGTCCTGCACATGCCTGGCCAGTGCCCGCAGCGCGCGGTTCACGTCCTCGAGCCTGGCCTTGAGCGGGCGCGCCGCCTTGTCCTGGCTCTGCATGCCCTGGGTCAGCAGGTTGACGATGCCGCGCGTCGAGCCGTCCGCGTTCACGCCGCGCCAGGCCCAGATCTCGCCGGTGGCCGGCGCGGCGGCGTGCATCGCATGCCGGTAATCCTTGACCATCGACGGGAAACGCTCGCGCAGCGCCAGCGCCAGGCCCGAATCGAACGGGTCGTGCGTGGCGATGCCGTGCGCGATGACATCGGCGCGGCTGAGCAGGATGTCACCCTGGACTTCTCGGATCATGTCGTTCTCCCGCGAGCGGATTGCATGGCGGCGATTTTCCCATCGCGGCGCTGCGTGCTCCCGGCGCCGGTGCCGACCCGATGGACGGAACTTGCAGCTCGCCTGAGCGCGCTCAAGGGTGCAGCGGGCGCCGCGTCGATGCTGCTGCGCCCGCCGGCACCCGTGTCTCGGGCTGCGCCTGCCGACGCAGGGCAGATTGCGCTTCGACGGCCTGTTCGTCGGCAGCGCCGAAACCTACACTGCAGCATGCGGTGGCGGGGTCGGGCGCCGCGACGAAGGCCCGCCACGAGTCTCGTGGGGCGACGCGGCGCAAGCGTCGTCCGCTGCCAGCAAGAGGAGAACGTCATGACGCTCCAGTCCCGACTGTTGCGCAACGATCCGAATCTCGAGGCCGCTGCCGTGCGCGACTCGGCGCACATCGTGCCGGGCGCGAAAGGAGAACACGTGCGCAAGATCCAGGCGGCGTTGATCCGGCTGGACGAAGCCGCGATCACGGCCCATGGGAGTTACGACGCCAAGACCGCGGCCGCCGTGCTCGCCTACAAGAAGAAGAGGCACATCGTCAACCACGCCTATCAGACGCAGGCCGACGACATCGTCGGCAAGATGACGATCGCGCGGCTCGACCAGGAGTTGCTTGCAGGCGAGCAGGGCGACGACGCGCGCACGCCGCGTTGCTTCTTCCCGCCCGACACGCAACGCGTCGCCCGGCGTTCCTTTGCCGGCGCGCCTGCGCTGGTGGGCGATGCAACGGCGGATCTCACCGGCTTCATGCTCCTGGCCGACAAGGATGCCAGCCTGCCGGATGCCAGGTCCTGGGTTGCGAAGACGATCGGAAAGATCAACCAGATCGAGGGCCGGATCGCTCGCTTCAAGGTCTACACCGCGGCCGACATCGCCTTCTTCGATTCGATCGAGACCCACTTCAGGGTCGGCATCCCCAGGGTCACCGACGTGCAGGCCAGGCAGCGCTTGGGCCGGATCAGGCAGATGTACGTGAAGATCCAGAGGGTGCTCGATGCCATCGGCCCCGGCAGCGACCGGGTGGTGGGCAATCCGGGTGTGCCCGACAAGGCCTTGGCGCCGCTCGGCGGCTTCGACATCGCCGGCCAGGTCATCACGATCGGCAGGGACTTCCACGATTCCAACGCCAACATGCGCGCCGCGGTCCTGGTGCACGAAGCGGGCCACTTCGCCGATGCGTCGTGCTCGCATGCGGCGTCCGAGCAACCCGCGCCCCAAGGCTCGCCGATCACGGACAAGTTCGGCACCGTGGTCAACCCGGGCCGGCTCGACTATGCGCATCTGGACTTCGAACTGCACATGCGCAACGCCTACTCGTTCGCGCAGTGCGCCATGCACAACGGCCTGGGCGTCGACAAGCGCCCGCCGTGATCGGTGCCGGCCGCGGGGCCCGCCGGCGCCGCTCGAGCCCCCTGCCGGCGCAGCACCGGGGTCCGGCGCCCGGCTGCCGCGGCCTCGGTGCCCGCTACGATCGAAGGATTTTGCGATCACCACGGGGAATTTCATGAGCCAGCACGCCGGCTTCCGCCTGCCGCGGATCCTCCTGCCCAGACCCGGCATCGACCTGCGCAAGTGGGCGGTGGTGGCGTGCGACCAGTACACGTCCGAGCCCGATTACTGGCGGCAGGTCGAGGCCGAGGTGGGCAACGCGCCCTCGACGCTCAGGCTGATCTTCCCCGAGGTCCACCTCGGCGCCGCCGATGCGCGCGCGCGCATCGGCGCGATCCAGCAGGCGATGCGCCGCTACCTCGAAGACGGCCTGCTCGTGCCGCACGAGGGCGCGGTCTACGTCGAGCGCACGGTCGGCGGGCGCACGCGCCGCGGACTGATGCTCGAGATCGACCTCGAGCACTACGACTACGCAGCGCGCTCGAGCAGCCTGGTGCGCCCGACCGAAGGCACGATCGTCGAGCGACTGGCGCCGCGCATCGAGGTGCGGCGCGACGCGGCGCTCGAGCTGCCGCACATCCTGGTGCTGATCGACGACGCGGAGGGCACGGTGATCGAGCCGCTCGCGGCGGCGCGCGGCGAGCTGCAGCCGCTGTACGCCACCGAGCTGATGTTGGACGGCGGCGCGCTGCGCGGCTGGGCGGTCGATGCGGCGCGCGGCGCGCGCGCGGCGGCGGCGCTCGCGGCGCTCGGCCAGCCCGAGCGCTGTGCGCAGCGCTACGGGGTGCCGGCAGGCACGCCGCCGCTGCTGTTTGCCGTGGGCGACGGCAATCACTCGCTGGCCACCGCCAAGGCGATCTGGGAACAGACCAAGGCACAGGTGGGCCCGGGGCATCCGAGCCGCTACGCGCTGGTCGAGATCGAGAACGTGCACGATGCGGCGCTGGCGTTCGAGCCCATCCACCGCCTGCTGTTCGACGTGCAGGCCGACCTGCGCGTCGCCTTGCGCGCCGCCTTCGGCGCGCGCCTGACGCTCACCGAACTGGGCAGCGCGGCCGAGATGGCGGCGCGCGTGGCCGGCGTCGCGGCGCCGACCCAGGCCGTGGGCCTGGTCGAGCCGGGGCCGCACTTTGCGTTGGCCGAGATCGCCGCGCCCGGCGCCTCACTGGCCGTGGGTTCGGTGCAGCCGGTGCTCGACGCCTTCGTCACGATGGGCGGCGCCAGGGAGATCGACTACATCCACGGCGACGACACGCTGGTGCGGCTGGCCAGCGAACGCGCGCGCGCCGGGCTGCATTTTGCGACCCTGGGCAAGAGCGACCTCTTTCGCCAGGTCGTGCGTGAAGGCCCGCTGCCGCGCAAGGCGTTCTCGATGGGTGAGGCGCACGAGAAGCGCTACTACTTCGAGGCGCGGCGCATTCGCTGAAGACCCGCGGCGCGGCGCGGCGGGCACGCTGCGCGCCAGTCAGTAATCGAGCCCCATCGCCGCGCGCACCTCGCCCATCGTCTGGCGCGCCACGGTGCGCGCGCGTTCGGTGCCTTCGGCGACGATGCGCTTCAGCCGCTGCGGCGCGGCCAGCAGTTCGGCCGCGCGTGCGCGCCACGGCGCCTGCTGCGCGACGATGGCGTCGATCACCGGCTGCTTGCACTCGAGGCAGCCGATGCCGGCCGTGGTGCAGCCGTTCCACACCCACTCGCGCGTCTTCGCGTCGCTGTAGATCTTGTGGTAGTCCCACACCGGGCACTTCTCGGGGTTGCCGGGGTCGGTGCGGCGCACGCGCGCGGGGTCGGTGACCATGTGGCGCACCTTCTGCGCCACCACCTCGGGCTCGTCGCGCATCAGGATCGCGTTGCCGTAGCTCTTGCTCATCTTGGCGCCGTCGGTGCCGGGCAGGCGCGCGACCTCGGTGTGCAGCGCCTGCGGCTCGACGAGGATGGTGCGGCCGCTGCCCTTGAGGTGGCCGAGCAGCAGCTCGCCGTCCGCCGGCATCCAGCCGCTCACGGCGACCGCGGCCCTGGCGACGATGCCCTCGCCCCGGGCCAGCGCCGCCGTGTCGCCGGTCTCGCCGTAGGCCTTGCGCTGCTTCTCGTAGTAGCGCGCATCGTCCTTCGCGAGCTTGGCCAGCGCCGCCGCCACCTGCTGCGCGAAATCCGACGGCCGGCCGTACAGGCTGTTGAAGCGGCGCGCCACCTCGCGCGTGAGCTCGACGTGGCTCGCCTGGTCCTCGCCCACCGGCACGTAGGTGGCCTTGTAGACCAGGATGTCGGCCGCCTGCAGCAGCGGGTAGCCGAGGAAGCCGTAGGTCGCGAGGTCGCGGTCCTTGAGCTTTTCCATCTGGTCCTTGTAGGTCGGCACGCGCTCGAGCCAGCCCAGCGGCGTGCCCATCGCCAGCAGCGTGAACAGCTCGGCGTGCTCGGGCAGGCGGCTCTGGACGAAGATCGTCGCCTTGGCCGGGTCGATGCCGGCGGCGAGCCAGTCGACCACCATGTCGTAGACGCTCGCACCGATGACCTCGCGCTCGTCGTAGTGCGTGGTGAGGGCGTGCCAGTCGGCGACGAAGAAGAAGCACTCGTGTTCGTCTTGCAGGCGCACCCAGTTCTTCAGCGCGCCGTGGTAGTGGCCGAGGTGCATGCTGCCGGTGGGGCGCATGCCGGAGAGGACTCGCGATCGCATGGGGGACGCTCGGGGCGAAGGAAGGCGTCGATTCTCGCAGAGCGTCGCCGGCGCGCCGGCCGCGCGCCTCGATGCGGCCGGCGCCGGCCGGGCCGAGGGTCGCGGGCGAGGGACCGCCAGGCCGCCGGGCCGGCGCATGCACCCCCGCCACGGCGCATTAGCAAACAACGAGAGATTCGTTGGTCGATCGGCATGGGCACGAAAGAATCGCGCCCGTCATGCAGGAACTGGCCTTCGTCCTTGCCGGATTCGTCGTCGGCACCATCGTCGCCCTGACCGGGGTCGGCGGCGGTTCGCTGATGACGCCGCTGCTCATCTTCCTGTTCGGCATCACGCCCAACGTGGCCGTCGGCACCGACTTGCTGTTCGCGGCCGGCACCAAGTCCGGCGGCACGCTGCAGCTGGCGCGGCGCAGGCTGGTGCCCTGGCGCGTCGTGGGCCAGCTCAGCCTGGGCAGCATCCCGGCGGCGCTGCTCACGCTGTACGTGCTGCACCGCGTCGGCCCGGCCGATGCGGCGCTGCAGCGCACGATCTCCGTCACGCTCGGCGTGGCGTTGCTGCTGACGGCGCTGGCCACGTTCGTGAAGGCCGTGCGCGGCCACCGTCCGCGCAGTCAGGCGGCCTCGCCGGCGCCCGGCGCCGAACCCACCGAGGCGCGCCACTGGAGCCTGCCGATCCTGTTCGGCGCGCTGATCGGCCCGCTCGTCACGTTGACCTCGGTCGGCGCCGGCGCCATCGGCGTCGTCGTGCTGCTGATGCTGTATCCGCTGCTGCCGCTGCCGCGCATCGTCGCGGCCGACATCGCGTACGCCGTGCCGCTCACGCTCGTGGGCGGGCTCGGCCACGCGGCGATCGGCACCGTCGACTGGGCGCTGCTCGGGCTGCTGCTGTGCGGCTCGCTGCCGGGCGTGTGGCTCGGTGCGCGCCTCGTCGCGTGGGTGCCGCAGCGGCTGGTGCGCACGCTGCTTTCGCTGCTGCTGGCTTACGCGGGCAGTCGGCTCGTGATGGCGTGAACGCGCGCGGATCCCCGCTTCGACCATGTACCGATACACCGATTTCGACAAGCAATTCGTCAAGCTGCGCGCCGAGCAGTTCCGCGACCAGATCGAGCGCTGGCAGCGCGGCGAGCTCAGCGACGAGCAGCTGCTGCCGCTGCGCCTGCAAAACGGCTGGTACATCCAGCGCTACGCGCCGATGGCGCGCATCGCCGTGCCCTACGGCGAGATCGACAGCACGCAGCTGCGCATGCTCGCGCGCATCGCGCGCGAGTACGACCGGCCCGACCCCGATCTGCTCGCGCAGGCGCAGGCGACGCAGGACGCGCTGCAGGCCGCGCAGCCGGGCCTGACGCTGGCCGCGCCGCCGCTGCGCTACGGCTACGGCCACTTCACGACGCGCACCAACTGCCAGTTCAACTGGATTCCCCTGGTCAAGGCGCCCGAGGTGATGGCGCTGCTGGCCAGCGTGTCGATGCATGGCATCCAGACCAGCGGCAACGACATCCGCAACATCACCTGCGATGCGCTCGAAGGCATCGCCGCCGACGGCATCTTCGACTGCCGGCCGTTCGCCGAGATCACGCGCCAGTGGAGTTCGCTGCACCCCGAGTTCTCGTACCTGCCGCGCAAGTTCAAGATCGCGTTCAACGGCGCCGCCGAGGATCGCGCCGCGCTCGGCTGGTACGACATCGGCGTGCAGGCGCGCCGCAGCGCCGAAGGCGTCGCCGGCTTCACCGTGCTCGTCGGTGGCGGCATGGGCCGCACGCCGGTCATCGGCACCGTGGTGCGCGAGTTCCTGCCGGCCGAGCAGCTGCTCAACTACATCGAGGCGATCGTGCGCACCTACAACGCCTACGGTCGACGCGACAACAAGTGGAAGGCGCGCATCAAGATCCTGGTCAAGAGCGAAGGCCCGAAGTTCGTCGACGCGGTCGAGCGCGAGTTCGAAGCCATCGTGCAGCAGGACGGCGCGCCGCACACCATCACCATCGGCGAGCTGGCGCGCGTCGCCAGCCACTTCACCGCGCCCGCGCTCAGGCCGAGCGGCCGCAGCGCGCAGGTCGACACCGACGGCCAGCTGTACCGGCGCTGGCTGCAGCAGAACGTGCGCGCGCACCGCAACGCCGAGCTGCGCATCGTCACGCTGTCGTTCAAGCGCCCGGGCTTCGCGCCGGGTGACGCCGATGCCGAGACGCTCGAGGCGCTGGCGCAACTGGCCGAGGACTTCTCGGCGCGCCAGGCGCGCCTGACGCACGAGCAGAACCTGCTGCTGCCCTGGGTCTTCGAGAGCGACCTGCCGGCGCTGTACGAAGCGGCGCGCGCGCTCGGGCTGGCGCGGCCCAACATCGGGCTGCTGTCGGACATGATCTCCTGCCCCGGCGGCGACTTCTGCGCCCTGGCCAACGCGCGCTCGCTGCCGATCGCCGCCGCGCTCACCGAGCGCTACCAGGATCTCGACGAGCTGTTCGACCTCGGTCCGATCGACCTGCACATGAGCGGCTGCATCAACTCGTGCGGCCACCACCACAGCGGCCACATCGGCGTCCTCGGCGTCGACAAGGACGGCAAGGAGT
Source organism: Pseudomonadota bacterium (assembly GCA_018241895.1). GTDB lineage: Bacteria > Pseudomonadota > Gammaproteobacteria > Burkholderiales > Burkholderiaceae_C > Rubrivivax. Next base: position 27,419 of record JAFECX010000213.1, read on the forward strand.
GGTACCAGATCACGCTCGGCGGCTCCGACGGCTCGCGGCTGTCGGGCCCGGCCGTGGGCGGCAAGGTCATCGGCCCCGCGTTCTCGGCCGCCGAAGTGCCCGACGTGGTCGAGGCGCTGCTCGACACCTTCCGTCGCCTGCGCGCGCCGGGTGAACTCTTCGTCGACGCGCTGCGGCGCCTCGGGCACGAGCCGTTCAAGGCCGCGGCCAACGCTGCGCGCCACGAGCAGGCAACGCATGCCCGCCATTCCTCCCCAGCCAGCTCCGCGACCCCTGCATGAACGCCCCGAGATCGACCCTGACCCTGCACGCGGCCGGCGCCGTGCCCGCCGACCGCGCCGGACTCAACGTGCTGACGCTGGCCAACGACGCCGACGTTGCCGCGCTCGCGGCCAGCGGCGCGCTGGCGGGCGTGGAGCGCATCGAACTGCAGTTCCCGGTCTTCACCGACGGGCGCGCCTACACGCAGGCCGTGCTGCTGCGCCGGCGCCATCGCTACACGGGCGAGCTGCGTGCCACCGGCGACGTGCTGATCGACCAGCTCGTGCACATGCACCGCAGCGGCTTCACGAGCGCGGTGCTGGCCGCCGGCGTCGACCCGGCCGCCGCGGCGCGCCAGTTCGCGCGCTACGCCGCGTTCTACCAGGGCGACGTGCTCGAACCGCTGCCGCTCTTCGCGCGCCGCGCGCCGGCGTCCGCGCCGCATCCGATGAACCACGAACCCGCACTGGAGGCTGCATGAGCGTCATCGATACCCTGCGTCGCGCGGCGACGGCCGAAGCCGCGGCGGCACCGTCGGCGATCAGGCTCCATGCCCGACCCTCGCCGCAGTACGCCACCCATCTGGAAGAAGCGCGCGCCGTGCTGCGCCAGGCGGCAGTGCTGGGCCCGGTCAGCCAGGCCAGCAGCCTGGGTGCCGAGGACGTGGTCATCACCGACCTGATCCGCTCGCTGCAACTGCCCATCACCGTCTTCGTGCTCGACACCGGCCGCCTGCACACGGAGACGCTGGCGCTGCTCGAGCGCACGCAGGCGCTGCCCGGCCTGACGGTCGAGGTGTTCCGGCCGCGCATCGACGCCGTGCTCGACTACGTGCTGCGGCACGGCCAGGATGCCATCTACGAAAGCGCCGAGCTGCGCAAGACCTGCTGCGCGATGCGCAAGCTCGAGCCACTCGAGCGCGCGCTCGCCGGCCAGCGCGGCTGGATCACCGGGCTGCGGCAGCAGCAGTCGAGTGCGCGCGCCGACGTGCCGCTGGTCGACGGCAGCGAGCAGGCCGCAGAGCAGGCCAGCCCGGGGCGCATCAAGTTCAACCCGCTGGCGCACTGGACGCAGGGCGATGTGTGGCACTACATCGCCGAACACCGGGTCGACTACAACCCGCTGCACGACCGCTTCTTCCCGAGCATCGGCTGCGCGCCGTGCACGCGCGCCGTCACGCCGGGCGAAGACCTGCGCTCGGGCCGCTGGTGGTGGGAGAGCGAAGCGGCCAAGGAATGCGGGCTGCACGTCAGGCCTGCCGGCACGCCGGGCGGCCACGACGGCAGCCCGGCGCAGGCCGGCGCCGACGCCCGCACCGATCACGTCGATCACGCCGGCCACCGCGGCCACACCCACCACGCCGACCATCCGACCACTCCATCGTCGGCCGCCCTCCGACGCTCGATCCGAACATGAACGCCCGCACCGACGCCCACCTGCTGAGCCCGCCCGGCCACACGCACCTCGACGCGCTGGAGGAGGAGACCATCTTCGTGCTGCGCGAAGTGGCCGCCGCCTTCGAGCGCCCCGCACTGCTGTTTTCCGGCGGCAAGGACTCCGCCGTGATGCTGCACTGTGCACAGAAGGCCTTCGGCAGCGGGCGCATCCCGTATCCGCTGCTGATGATCGACACCGGGCACAACTTCACCGAAGTGCTCGCGTTCCGCGACCGCCGCGCGGCCGAGCTGGGTGCGCGGCTGATCGTGCGCAGCGTCGAGGATTCGATGGCGCGCGGCACCGTGCGCCTGGCGCACGCGGGCGAAAGCCGCAATGCGCACCAGGCGGTGACGCTGCTGGAGGCGATCGAGGAGTTCGGCTTCGATGCGCTCGTCGGCGGTGCGCGCCGCGACGAGGAGAAGGCGCGCGCCAAGGAGCGCGTCTTCAGCCACCGCGACGCCTTCGGCCAGTGGCAGCCCAAGGCGCAGCGGCCCGAGCTGTGGACGCTGTTCAACACGCGCGTGCACCCGGGCGAGCACTTCCGCGTCTTCCCGATCAGCAACTGGACCGAGCTCGACGTGTGGCAGTACATCGCGCGCGAGCACATCGCGCTGCCGACGATCTACTACAGCCACCGGCGCGCCGTCGTCGAGCGCCGCGGGCTGTGGGTGCCGGTCACGCCGCTCACCCCGGCGCACGACGGCGAGGTCGTGCACACGCGCAACGTGCGCTTTCGCACCGTGGGCGACGTGACCTGCACCTGTCCGGTCGAGAGCACGGCGGCCAGCGCCGGCGAGATCGTGCTGGAGACGCTGCTGGCCGAAGTCAGCGAGCGCGGCGCCACGCGCATGGACGATCGCACCTGCGACGCGTCGATGGAAAAACGCAAGAAGGACGGGTATTTCTGATGACATTCGCAGTCGAACACGAGGCGCGCGAAGCGGGGCGTGACGAAGCCGCCGCGGACGCCGCCGGCGAGCACGAAGACCGCGCCGCGGCGCTGCGCTTCATCACCTGCGGCAGCGTCGACGACGGCAAGAGCACGCTGATCGGCCGCCTGCTTGTGGACAGCCGCGCGGTGCTGCAGGACCAGCTCGCCGGCGTGCAGCGTGGCGGCGCGACCGACCTCGCGCTGTTCACCGACGGCCTCGCCGCCGAGCGCGAGCAGGGCATTACGATCGACGTCGCCTGGCGCTACTTCGCCAGCGCGCAGCGCAAGTTCATCATCGGCGACGCGCCGGGCCACGAGCAGTACACGCGCAACATGGTCACCGCGGCGTCGGGAGCCGACGCCGCGGTGGTGCTGCTCGACGCGACCAAGCTCGACTGGCGGCAGCCGACGCTCGCGCTGCTGGCGCAGACGCGCCGTCACGCGCTGCTCGCGCACCTGCTGCGCGTGCCGTCGATCGTGTTCGCCGTCAACAAGCTCGATGCCGTCGGCGACGCGCGTACGGCGTTCGCACACGTCGGCGCCGCGTTGCGCGATTTCTGCGCCGCCGCGGGCATCGCGCTGCGCGCCGTCGTGCCGATCTCGGCGCTCGAGGGCTGGAACGTGGTGCAGCGCCGTGACGCCTGGTGCGGCTACGAGGGGCCGAGCCTGCTCGAGCTGCTCGAGGCGCTGCCGGTGGCGCCGAGCGAAGCCGCGGCGCCGTTCGCGCTGCCGGTGCAGTGGGTGGAAAAGCCCGCGTCGGCGAACGCCACCGCAGCCGAGGTGCCGCACGGCCGCCGCGTGTTCTGGGGGCGTGTCGCCGCCGGTGCCGTGGCGCCCGGCCAGACCGTGACGGTGCTGCCGGGCGGCCAGAGCGCACGCGTGGCGCAGGTGCTCGACCATGTGCGCTGCGCGCGCGACGTGAGCGCCGGCGCCAGCGCCGGCATCGTGCTCGATCGCGAGCTCGACGTCTCGCGCGGCGACTGGCTGCTCGCGCCCGACGCCTACGCGCCGCGGCGCGAGCTCGAGGCCACCATCGCCTGGATGGACGACGAGCCGCTGATCACCGGCCGCGCCTACTGGGCCCTGCACGGGCACCGCTGGGTCAAGGCACGCGTGACGCGCATCGCGCACCGGCTCGACGTGAACACGCTCGCCGAGGAAGACGCGGGCGAACTGGCGCCCAACGCCATCGGCCACGTCACGCTGGCGCTGCAGGAGCCGTTGCCCACGTTGGCGTATGCGCACTCGCGCCGGCTCGGCGCGCTGGTGCTCGTGGACACCGCCTCGCATCGCACGTCGGCTGCGGTGCTGGTGCGCTGACGTCGCGGCATTGCCCCCTTGCGAAGGACCCCAGACATGCAAGCACAACTCGAACGAATCGAGCCGCAACCCGCCGTCGCGCCGGGCGCCGCCGAGCCGGCGCCGGCGCACGGCGGACCGATCGAGACCGACGCCCTCATCATCGGCGCCGGCCCGGTCGGCCTGTTCCAGGTGTTCGAGCTCGGCCTGCTCGAAATCAAGGCGCACGTGATCGACTCGCTCGGCTATCCCGGCGGCCAGCCGATCGAGCTGTACCCCGACAAGCCGATCTACGACATTCCGGCCATTCCGGTGTGCACCGGGCAGGAGCTGACCGAGGCCCTGCTCAGGCAGATCGAGCCCTTCGGCGCCACCTTCCACCTCGGCCAGACCGTCACCTCGCTGCGCGAACGCGCCGATGGCCGCTTCTTCGTCGAGACCAGCGCCGGCACGCACTTCGTCGCGCGCACGATCTTCATCGCCGCCGGCGTCGGTGCCTTCGAGCCGCGCACGCTGAAGATCGACGGCCTGGCCGCCTTCGAAGGCCGGGAGCTGTTTCACCGCGTGCGCAATCCGGCCGACTTCGCCGGCAGGAACCTGGTCATCGTCGGTGGCGGCGACTCGGCGCTGGACTGGACGCTCGCGTTCGCGGGCGAGGGGCCGCACCGTGCCCAGAGCGTGATCCTCGTGCACCGGCGCGACGAGTTCAGGGCCGCACCGGCCAGCGTGGCGCGCATGCGGGCGCTGTGCGAACGCGAGGAGATGCAGTTCATGGTCGGCCAGGTCACAGGCTACGAGGAGCGCGGCGGGCACCTCGCGGCCGCCAAGGTCAGCGGCGGCGACGGCGTCACGCGCATCGTGCCGCTCGACGCGCTGCTCGTGTTCTTCGGCCTGAGCCCGCGGCTGGGCCCGATCGCCGAGTGGAACCTGCAGATCGAGCGCAAGCAGTTGGTGGTGGACACCGAGAAGTTCTCGACCACCGTGCCCGGCATCTTCGCCGTCGGCGACATCAACACCTACCCGGGCAAGAAGAAGCTGATCCTGTCCGGCTTTCACGAGTGCGCGCTGGCGGCCTTTGCCGCGGCCGCCATCGTCTTCCCGGACAAGGGCCGCATCCACCTGCAGTACACGACCACCAGCCCCAAGCTGCACAAGGTGCTGGGGGTGGACACGCCGGCGTTCGCATGAAGGCGGGCCATGTCACCCTGGTCGGCGCCGGGCCCGGCGACCCCGAGCTGCTGACGCGGCGCGCCATCCGCGCGCTGCGCCAGGCCAGCGTGGTGCTGGCCGATGACCTGGTCGCCGACGGCGTGCTGCGCTACGTGCGCAAGGGTGCGCGCATCGTGCGCTGCGGCAAGCGCGGCGGCACCGTCAGCACGCAGCAGGGTTTCATCAACGCGATGCTGATCGCCGAGGCCGCGCGCGGCGAGCGCGTGGTGCGCCTCAAGGGCGGCGACCCCTTCGTGTTCGGCCGCGGCGGCGAGGAGGTCTCGGCGCTGCGCGCTGCCGGCATTGCCTGCACCGTGGTGCCCGGCGTCACGGCGGGCATCGCGGCGCCGGCGCAACTGGGCATCCCGGTCACCGACCGGCGCTGGGCCCAGGGCGTGATGTTCGTCACCGGCCACACGCAGCCGGGTGCGCCCGGCCCCGACTGGCGGCAACTGGCGCTGGCTGCCCGCGGCGGCATCACGCTGGTCGTCTACATGGGGATGGCGCGCTGCGCCGAGATCGCCGCGGCGCTGCTGACGGGCGGCCTGCGCGGCGACACGCCGGCGGCCGTGATCGAGAACGGCTGCACGCCCGAGCAGCAGGCGCACGTCACCGACCTGGGCGCGCTCGCCGACGACGTGCAGCGCCTGGGCCTGGGCGCACCGGCGGTGGTCGTGATCGGTCACGTGGTGCGCGCGACGCAGGCCCCGTGCACCGAGGCGGGCGAGAACGCGGACGCGAGCGAGCCGCGCGCGCAGGTTCTGGGCTGCGGCTGAGCGCGTCACCACGAGCGTTCCAGCGTGCGCGCGCTGCGTGCGCGTGCTCCAGCGTGTGCGCGCGCTGCGTGCGCGCGTTCCAGCGTGTGCGCGCGCTGCGTGCGCGCGTTCCAGCGTGTGTGCGCGCTGCGTGCGCGCGTTCCAGCGTGTGCGCGCGCTGCGTGCGCGCGTTCCAGCGTGTGCGCGCGCTGCGTGCGCGCGTTCCGGCGTGCGCGCGTGCGGGTGCGTGGATGCCGCTCAGCGCGCCGCCGGGCAGTCCGGCGCAGTCGCCGCCACGATGCCCCAATCCACGGTCAGCAGCGGCCCGTTTGGCCTGGACGTCCAGGGCACGCTGAACTCGCCGCGCTGCTGCGCGCGGGCCATCAAGCGCGCCAGTGCCGCGTCGGGCACGGGGGCGTCGGCGCTGTGGTCGAGCACCACCAGCAGGTCGCAGCGTGCGAGCTCGTCGGGCCTGATCCACGGCGCGTGGCTGGGCTCGGCGTCGATGAACACACGCGGCCGCGAAGGCAGGTGGATCGACAGGTTGCCGGCCAGCCAGGTCTCGCCCGCCACGACGCGCAGCGGCGTGTGGCCGTAGCGGTTCCAATCGCGTTCGATCTGCTGCGCCAGTGCGGGTGCCGGAAAGTTGGAGCGCGCAGTGCGCCCCAGCGCATCCACCAGCACCCCGCGCCCGAGCGCCAGCCCGCCGGCCAGCAGCAGTTCGGCCGCCACACCGAGGATCAGCGTGGCCCTCAGCAGGCGCACGGAGTCCGCCTCGGGGACCCAGCGCAGCAGCAGGACGCCGAAGAACACGTAGAACGTGGTGGCCCAGGACGCCGCCAGGTGCACCCCGGCCACGCCCAGGCCCGCCGTGAGCAGCAGTGGCCCCAGGCCCATGAAGAGTGCAAAGCGCCGCTCCGCTCCGTGCACCGGCGGCGCGGCCGGCGGCGCGCGCCGCAGCCCCCGGCGCAGCAGCGCGAGCGCGATCACGGCCGGCGCGACGCGCGCCAGTTGCGCGGTGACGAAAAAGCCCAGATCCACCCAGCGGCTGGCGTGGCCGCCGATGCCGTGTTCCACCGAGTGCTCGGCGTAGTGCAGGGGCGCGAAGTCGGAGCGGGCGAGCCATGCGATGTGCGGCGCCACGCCGGCCAGCGCCACCAAGGCCGCGAGACCCACCGGCAGCCAGGCGCGCCCGGCGCGCATGCGCGCGTCCTGCAGCAGCCACGCGCCGATCACCGCCAGCCAGATCAATGCGCTGTACTTCGACAGCAGTGCCAGCGCCGCCGCGGCGCCGACCGCGGCCCAGCGCAGCCAGCGCCATCGGTCCTGGTGGCGCACCGCCCAGAGCACCGACCACAGCAGCAGCGCCACCGGCAGCAGCTGCAAGGTGTTGTGGTTGGCCATGATGCCGCGCAGGCCGTGGTAGGCCACCAGCGCCGTCAGCACCAGCGCGACGAAGGCGCGCAGCGGCGTGGTCACGACGAGGGCCATGCGCCACAGGCACCAGAGCATGCCCGCCACGCTGAGCTGGGCGGCGAAGAACGTCACCCAGACCTTGGGCCCCAGCAGCTGGACCCAGAAGAACGTCCACCACGTGGGCGCGGGCGGGTGCTTGTAGTAGCCCCACTGCAGCGACTGCGACCACACCAGCTGCTCGATGTTGTCCCAGGGCGGTGCGCGGTGGCTCAGACCCGGCAGCAGCGTCCAGACCAGCAGGTGCAGCACGATGAAGGCCGCGCTCAGGCGGCCCATGTGGCGCGGGTCGTTCGGGTCGATGGCCAGGTCGGCCAGGCGCAGGGGCGCGACGGCGAAGAGGGCCCCGCCAGAGGGGTACAGGGTTTTCAGATCGCCTCCGGGGCCCGAGCCGGACACCTGGCCCGGCTGCGGCAGCCTGTCGTTGTTGGATTTCGCGCCTTGCCCGTTGCGTCGCGGTCTTCGGCTGTCGGGCCGCAGGCGCGCCTGCGCCGCTTGCGGCCACGACCCCGCAGTGAACGCGCGCGCACGGGAGCCGGATGACAGGACGGCGGGACGATCGCACGGGCGGTGCCGCTTTGCTTGGTCCGCTACGGGCGTGGGCGGGCCACCGCCCGGCCGGGGAATTGCTCAGGGAGAGCTAAGTCTGCACACGCAGGCTCCAGGGCACGCGAATGACCGCGTTTCACCGGAGCCCCATCATGCATCGCTACAGCAAGCTTTCCGTCGTGACCGTTGCGCTGGCCACCACCGGTGCCGTCGCACTGGCCGCCTCGAGCGTGGCGCGCAACGACGCGCTGGCCGCCGCGCAGGCCAAGATCAGCCTCACCCAGGCCATCGCGGCCGCCGAACAGCATGCCGGCGGCAAGGCCTCGAAGGCCGAGTTCGAGCACTCGAAGCAGGGTTCGCACTACGAGGTGGAGGTGGTCGGCGCAACCCAGGTGTTCGATGTCAAGGTCGATGCCGACAGCGGCACCGTCCTGTCGTCGCAAGAAGACAAGGCCGACTGAGACCGTCCACGCCGCGCGCTCGTTGCCTGCAGGGCATGGGCCGGGAGCGGTTCCTTCATGGAGATGCACGTGCATGCTTTTTCCGTCAGAGCCGGGCGGGCACAAGCCGCCGCCGATGGCTGGGTCAGGGTGCCTCAGGCCACCCTCGCGTTCTGGATCATCAAGATCATGTGCACCACGGTGGGGGAAACCGCTGCCGATTACCTCGCCTTCGGTGCCGGGTGGGGGCAGGCCGCCACGCGCGGCCTGATGTTCACGCTGCTGCTGCTGGCGCTGGCCCGGCAGCTGCAGACGCCGCGCTACACGCCGTGGATCTACTGGTCGAGCGTGGTGCTGGTCAGCATCGTCGGCACTCAGATCACGGACTGGTTCACCGACGGGCTGGGCTTGAGCCTGTACGTCAGCACGCCGATCTTCGCGTTGCTGCTGGCCGGCATCTTCCATGTCTGGCACCGGGTGGAGCGGACGCTGTCGATCCACGACATCGTCACGCGCCGGCGCGAGCTCTTCTACTGGGCTGCCATCCTGTGCACATTCGCCCTGGGCACCGCCGCAGGCGATCTGGCGACCGAGGCGCTGCGGCTGGGCTTTGCACGCGGGGCGCTGGCCTTCGGCGCCTTGATCGCCGTCACCTACGCGGCATGGAGGCTGGGCGGCAACGCGGTCTTCACGTTCTGGATCGCCTACATCCTGACGCGCCCCTTCGGCGCCGCCATGGGCGACCTGCTGACGCAGGCCCCCGCGCAGGGCGGCCTGGGCATGGGAGCGATGCGCACGAGCGCGATCTTCCTGTGCGTCATCGTGGCCCTGGTCGGCGTCGAGCAGTATCTGCGCGACGACGACGCCGCCACCGCCGTGCGTCGGTGACCGTGCGCCGCCGGCGCGAGCGGATGCGAGGTGCAGGAATGGACGTTGCCACGCTGGTGCACGACTGGGGCCTGTGGGCCGTGGCCGTCGGCACCTTCCTGGAGGGCGAATCGGTGTTGCTGCTGGCCGGCGCGGCGGCGGCGCGCGGACACCTCTCGCTGTCGGCGGTGATCGCCGTGGCCACGCTGGCGAGCTTCGCCGGCGACCAGATGTACTACTGGATCGGCCAGCGCTGGGGCGCGCTGCTGCTGACGCGCTTTGCACGCCTTGCTCGCGCCGCGGCGCGCGTGGATGCGCTGCTCGTGCGCTGGCACGCCCCTCTCATCCTCGCCATCCGCTTCCTCTATGGCCTGCGCATGGCCGGGCCGATCGCCATCGGCATGAGCCGCGTCGCGTGGCAGCGCTTCTTCGTGCTCAACTTGCTGGGCGCCGCAATCTGGGCGCCACTCGTCGCCGGCCTGGGCTACGGTACCGGGCATGCGTTCGCGCATGTCCTGCAGGCCGTGGACGCCGACGAGCTCTGGGAACTGGCGATCGTGCTGGTGCTGGGCGTCGGCGCGTGGCGGCTCGCGCGCTGGCGCAGGCATCGGCAGTTGCGTGGACCTGCCGGCCCTTGAATCGTGGAGGGTGTGGCGTTGACACTTGGATATTCGAGGAAGAACCCGGTCGCCCTGCTCCTGGCCGTGACCCTGTGCGGCTGCGCCGGCTACCAGGCCAAGCCGCTGCCCGCAGGCGAGAACCTCGCACGCGGCGTCGCCGACCTCAGCGTCGATCGCGACCGGCTGCCGCTGCCGGAACTGGCGGCGCACGAGTTCGCCCGCGGCGGCCGTCTCGACATGGACGACGTGGCCATCCTGGCCGTGCTCAACAATTCCGAGCTGAAGCTGGCACGCGCAGACGTCCGTATCGCCCAGGCGCAGGCGTTTGCGGCCGGGCTGCTGCCCGATCCCACGCTGTCGCTCACGCGCGACTTTCCAAGCAACGGCGGGCCGGGCGCGAGCAGTGCCTTCAACCTCAATCTGGGGTTCGACCTGAACGCGCTGCTGCGCCACCCGTTGGACGCCAGGGCCGCGGCGGCGGATGCGCGCAAGACCGACCTCAACCTGCTGTGGCAGGAATGGCTGGTCGTGGCCCGGGCTCGCTCGTTGTTCGTCAGACAGGTGCAGAGCCGCCGTCTGATGCGGGTGCTGCAGGACAGCCGCGACTTGTCCGCCGAGCGCTACGAGCGCACGCAAGCCGCGCTCGACCGAGGCCTGCTCACGCTCGACGCCGTCGCGCCCCAGCTCGCCGCGCTGCAGGACGCGCAGCGCCAGATCCATGACCTGGAGCGGCAGCTCAACGCCGATCGGCACGATCTGAACGCGCTGCTGGGGCTCGCGCCGCAGGTGCAGCTGCCGCTGGCCGACGGCGTGGCCCTGCCCGCGCTCGACGAGGCCGCCGTGCTTGCCGCTTTGCCGCAGCTGCCCGAGCGGCGGCCCGACCTGATTGCGCTGCGCCACGGCTACGAGGCCGAGGACGGGCGCCTGCGCGCGGCCATCCTGGGCCAGTTTCCGACCTTCACCGTCGGCTTCACGCGCGCGCGCGACACCAGCCACGTCGACACCAGCGGCTTCGGAGTCTCGCTCAGCCTGCCGATCTTCAACGGCAACCGCGGCAACGTCGCCATCGAAGAGGCCACGCGCGACAAGCTGCATGCGGAGTACCAGGGGCGCCTGAACGCAGCGCACGGCGACGTGTACCGGCTGCTCGCCGAGCAGCGCATCAACCTGCGCCAGTTGCAGGAAGCCGAGCAGGGCCTGGCCTCGCTCACGCGCGCCGCCGCGCAGTGGCAGCAGGCATTTCGCATGCGCCAGATCGACGCCCTGGCCTACGCCGGCTTGCAGGGCTCGGTGCTGGCCAAGCAGATCGAGAGGACAAACCTCGAGCAGGCCGTCTTGCTGCAGCGCGTGGCCCTGCAGACCTTGATCGGCGGCGCGCTGGCGCACACAACGACAACGACCGGAGGGGCCGTCCAATGATTCGGAGCAAGACGCGCGCGCTGTGTGCGGCCGCAACGGCATGTGCCCTGGTCGCGGCCGGCGGGCTCGCTCTCGTCGCACCCGTTCGTGGCCAGGTGGCCGGTGCGGGCGTGCCGCAGGTGAGCGCGCTCGTCAGGACCGAGCCGCTGCACCGTCAGGAGCTGCCGCGCCGCCTCGACGCGCTGGGCGAGGTGGCCACCGGCACCGTGGAGGGCGTGAATTTCCCCACCGCGGGGCAGGTGGCGAAGCTGCTGGTCACGCTGGGGCAGCCCGTCAGGCGCGGCGCGCCGCTGGTGGTGCTCGGTGCCGATCCGGCCGCGCAACTCGCCTACGCGCAAGCGGGCAGCGCCGTCGATTTCGCGCGCGCCGAGCTCCGGCGCAACGAGGAGCTGTACGCGCTGCAGCTGGCCACCGCGGCGCAGGTGGACGCCGCGCGCCGCGCCTTGCGCGATGCCGAAGCGACGCTCGCCGCGCAGCGCAAGCTCGGCGGGGAGGCCGCCCAGGCGACGGTGCGCGCGCCGTTCGACGGCGTGATCACGGCCATCGCCGTGGCCCAGGGCGACCGCGTGCAGCCGGGTGCGCAGATCCTGCAGCTGGGCCGCGCCGAAGCGCTGCGCGTGCTGCTGGGGATCGAGCCCGACGAGCGTGCGCTGGTGCGCGTGGGCATGGCGGTGACGATCGCCACGCTGCAGGGCTCGCAACAGAGCGCCCGCGGCACGGTGGCCATGGTGCAGGACATCGTCGACCCCAAGAGCCGGCTGGTGAGCGTGGTGGTGGACGTGCCACGCACCGCCGGCGCCGGCTTCCTGATTCCCGGCATGCATGTGCGCGCCGCCATCGAACTGGGCAAGCTCAACGCCTGGGTGGTGCCGCGCGACGCCGTGCTCGGCGACGCCGGCGGCGCGTATCTCTATCAGGTGGCCGACGGCAAGGCGCGCCGCGTCGCCGTGCGCCAGGTGCTGCAGGCCGGCCTCGTGGTGGCGGTGGAGAGCAGCGCGCTCGATGCCGCGCAGCCCGTGGTGGTGCTGGGCAACTACGCGCTGCACGACGGCATGCGGGTGCGGGAGAACGCGCAATGAACTTCAGCCAGTGGGCGCAGGACCACCGGCGCTCGATCCTGTTCCTGTTTGTCATGCTGGCGCTGGGCGGCGTGTTCGCCGCGCTGCAGCTGCCGGTGTCGCTGTTTCCGCAGGTGGCGTTTCCGCGCGTCGTCGTGTCGCTCGAAGCCGGTGACCAGCCGGCGCGGCAGATGGAGATGCAGGTCACGCGTGCAGTGGAGGAGGCGGTGCGCAGCGTGCCCGGCGTCGAGAACGTGCGCTCGACCACCAGTCGCGGCGCGGCCGACGTGTCGCTCGACTTCGGCTGGGGCACCGACATGACGAACGCGGCGCTGCAGATCAATGCGGCGATCGCGCAGATCCTGCCGCAGCTGCCCCCCGGCACGCGCGCCGACGTGCGGCGCATGGACCCGACCAAGCTGCCCATCATCGCCTACAGCCTGACCTCGGCCACGTTGACGCCCACGCAGTTGCGCGACGTGGCCGAGTACCAGTTGCGCCCGCTGCTGTCCAGCGTCGGCGGTGTGGCGCGCGTGCAGGTCAAGGGGGGCGCGGTGGAGGAATTGCGCGTCAGCGTCGATCCGGACCGGCTGCACGCCTTCGGCCTCACGCTGGACGATGTCGCCAAGGCCTTGGCGGCCGAGAACGTGCTGCGGGCCGTGGGGCGGCTGGAAGACCGCTACAAGCTCTACCTGGTGGTGTCGGACACGCGGCTGGCAACGCTGGATCAGATGCGCCAGACCGTGCTGGCCAGCAGCCCGGGCGGCGTGGTGCGGCTGGAGGACGTGGGAAGCGTCGAGACCGCCACCGAGCCACGGTGGGTGCGCGTCAGCGCCGATGGCCACGACGCGGTGCTGCTCGACATCTATCAGCAGCCCGGCGGCAACAGCGTGCAGATCGCCAGTGACGTGAAGGCGCGGCTGGCCGGCTACGCCGCGCAGCTACCCGCGGGGGTGAACGTCGCCAACTGGTACGACCAGAGCGCGCTGGTCACGGAAGCGGCCGCCAGCGTGCGCGACGCCATCCTGATCGGCGTCGGCCTGGCGGCGCTGGTGCTGCTGGTGTTCCTGCGCAACGTCAAGATCATGCTGATCGCCATCCTCGTCGTGCCCGCGGTGCTCGCCTCCACGGTGGTGCTGCTGCAGGTGCTGGGCATGAGCTTCAACATCATGACGCTGGGCGGCATGGCCGCCGCCGTGGGCCTGATCGTCGACGATGCGGTGGTGATGGTCGAGCACATCGTGCGCCGGTTGCGCGGCGCGGGCGGCACGCCGCAGGCGCGGGTGATGGGTGCGGCGCGCGAGTTCTTCCGGCCACTCGTCGGCTCCAGCGCCTCGACCATCATCATCTTCGTGCCGCTGGCCTTCCTCACCGGCGTCACGGGCGCCTTCTTCAAGGCGCTGTCGATCACGATGGCGTCGGCGCTGGCGGTGTCCTTCGTCGTCAGCTGGCTGGCCGTGCCCATCCTCGCCGGCAAGTTCCTCGATCACCGCGACGCCGGACAGAAGGAAGGCGGTCGGTTGCAGGACTGGGTGCACGCGCGCTACCGCGCCTTGCTCGGCCGCCTGCTCGACCACGCGTGGATCGCGCCGGCGTGCGCGCTGCTGCTGATCCTGCTCGGGGCGGTGGCGTTTCGCGGCGTCGGCTCGGGTTTCATGCCGGCGATGGACGAGGGCGGTTTCGTGCTCGACTACCACAGCGCGCCGGGGACTTCCCTGACCGAAACCGACCGCCTGCTGCGCCAGGTGGAAGAGCTCGTCCGCGCCACGCCCGACGTGGCCGCCTACTCGCGGCGCACCGGCACGCAGATGGGCGGCGGTCTGACCGAGGCCAACCAGGGCGACTTCTTCGTCACGCTGAAATCGGGCCCGCGCCGGCCGGTGGACGAAATCATGGCCGACCTCCGCGCCCGGGTGGAGAGTTCGGTGCCGGGGCTGAAGATCGAGATGGCGCAGCTCATGGAGGACCTGATCGGCGACCTCACCTCGGTGCCGCAGCCGATCGAAGTCAAGCTCTACGCCAGCGACCCGACCGCGCTGCCCGCGCTCGGGCGCCAGGTGGCCGAACGGGTGGGCCGGGTCAGCGGCGTGGTGGACGTGAAGGACGGCATCAACCCGGCGGGCGATGCGCTGCAGATTCATGTCGACCGCGTGCGCGCCGCGCTCGAAGGCGTCGATCCGGATGCCGTCACCAAGACGGTGAACGACTATCTCTCGGGCAACGTCGCGACGCAGGTGGCCAGCGCGGTCAAGGTGATCGGGGTGCGCGTATGGGTGCCGCAGGCCACGCGCGCCACCGCCGATGAACTGGGCGCGCTGCGCATCCGCGCACCGGACGGGCACAGCTTTGCGCTGCGCCGTGTGGCCAGTTTCGAGACCGTGACCGGCGAGCCCGAGATCAACCGCGAAAACCTGCGCCAGATGCTGGCCGTCACCGGCCGCATCGAAGGGCGCGATCTGGGTTCGACCATCGCCGACGTGAAGGCGGCGCTGGATGCGCCCGGCGTGCTGCCGCCGGGCGTCTATTACGAGCTCGGCGGCGTCTACCGGCAGCAGCAGATCGCCTTCCGCGGGCTGGTTGCCGTCTTTGCTGCAGCGGCTGCGCTGGTGTACTTCCTGCTGCTGTTCCTGTACGAGAGCTTTCGACTCGCGCTGGCGATCCTGGCGACGTCGCTGCTGGCGGTGACGGCGGTCTTCGTCGGTCTGTGGCTCACCGGCATCGAGCTCAACATCACGGCCATGATGGGCATGACGATGATCATCGGCATCGTCACCGAGGTGGCGATCTTCTACTTCTCCGAACAGCAGGAGCTGGCCGCCGGCACCGACTGGCGCACCGCGCTGATCGAGGCCGGCGTGAATCGCATGCGCCCGATCGCGATGACCACCATCGCCGCCATCCTCACCCTGCTGCCGCTGGCCTTTGCCGTGGGCACCGGAGCGCAGATGCAGCAGCCGCTGGCCGTGGCCATCATCGCCGGTCTGGCGGTGCAGTTGCCGCTGGTGCTGCTCGTCATGCCGGTGCTGTTCGATCTGCTGCACCGCCACCGCAGAGCGCTCGCGCCGCCGCCAGCGCAGGCACGGGAGCCCTGACGTGCGCGTGCTCCTCGTCGAAGACGACCCGATGATCGGCGCCGCGGTGCTCGACGCGCTCAAGGATGCCGCGTACGCCGTGGACTGGGTGCGCGACGGCCGGGTGGCGCTGGGCGCCGCCACCGATCAGCACTACGACCTGGTGCTGCTCGACCTGGGCCTGCCCGGCAGGGACGGCATGGAGGTGCTGGCCGGCATCCGCGCTCGCAACAACCCCGTGCCCCTGATCGTCATCACCGCGCGTGACGACCTCGAGCACCGGCTGCGCGGACTGGACGGCGGCGCCGATGACTACGTGCTCAAGCCGTTTCACACGCGCGAGCTTCTGGCGCGCACGCGCGCCGTGTTGCGCCGCAAGGGCGGGCAGGCAGGTGCCTTGCTGGGCAACGGCAGGGTCTCGCTCGACCCGGCGACGCACGAAGCCTGCGTGAGCGCGGGCGCGCCGGTACGGCTGACGCAGCGCGAATTTGCGCTGCTGCAGGCGCTGCTGGTGCGACCCGGCATCATCCTCTCGCGCAGCGACCTCGAAGACCGCATCTACGGCTGGGGCGAAGAAGTGGAGAGCAACGCGGTGGAGTACCTGATCCACGCCCTGCGGCGCAAACTGGGTGCCGACGTCATCCGCAACGTCCGGGGGGTCGGATGGATGGTCGCCAAGGGCGCGTAGCGGGCTCGGTCCAGCGGCGTCTGTCGACGGTCGTGGCGCTGGCCGTCGCCGTCATGGCGCTGGGCGCCGGCGCGCTGGCCTTTCTTGCCGCCTACGACGAGGCGCGCGAGCTGCAGGACGACGTGCTGCGCCGCGTCGCGCAATTGGTCGAAGCGCAGCGCGCACGTGCACCGGCCGGGCCGCTGGACATTCACGTGCAAGGCGAGGAGGACGACAGCCGCGTCATCGTCCAGCAACTGGGGGGCCCTTTGCCGGATGCGGGGTCCGCCCTGCCGCCGAGCCGCCTGCCGCTTGCGTCGACGCTGCCCGACGGCCTGCGCACGTTGAAGCTGCACGGTGAGGAGTTCCGGGTGCTGGTGCGCACCACCGCAGCAGGCGAGCGGTTCGCGGTCGCCCAGGACTCGCGCCTGCGCCGTGAGCTGGCGCGCTATGGCGCCATGCGCACGGTCCTGCCCTTCGTGCTGCTGGTGCCGGTGCTGCTGCTGGTGCTCTCGCGCCTGGTGCGGCAGATCTTCCGGCCCATCACGCGTCTGGCCGAGGAGGTGGACGGACGCAGCGAGAGCGATCTGCGCGCCATCGCCGAGGTCGATGTGCCTGCCGAGGTGCAGCCCTTCGTGCGTGCGATCAACCGTCTGCTGGTGCGCGTCGGCGAGGCCATTGCGGGGCAACGCCGCTTCGTCGCCGATGCCGCGCACGAGTTGCGTTCGCCACTCACCGCGCTGCTGCTGCAGGCCGAGCGGCTGGCCGAGTCCGAGCTGTCCGACGACGCGCGCGAACGCGTGAATGTCCTGTACCAGGGGATAGAGCGCAGCCGAGGTCTGATCGAACAGTTGCTCGCGCTGGCGCGCGCTCAGGCGCAAGGGCCGCCGCCGATGCCCGCCGGCGGTTCGTCGTCGACCTCCATTCAGGCCGCGTTTCGCCGCGTGCTGGAGGAGTTGATCCCCCTGGCCGAAGTCCGGCGCATCGACATCGGGGTCGAGGGCGAGCGTGACGCCGAGGTCGACGCATCGAGCGATCAGCTCTTCACGCTGACCCGCAACCTGGTCGACAACGCGATCCGCTACACGCCCGAGGGAGGGCGGGTCGACCTGTCGGTGGCGATCGAGCCGGGCCGCTGCGGACTGCGCGTGCGCGACACCGGCCCCGGCATCGCACCCGCAGAGCACGAGCGCGTCTTCGAGCCCTTCTACCGCGTGCCCGGCAGCGACGCGCCCGGATCGGGCCTCGGGCTGGCCATCGTGCGCTCGCTCGCGCAGCGCCTGGGCGCTGGGGTGCAGCTGGAGTATTCCGACCCCGGGCGGCGCTGCGGCCTGACCGTGACGGTCTGGTTCACCCCGGCGACCGCGTGAGCGTCGTGCCTGGGCGTCGCGCCTGGCGGGCAGGGCGACGGGCCGCGGTGTTCATCGTGACGCACACGCCGAGCCGCTTGCTGCAGACGGCGCGTGCGCGCCGCCCTGTGCCGCGGCCGCGACGCGGCGCCGGATGGCGTGGATTGCCCGCGCGTGGGCGGCGTCGTCGGCGCTGTGTTCGGGCGCGCTCAGCGTGATGCGTCCGGCCAGACCGGCGTAGCGGCTCGCCAGGGCGTCGGGCAGTTCGTCGTAGGTGGCGCAGACTAGGAACTCGTCGAGCACGGGGTCGGTGAGCAGGTTGCGCATCTGCTGCCACTGGCCTTGCCGCGTCAGCTGCAGCAGCTGTTCGCCCAGGGCGGGCCAGCCGAACATCTGCAGGCTCGGCCAGTAGGCGGGCGTGGAGAAGAGGAAGCCCAGCATGCCGGCCAGGCGTTCGCGCTCGCGCGCCACGGTGGCGGCGTCGGGGCCGGTGGCCACGAGCGTGCAGGCGCAGACCAGCGGCGCCGGCACAGATGCGTCGCGCTTCGCAGCGCCGGCACCGAGCCGCGGCAGGACGACTTCGCGCAGGTAACGGCCCGAGGTGTTGGTCGGATGGGCATGCAGGCCGTCGGCCACCTCGCCGGCGAGCGCAAGCATCTTCGGTCCCACCGCGCCGAGCATGATCGGCACATCGGGCGCGTCGATCGGCCCCGGGTTGAAGAAGGGCTGCAGCCGCGTGAAGCGATAGTGCTCGCCGACGTACTCGAGCCGCGCGCCGCTGCGAAAGCTGCGGAAGATGGCGCGCAGCGCACCCACGTACTCGCGCATGGCGGCCGCCGGCGGCAGCCAGCGCGCGCTGTAGCGGCCCTCGACGTTCTGCCGGATCTGCGTGCCCAGGCCGAGTTCGAAGCGCCCGCCCGAGAACTTCTGCAGGTCCCAGGCGGCCAGCGCCACGTTCATCGGGCTGCGCGGCGGCGCCACCAGCACCGAGATGCCGACCTTGATGCGCCGGGTGTGCGCCAGCGCCTGCAGGGCCATCAGCAAGCCGTCGTGCACGGCATCGGGCACGAACAGGCCGTCGTAGCCCATCGCCTCGACGCGCTGCGCAAAGCCGCCGATGGCTTGAAGCCCCAGGCCCTCGGGGGTGACGGCGAAGATCTCCATCGCTGTGCCCCGTGCCGGCGCTACTTCGGCAACGTCTTCAGCAGATGCGCAGAGAAGTCACCCGCCAGGTCGATGCGCATCTCGCGCCGCGAGAAGCGCCAGGCGCCATCGACGCACTCGAAGCGGTCCTCGTAGCGCCCGGCGCAGATCGGTTGCAGCGCGAAGCCCGGTGCCGCCTGCAGGACGTGGAAATAGCAGCGGCTGCCGGCGCTCGCGCCGTCCGGCGCGACATCGACGACGACGTTCGTGATGACGTGCTTGGTGCGCGGCGTGCCGTCGTCGTAGGTGCGCACGAACGCGCGCTCCATGGCGCGGAAGGCGTCGGCGCCGAACATCTCGTGCCCAACACTGGCCGAGACGGTGGCATGCCTGAACAGCTCGGCCTGTGCGTCGAAGTCTCCGCTGTCGATGTGGTACGCGTACAGGTACAGCAGTCGGGAGATCTCGGCTTGCGCCCGCAATTCGTGCATCACGTCCATCGGTGGCCTCGTTCCGTAGCCTCGTTCGTTCGTTCATCCAGGGTCAGTCGAGCCGAAGCGGCGCCGCGCATCATGGCGCATGCGGCGCGCGTTGCCGCCAGCGGATTGCGCGCGCTTGCCTGCGCACGCGGCATGCGCCGAACACGCAGCGTGCCTTCAGTCCGGCACGACCAGCACCTTGGCCGCTTGCTCGGCGTCGGCGGCGAGCGCGAACGCCGCCTCGAAGCGCGACAGCGGCAGGCGGTGGCTGACGTACGGCGCGAGCCGCTCGCCGTGCGCGGCCAGATGCGCGATCGCATCGGGAAAGCTCTCGCCGTAGGAGAACGCCCCGCGCAGCTCGAGCTCCTTGGCCATCACCAGCGTCAGGTCGAGCGCGGTCGCATGGTGATGCACGGCCACCACCACGACGCGCGTGCGCGGCGCGGCGCGCTGCACGACGGCCTCGACGAGCGCGCCGGCGCCGGCGCAGTCGATGAAGAGCTCGGTGCGCGGCAGCGTCCGGCCGTAGAAATCGCTGCCGCCGTGACGCTCGGCCAGCGCCTGCCAGAACGCCTCGTCGCAGTCGCCGAAGACGGCATCGGCGCCGAGCTCGAGCGCGAGCGCACGCCGCCGCGCCGAGCGATCGAGCACCACGATGTCGCTCGCGCCCACGCGCTCAAGACCGATCACGCAGCCCAGGCCGATCGGACCGGCGCCGAGCACGACGGCGCGCGTGGTGGCGTGCGCCGCACCCTGCGCGACGGCGTGAAAGGCCACCGCCAGCGGCTCGGCCAGCGCGGCGCGCTCGAGGCCCAGGCCCGGCGGCAGGGCGAACAGCGTGCCCGGCTCCTGCGCGCTGCGCACGCGCACCTGGCGCGCGAAGGCGCCGTCGCTGCCGCCGTTGCCGATCAGGTTGGCGGTCGACAGCGGATTGACGACCACCGCCTGGCCCACCTGCCACTGCCCGACCGCGCTGCCGACGGTGCTGATGCGGCCGGCGAACTCGTGGCCCAGCGGCATCGGCTGCGCGGCGCCCAGGCCGCCGCTCGCGACGTAGCCCAGGTCGCTGCCGCACACGCCGCAGGCGGCCACGTCGACGATCACGTCGTCGGCACCGCACTGCGGCACGGCGACCTCGACGAGGCGCAGGTCGTTCGCGCCGAAGATCTGCAGTTGCTTCATCTGTTCACCGGCTCAGCCCAGGCGGATGTTGTCGTAGTAGGGGATCATGATCTCGCTGTCGGCGGGATGGTCGGCGCCGACCATCGCCGGCATGCTCGGGTGCATCTGCTCGGGGTCGATGCGCACGTCGATGCAGGTCGGCGCGCCGGCATCCAGCGCGCGGCGCAGCGCCGGCGCCAGCTCGGCGAGGCGCTCGACGCGCTCGCCGCGGCAGCCGAAGGCCGCCGCCACCGCGTCGTACGGCGTGCCCGGCAGCGTGCTGATCACGCGCTTGTCGCGGCCGTAGATCAGGTCCTGCCCGTGTGCCGACATGCCCCACATTGCGTTGTCGAGCACCACGGTGACGATGGGCAGCCCGAGGCGCGCCATCGTCTCGAACTCCTGGATGTGAAAGCCGATCGCGCCGTCGCCGGTGACGAGCACGACCGGCGTGCCCGGATGCGCCAGCGCGGCGCCGATCGCCATGCCCGGTCCGACGCCCAGACAGCCGTGGTAGCCGGCGCCGATCAGCTGGTGCATGGCATCGACGCGCAGCCCCATGTGCGCCCACGCCGACGCCTCGCCACCGTCGACGACGAAGACGGTGCCCGCCGGTGCCGTGTCGGCGATCGCCGCCACCGCGTGGTGCGGATGCACCGGCGTCGCCTGCGGCTCGGCGGGGGCGAAGCCGGCGCTCACCATGGTCTTGAGCGCCGTCGCGGTGGCGGCCCACTGCGAGCGCTCGGGCCACTTCACTTGGGCGGCGGCGTCGGCGAGCGCGCGCAGCGCCTCGCGTGCATCGGCCAGCACCGGGATCTTCACTTCGCGCAGGCGGCCGAACTCGCTCGCGTCGAGGTCGATCTGGGCCACCGGCACGTCCGCACCGATCGGCGTGCCCAGGCGGCCACCACTGAACATGCCCAGCCGCGCGCCCACCACCAGCACCGCATCGGCGCCCGGCTGGCCGCCCATCGCCAGCAGCGACAGCAGCGCGAAGTCGCGCCCCCACAGCGGGTGCGCATGCGGCAGTGCGCCGTAGCCGTGGCCGCCGCAGAAGACCGGGATGCCGCTGGTCTCGGCGAAGCGCCGCAACTCCTCCTCGGCGCCGGCGAAGCGCACGCCGTTGCCGACGAACAGCGCCGGGCGCGCGGCCTGGCGCAGCATCGCGATGATGGCCTGCACGTCCTCGGGCGTCGGCGCCGGCCGCGTGCGCACAGCCAGCCCGCGCGCCGGCTGCACCAGCGCTTCGGCCACCGGCATGTGCACGACGTCGATCGGCACTTCGAGCAGCACCGGCCCCGGACGCCCGTTGACGCAGGTGCGCACCGCCTGCGCCAGCAGCTCGGGGATGCGCTCGACGTGCGTGACGCGGTGCGCCCACTTCACGCTCGGCAGCGCCATCGCGATCTGGTCGACGCCGCCTTGCAGCGGATTGGTCTCGACGTCGCGCAGCGGCGGCGAGCTGACGATGAACAGCACCGGGATCGCGTCCAGGTACGCATTGGTGATGGCGGTGATGGCGTTCGTGAAGCCCGGCCCCGAGGTGACGGCGCACACGCCCAGGCGCCCCGTCGTGCGCGCCCAGGCGTCGGCGGCGTGCCCGGCCGAGGCCTCGTGCCGGAAGTCGACCAGGCGCAGCCCGTGACGCAGGCAGCTCTGCCAGAACGATTCGAGGTGGCCGCCGTGCAGCGCGAAGACGTGGTCCACGCCCGCCGCGGCCAGCGTGCGCCCCAGCAGCTCGCCGCCGTCGAGGCGGTGGTTCACCGTGGTCGTCATGTGCGATTCCTTCGGTCGTCGTCCAGGATGGGCCCAAGACTAGCACTGCGCGGCGCCGCCGGGCGACGCGGACGATCGGGCGCCGGGCCTGCGGCCGCGCGCACAGACGAGGCAGCGCGGGGCGGATGCCTGCGCGCCTACACTGCCGGCCGCCATGAAGCGCATCGTGATCCTGATCTCCGGCCGCGGCTCGAACATGCAGGCCATCGTCGAGCGCTGTGCCGACGACGGCTGGCCGGCCGCGGTGGTGGCGGTGCTCGCCAACCGGCCCCACGCCGCGGGCCTGGCCTACGCCGCGCAGCGGGGCATCGCGACCGCGGTGGTCGACCACAAGGCTTACGCCGAGCGCGAGGGCTTCGACGCCGCGCTCGCCGCGGCCATCGACCGTCACGTACCCGACCTGGTGGTGCTGGCCGGCTTCATGCGCATCCTCGGGCCGGCTTTCGTGCGTCGCTACGCGGGGCGGCTGCTCAACATCCATCCCTCGCTGCTGCCGGCGTTTCCGGGGCTGCACACGCATCGGCGGGCGCTGGCGGCCGGCTGCAAGGCGGTGGGGGCGACGGTGCATTTCGTGACCCCGGAACTCGACCACGGACCGATCGTCCTGCAAAGCGTCGTGCCGGTGCGCCCAGGCGACGACGAGGAGCGGCTGGCTGCGCGCGTGCTCGCCACCGAGCACATCATCTACCCGCTGGCGGTGCGCTGGTTCGTCGAGGACCGGCTCGAGCTCGACGGCGATCGGGTGCGCCAGCGCGACGGCGCGTCGCAGGTGCTGATGTGACGCAGCGGGTGCCGGTGTGACTGCGCAGCCCGTCGCTGCGAGCGTGCGGCGCGTGCGTACGTCACCCGGCGCGACGCTGTGCAACGCGCCCGGCCCTTCGAAGCTGCGCCCGATCGTCCGCCGCTAGCGGCACCGACCCCTCATGCATCCGAACGCCCTGCTCGACCTCGCGACCGAGTTGCTGCGCAGCGTGCTGCGCTTCGAGCAGCCCGCCGATGCCGTGGTGTCGGCGTTCTTCCGTCGCCATCGCGCGCTCGGTGCGCGCGAGCGCCACGCGCTGGCCGAGACGACCTATGCCGTGCTGCGCGAGCGCCTCGTGCTGCAGCACCTGGCGCAAAGCGGCAGCGGCGCGCTCGAGCGGCGGCTGGCGCTGCTGGCATGGCAGGGCGAACGCGGTGCGCACGATCGGGTGCTCGCCGCGAACGAACGGCAATGGCTGGCGGCGGTGCAGGCCGTCGATCGCGCGAGCCTGCCCGAGAAGCTGCGCCACAACCTGCCCGACTGGCTGGCCGCTGTGCTGAAGGCCGAACTCGGCGACGAGTTCTGGCCGCTGGTGCGCGCGCTGCAGCACAGCGCCCCGCTGGACCTGCGCGTCAACACCTTGAAGGCGCGGCGTGACGAGGTGCGTGCGGCGCTGGCCGTCGCCGGCATCGCCGCCGCGCCGACGCCGTATTCGCCGTGGGGGCTGCGCGTCGAGGGCAAGCCGGCGCTCACGCGGCTCGAACTCTTCGCGAGCGGCGCGATCGAGGTGCAGGACGAAGGCAGCCAGCTGCTGGCGCTGCTCACCGATGCACATCGCGGCGAGATGGTGGTCGACTTCTGCGCCGGCGCCGGCGGCAAGACGCTGGCGCTCGGCGCGGCCATGCGCAACACCGGGCGCCTGTACGCGTTCGACGTCTCCGGTCATCGGCTGGCGGCGCTCGGGCCGCGCCTGGCGCGCAGCGGCCTGTCGAACGTGTACCCCGTGCAGATCGCGCACGAGCGCGACGAGCGCGTCAAGCGTCTGGCCGGCAAGATCCAGCGCGTGCTCGTCGACGCGCCGTGCTCGGGGCTGGGCACGCTGCGGCGCAATCCCGATCTGAAATGGCGCCAGTCGCCGCGCTCGCTGGCCGAACTGCAGGCCAAGCAGCAGGCGATCCTGGCGGCGGCGGCGCGGATGCTCGCGCCCGGCGGCCGCCTCGTCTACGCCACCTGCAGCCTGCTGCGCGCCGAGAACGAGGACGTGAGCGCGGGCTTCGACGCGCAGGCGGGGCGTGAATTCGAGCGCCTGCCGGTGGCGCCGCTGCTCGAGGCGGTGGGCGTGGCCGATGCCGGCCAGCTCGCCCCCGGCGGCGAGCTGCGGCTGTGGCCGCACCGCCATCGCACCGACGGCTTCTACGCCTGCGTCTGGCGCCGGCGCTGAAGCAGCAGCAGCGCAGGGGCTGCGCAGGGGCCGAAGCCCCCGCATGCCGAACCGCATGCGCCGCGGCCGCGCAACGTGCGCGCGGCCAGCGCCGCACGGTGCTGCCGCGGCGAAACGAACCCGCTGCGCGGCAGGCGCGCCGCGCGGATGTGTCCTGCTGCGGGATGGGCGTGCGCGGCACGAGCCGTGCACGGCGCCGCTCTGCAGGCGTGCCTCAGCCGGGCTTCTTGCTGTAGGCGCTGCACCAGCCCGTGGCCGCAACCCGCTTGCCCGGGTACAGCGGGCACGGGCCGGAGGTGTCGGTGGCCTTGCCCTGGAACAGAACGCAGTTGCCGCAATGCTCGCCGGCTGCCCAGTTCTTGTACTTCGCCTTGTCCGCGCGGCTGGCGTCGGAAACGTAGCCCAGCAGCACGGCCTGCGCGTCCTTCTCGCTCACCATGTCGGACTGGGCGAAGGCGGTGGGCACCTCGAACAGCGCGGCGCCGGCCGCGGGGACGATCTGGATGAATCGACGGCGAGATGTCACGGCAAGCCTCCTGGTGGTTGCGGGACGATGCGCGCGATGGCGCGGAGGATCCCGATCTAACGCCGCGCGGGGCGGCCGTGCCGACACGCCGCTACAGAGCCCGCGGCGCGCGCATGGGCATATGGATGCCGCGGTGTGCGGCGGCGCGTCAGCCGACGTCGCCCACGTGCACGTCGAAGCGCCCGGCGCGACGGTCGGCGAAGTAGTGCTCGAGTGTCTGGCGCACGGTGCGAAAGGCGATGCGGTCCCAGGGCAGGTCGTCCTCGCGGAACAGGCGCGCCTCGATCGTCTCGGGCCCCGGTGCGAGTCCGGTGTCGAGCATCCGCGCCAGGTAGAAGAGGTGCAGCTGACCGACGCGCACGACGTTGAGTACCGTGAACAGGGCGCCGAGTTCGATGTTCGCACCGGCCTCCTCCACGGTCTCGCGGCGTGCGCCGTCGGCCGTGCTCTCGCCGAGCTCGAGAAACCCTGCCGGCAGCGTCCACAGGCCGTAGCGCGGCTCGATGTTGCGCCGGCACAGCAGTACCAGCTCGCCCCACACCGGCACCGTGCCGACGACGTTGATCGGGTTCTCGTAGTGGATCTCGCCGCAGGCGGTGCACACCGCGCGCTCGCGGTTGTCGCCTTCGGGCACCCGGTACTCGACGCGCGCGCCACAGCGGCGGCAGTGCTGGATGCGGCGATGCTCGAACATCGGATCAGTGTAGCGGCGCGGCCCCGGCAGGCATGCCGTGGCATGATGGCCGCTGCCTTCGGAGCCCACGCATGAGTCATGTCCTTGCGCCTGCGGTCACACCGGTCGTGCCGGTGGTCGGCGGCGGCACGTTTGCCGTGCATCGCATCTACTGCGTCGGCCGCAACTACGCCGAGCATGCGCGCGAGATGGGACACAGCGAGCGCGAGCCGCCGTTCTTCTTTCTCAAGCCCGCCGATGCAGTGGTGCCGGTGCCCTTCGGCGAGACCGGCACCATCGACTATCCGAGCGCGACGGCGGACCTGCAGCACGAGGTCGAGCTGGTCGTCGCCATCGGCACGGGCGGGCACGATATCGGCGCCGCCGAGGCGATGGGCCATGTCTGGGGCTACGCCGTGGGTCTGGACATGACGCGGCGCGACCGCCAGAGCGAGATGAAGAAGCAGGGCCGCCCGTGGGAGATCGGCAAGGCCTTCGAGCAGTCGGCGCCGATCTCGCCGATCGTCCCCATTGCGCGCAGCGGCGCGCTCGCCCGGGGCGCGATCACGCTCGAGGTCAACAGCCAGCCGCGCCAGAAGGGCGACCTGTCCGATCTGATCTGGAACGTCGCCGAGATCATCGGGCAGCTCTCGCGCGCGTGGACGCTGCAGCCGGGCGACCTCGTCTACACCGGCACGCCGGCCGGTGTGGGCACCGTGGTGCGCGGCGACGTGATGCAGGCGAGCATCGCTGGCGTGGGCACGCTGCGCGTCGCGGTGCGCTGAGCCTGCGGCGGCACCACGGGGCGCGGTCGTGATGGAGCTCTACAACTACTGGCGCAGCTCGGCGTCGTACCGCGTGCGCATCGCGCTCGCGCTCAAGGGACTGGACTGCACCTACCGGCCGGTGCACCTGGCGCACAACGAGCAGTTCGGCGAGAGCTACGCCGCGCTGTCGCCGACGCGCCTCGTGCCGCTGCTGCGCGACGGCGACAAGGTGCTGTGGCAGTCGCTGGCCATCATCGAGTACCTGGACGAGACGCACCCCGAGCCGCCGCTGCTGCCGGCCGATGCCGCGGCGCGCGCGCGCGTGCGCGCGCTGGCCTATGACGTGGCGTGCGAGATCCACCCGCTGAACAACCTGCGCGTGCTGCGCTACCTCGTGCACGAGCTCGACGTGAGCGAGGCGGACAAGAACCGCTGGTACCGGCACTGGGTCGAAAGCGGGCTCGAGTCGGTCGAGCGCCAGCTGGCGCTGGCTCCGGCGACCTACTGCCACGGCGAGCGCCCGACGCTGGCCGACTGCGCGCTCGTGCCACAGATCTTCAACGCCAGGCGTTTCGACTGCCGCACCGATCACGTGCCGCACGTGATGCGCGTCTTCGACGCCTGCATGAAGCTCGACGCATTCGAACGCACGCGCCCCGAGGCCTGCCCGGACGCCGAATGACGGTGCCGCGGCGCGTGCCCATGGTCCGGCCGGAGGGGTCCGACGGGGCCGATGGACCCGTTCGAGCCGGCGCGTCGGACTGGCCCGAGTGGCCCTCGGCGCAGGTCGGTGCGTTCATGAGCACACGTGCCGGCGGCGTGAGCGCCGCGCCCTGGGCGAGCCTGAACCTCGGTCGATCGGTCGGCGACGCGCCCGAGGCGGTGGCCGAGAACCGGCGCCGCTTCGTGGCCCGCCTCGACGGTGCCCGGCCCGTGTGGCTGCGCCAGGTGCATGGCGTCGACGTGCTGCGGCTGGACGCGCACACGCCCGAGCACCCCGACGCCGCGGCCGACGGCGCCTGGAGCAGCGAGCGCGGCGTCGCCTGCGTCGTCAGCTGCGCCGACTGCATGCCGGTGCTGATGGTGTCGCTCGACGGCGGTGTGGTCGGTGCCGCGCATGCCGGCTGGCGCGGGCTGGCCGCGGGCGTCGTCGAGTCGCTGCTCGACGCGATGTGTCGCGGCTCGCGCCGCTCGCCCGCCGACTTCGCGGCCTGGCTGGGGCCTTGCATCGGCGCGCGGCACTTCGAGGTCGGGGCCGAGGTGCTGCGTGCGTTCGGTGTCGATGCCCGGGCGGCCGACAGCGCGCACTTCGCCTACGCACCGCGCGCCGACGGCGCCCCGCGCTGGCGTGCCGACCTTGCCGGCCTGGCAAGCGAGCGGCTCGAGACGGCGGGTGTGCGCGCGCTCAGGCGCAGCGGCGAGTGCACGTACGCCGACGCGTCGCGCTACTTTTCCTATCGACGCGACGGCGCCACCGGACGCATGGCTGCGGCGATCTGGCGCCGCTGAGGGCGCGGGTGCCCATGGCGCCGCCTGCGCACCACCGTGCGCGCGCGGCGGCTACTCCTTGATGTCGACGCCGTAGAAGGTGTGGCGCCCGAAGGGGCTCAGCTTGAAGTCCACCACTTCCTTGCGCACCGGCTTCAACTGCACCGCGTGCGCGATGGTGAACCAGGGCGCCTGCTCCTTGAAGATCACCTGCGCCTTCTTGTACAGGTCGGTGCGCTCGGCGATGCTGGTCACCACCACCGCCTTGAGCACGAGGTCGTCGAAGGGCTTGTAGCAGAACTTGGCGACGTTGCTGCCGCCGCTCTTGGCCGAGTCGCAGCCGAGCAGCGTGTGCAGGAAGTTGTCGGGGTCGCCGTTGTCGCCGGTCCAGCCGAGCATGCCCATCTGGTGCTCGCCGGCCTGCATGCGCTTCCTGTACTCGCCCCACTCGAAGCTCTTGATCTCGGCCTTGATGCCGACCTTGGCCAGGTCGGCCTGCATCAGCTCGGCGATGCGGCGCGCGTTCGGGTTGTAGGGCCGCTGCACCGGCATCGCCCACAGGTCGGTGGCGAAGCCGTTCGGGTGGCCGGCCTGCGCGAGCAGCTTCCTGGCCGCCTCGGGGTCGTACGGGTCGTCCTTGACGGCGTCGTTGTACGACCACATCGTCGGCGGGATCGGGTTCTTGGCGGCGATGCCGGTCGACATGTAGACGGCGTCGATGATGGCCTGCTTGTCGATCGCCATGTTCACGGCCTTGCGCACGCGCACGTCGTCGAAGGGCTTTCTCTGCGTGTTATAGGCGAGGTAGCCGATGTTCAGGCCCGGCTGCTCGAGCACGGTGATCTTCGGGTCCTTGCGCATCGCGTCCAGGTCGGCCGGGTTCGGGTACGGCATCACGTGGCACTCGCCCTTTTGCAGCTTGGCCCAGCGCACCGACGCGTCGGGCGTGATCGAGAACACCAGGTCGTCGATCTTGGCCTTGCCGCCGTAGTACTCGGGGAAGGCCTTGTAGCGGATGAGCGCGTCCTTCTGGTACTGCACGAGGTAGAAGGGGCCGGTGCCGACGGGCTCCTGGTCGATCTTCTCCGGCGTGCCGGCCTTGAGCATGGCGTCGGCGTACTCCCTGCTCTGCACGCCGGCGTATTCCATCGCCAGATCCGACAGGAACGGCGCCTCGGGCCGGTTGAGCACGATCTTGACCGTGTACGGGTCCACCTTCTCCACCGACTTCAGCAGCTTGGGCATGCCCATGTCGTTGAAGTACGAGTGGTTCGGGCTCGTGACCTTGAAGTACGGGTTGTCTTCCTTCCACTGGCGCTCGAACATGAACAGGATGTCGTCGGCGTTCATGTCGCGCGTCGGCTTGAAGTTCTTGTTCGACTGCCACTTGACGCCCTTGCGCAGGTGGAAGGTGTAGGTCAGGCCGTCGGGCGAGATCTCCCACTTCTCGGCCAGGCCCGGCACCACGCTCGTGCCGCCGCGCTCGAAGTCGACGATGCGGCTGTAGATCTGGCCGCTCGCGTCGAACGAGGTGCCGGTGGTGTTGATGCCGGGATAGAAGTTCTCGGGGCTGCCCTCGGAGCAGAAGACCAGCGTCTTGGCCGCGGCGGCGCCGGCCGCGGCCAGCAGCGCGGCGGCGGCCAGCGCGCCGAGCACGGGGCGTGCGTGACGGTAGGTCAGGGGGGACGGACGCAGGTCACGGTGCATGAAAGGCTCCTCGTGGCAGGGGGGGGGCGGAGAGCGCGGTGGTCAGGCCGCTCGGGCCGCTCGGGCCGCTCAGGCCGCTCAGGCCGCTCGGGCCCCTCGGTTGGTGGCTTCGGCCGGATCGGCGAACTGCTCGGCAAGATGACAGGATACCTGCCGCCCGGCCAGCGGCCGCAGCGCGGGGCGTTCGGCGCGGCAGCGCTCGATGGCGAACGGGCAGCGCGTGGCGAAGACGCAGCCCGCGGGTGGATCGAGCGGCGAGGGCAGTTCGCCCTGCAGCACCACGCGCGGCGGCCGGCGCGCGGCGTCGATCACCGGCGTCGAGGCCAGCAGCGCGCGCGTGTAGGGGTGCAGCGGGCGCTCGAAGATCGGCGCCTTGGGGCCCTGCTCCATCGTCAGGCCCAGGTACATCACCATCACCTCGTGCGCGATGTGGCGCACCACGCCCAGGTCGTGCGAGATGAACAGATACGCCAGGCCGAGCTCGTGCTGCAGGTCGGCCAGCAGGTTGAGCACCTGCGCCTGCACCGAGACGTCGAGCGCCGACACCGGCTCGTCGGCCACCAGCAGCGCGGGCTCGAGCATCAGCGCGCGCGCGATGGCGATGCGCTGGCGCTGGCCGCCGCTGAACATGTGCGGATAGCGCGCGTAGTGCTCGGGGCGCAGGCCGACCCTGGCCAGCATGGCGCGGCCGCGCTCCTCGCGCTCGGCGCGCGTGAGGCGGGTGTTGATCTCGAGCGGCGCCTCGAGCGCGGCGCCGATCCTCTTGCGCGGGTTGAGCGAACCGTAGGGGTTCTGGAAGACGAGCTGCACGGCGCGGCGCAGCGCGCGCCGCTCGGCGGCGCCGGCCTGGACCGCGTCGACGCCGGCCAGGCGCAGCGTGCCCGCTGCCGGCCGCTCGATCAGCGTCACCATGCGCGCCAGCGTGGACTTGCCGCAGCCCGATTCGCCCACCACCGCCAGCGTGCGCCCCGGCGCGACGGCGAACGACACGCCGCCCACCGCGTGCAGCGCGGCCGGCGCGCGCCACAGGCCGCGCTTGATGCGGTAGGTCTGCACCAGCCCCGCGGCCTCGACGACCGCGCCGCTGCCCGCGGCCGCCGCCGCGCCGCTGCC
>JAFECX010000214.1 GCA_018241895.1 Pseudomonadota bacterium
CGGGCTCGCTCGCCGTCGGCGGCCAGGAGCAGTTCTATCTCGAAGGCCAGATCTCGTACGCCGTGCCGCTGGAAGACGACGGCATGCGCGTGCACTGCTCGACCCAGCACCCGAGCGAGATGCAGCACGCGGTGGCGCGCGCGCTGGGCGTGAACGCGCATCACGTGCTGGTCGAGTGCCGGCGCATGGGCGGCGGCTTCGGCGGCAAGGAGTCGCAGTCGGCGCTCTTCGCCTGCGTCGCCGCGCTGGCCGCGCGGCGCCTGAAGCGCCCGGTCAAGCTGCGCCTGGACCGCGACGACGACTTCATGATCACCGGCCGGCGCCACGGCTTCGAGTTCGACTGGTCGGTGGGCTTCGACGACGCCGGCCGCCTCCTCGGCGTCGAGCTGACGCTGATCGCCAACGCGGGCTTCTCGACCGACCTCACGCCGCCGGTGATGACGCGCGCCATCTGCCACTTCGACAACGCCTATTGGCTGCCCAATGTGTCGATGCACGGCTACAGCGCGCGCACGAACACGCAGAGCAACACGGCGTTTCGCGGTTTCGGCGGCCCGCAGGGCGCGATCGCCATCGAGTTCATCCTCGACAGCGTCGCGCGCCGACTCGCGCTCGATCCGCTGGCGGTGCGGCGCGCCAACTTCTACGGCATCGGCGAGCGCGACGTCACGCCCTACGGCCAGCGCGTCGAGGACAACGTGATCGCCGACCTCGTCGCGCGCCTGGGCGCCGATGCCCGCTACGCCGAGCGCCGTGCCGAGATCGCGCGCTGGAACGCGGCCAGCCCGCTGCTCAAGCGCGGCCTCGCGCTCACGCCGGTCAAGTTCGGCATCTCGTTCAACGTCGCGCACTTCAACCAGGCCGGTGCGCTGGTGCACGTCTACGCCGACGCCAGCGTGCTCGTCAACCACGGCGGCACCGAGATGGGCCAGGGCCTGAACACCAAGGTGGCGCAGGTGGTGGCGCACGAGCTGGGCGTCGGCTTCGCGCGCGTGCGCTGCACCGCCACCGACACGAGCAAGGTCGCCAACACCTCGGCCACCGCCGCCTCCACCGGCGCCGACCTGAACGGCAAGGCGGCCGAGGATGCGGCGCGCCGCATCCGCGCGCGGCTGGCGGCGCTGTTCGCCGAGCGCCACGGCGTCGCCGCGGCCGACGTGCGCTTTGCCAACGACCGCGTGAGCGCAGGCGGGTGCAGCGAGACCTTCGCCGAGCTCGTCGCCGCCGCCTACGAGGCGCGCGTGCAGCTGTGGAGCGACGGCTTCTACGCCACGACCGGCCTGTCGTGGGACCGCGAGACGATGACCGGGCACCCGTTCTTCTACTTCGCCTACGGCGCCGCGCTGTCCGAGGTCGTCGTCGACACGCTCACCGGCGAGTGCAAGCTGCTGGCCGCGCACGTGCTGCACGACGTCGGGCGCTCGCTGAACCCGGCGCTCGACATCGGCCAGATCGAAGGCGCCTTCATCCAGGGCATGGGCTGGCTCACGACCGAGGAGCTGTGGTGGCACCCGCAGACCGGCCGCCTGATGACGCACGCGCCTTCGACCTACAAGATCCCGACCGCCAACGACTGCCCGCCGGTGTTCGACGTGCGCCTGTACGAGCACGGCAACGCCGCCGACACGATCCACCGCAGCAAGGCGGTCGGCGAGCCGCCGCTGCTGCTGCCGTTCTCGGTGCTGCTGGCGATCCGCGACGCCGTCTCGGCGCTGGGCGGGCACCGCGTCGATCCGCCGCTGCGCGCGCCGGCCACGAGCGAGGCCATCCTCGACGCCATCGAGGCGGTGCAGGCCGCCGCGCGATGAACGGCGCGGCGCTGCGGCGTGCGGCCGCGCGCTGGCTCGCCGAAGGCCGCGCGGCGATGCAGGTGCAGGTGCTCGCCGCACGCGGCTCGGTGCCGCGCGACGTCGGCACGCACATGCTGGTGGCCGCGGACGAGGTGGCCGGCACGATCGGCGGCGGCCAGCTCGAACTGCAGGCCATCGCGGCCGCGCGGCGCCGCCTCGCGGCGGGCGACGGCGCGCCGCGCGACGACGCCATCGCGCTCGGACCGAGCCTGGGCCAGTGCTGCGGCGGCACGCTCACGCTGCGCAGCGAGCGCCTGACGCCGGCCACGCTCGCCGCCTGGCCCGCGAGCGCGCCGCGCTTCACGCTGCAGCTGTACGGCGCCGGCCATGTCGGGCGCGCCATCGTGCGCCTGCTCGAAGGCATCGACTGCCGCGTGCAGTGGATCGACGAGCGCGAAAGCGAATTCCCGCCCGCGCCACCGGCATCGTCGGCGCCGCACATCGAGCGCGTGTGCGTCGAGCCGGTCGAGGCCGAGGTCGCCACGGCGCCCGCCGGCGCCGCGTATCTCGTGCTCACGCACAGCCACGAGCTGGACCTGCGCATCACCGAGGCCATCCTCAAGCGCGGCGACTTCGCCTACCTCGGCCTCATCGGCTCGAAGACCAAGCGCGCGCGCTTCGTGCATCGCTTCGAGGCGCGCGGCATCGATGCGCAGGCGCTGTCCCGCCTGACGTGCCCGATCGGCGTCGCCGGCATCGAAGGCAAAGAGCCCGAGGTGCTCGCAGTGGCGGTGGTGGCGCAGCTGCTGCAATGCGCGGCGTGCCCAGGCGCGCCTGGGGTGCATCGTCTGCCGGCCTGATCGGCAGGCGCCGAGCCGGCGTCGTCTGCACGAACAGGCGCGGCCCGAACGACTGCGCGGCGCGGGAGCCGCACCCCCGGCGCCTCAGCCCGGAGAGTTCATCGCCTGCACGCTTGCCGCAGGGCGAGTCCTCCGCAGGCCGTAGGCGAACAGCGGAACCAGCGACGAGGCAAGGGCCAGCCACAGCAGGCTGCCGAAGCGGCCATCGCCGATCAGCCTGCCGGCCAGCCCTGGGCCGAGCATGGAACTGCAGGCGAACACCGCCGGCACCAGCACGATGGCGCGACCGCTGGCGTCGCGGCGCGCGATGGCGGCGGTCTGGAACACGCAGCCGCAGGTGAAGGAGAACTCCCACAGCCAGGCGCCCAGCGCAAAGGGCACGAAGCCCGCCGCCGAGCCGAGCAGGGCCAGTCCCGTGCCGATACCGGCCAGGACCAACACATAGGGCGCGCGCTCGCCGAGACGCTCACCGACCGCGGCGACCGCGAAGGCGGCGACACCGCCCAGCAGCTTGAGCACCGCGAACACCAGCCCCATCTGCGCCGGCGCGATGCCGCGGGCGGCCCCCAGCCTCTCCAGGAAGGCCCACAGGCCGATGTTGCCGACCAGGAAGGCGAAGAACACCGCCAGCGGCAACACGCTGCCCAGCGACAGGCGCCGCGCCCGGGCCGCGGCCGGCGCGATCAGCGGATGGCGCGGCACCCAGATCGCCGACAAGCCGAGCAGCGTGACCACGACGGCGAGCGCGAACGCGGCGCCGGGGTATTTCCAGAACGCGATCACCAGCGGCGGCAGCGCGAACAGCACGCTCGCCGTGATGGCCAGTTCGGTGCCCTGGCGCACGCCATAGGCGCGCACCTTGTTGGGCAGGTCCGACAGGATGCGCATGCCCAGGCAGGTCATCGTGGAGGCGAAGAAGCCGATCGCCGCCCACACCGCATACAGCAGTTCGACGCTGTGGACGGTGGCGCTGGCCGCGAAGGCGAGCGCCGTGCCGGCGGCCGCGCAGACGGTCAGCACGCGCCAGTCCAGCCGATTCATCCAGATCGGCGCGCCCAGGGTGCCCACCAGGTAGCCGGCGAAGCAGGTGGAGCCTATGAGGCCCACGGCCTGCGCTTGCAGACCGAAGCTCTCGGCCAGGCTGCCCAGCAGCAGCGGCAGCGCATTGAAGGGCAGGCCCCCGATGGTGGAGGCGATGCTCGCAGCGACGAGCACGCCAGCCAGGTTGCGTTCGGTCGGTTGCATCGGCAGCGCCTCACATGCAGAGGATGGCGAGGTCGTTGATCACCAAAGCCCGGACCGGGCCGGCGAAACGGATGTTCCGCTCCAGCGTCATCGGCTCGCCGCTCTTGACCGCTGCGGCCGCCTTGGCCGCCTTGGCCGCCTTGGCCTGACAACGTGCGTGGATGCGGCAGCGCGCCGGCGCCGGCGTCGGGAAGCACAGGCGCTGGCTGCCGCAGTTCACCATGTCGTTGAAGCCGGTGACATCGTAGTCCAACCACACGGGTGCCGAACTGACGAAGGGCGTGAAGACCCGGCGCAGCTTGCGCTGGCCGAGGGCATCGTGCTCGGGCCGCGCGGCGCAGCGCTCCGAGCGAACGCCGGGCGCCACACGCGCCCGCGCGGGCGCCGGCGCGCCGGCGCGGCCGGGGTGGTCGGGGTGGTCGGGGTGGCCGGGGCTTGCACCGGCCGGCGGTTTTCGGGAGCATGCGGCCATGCAGATCCCCATCGAGCTTCGATCGGACGCGAGCCGCTCGCTGCAGGCGCAGCTCTTCGACGAGCTGGTGGGCCGGATCGAGGACGGCCGGCTCGCGCCGGGCGTGCGCATGCCGCCGACGCGCGAGCTGGCGGCCGATCTCGGTGTCTCGCGCAACACGGTCGCCCTGACCTACGAGCGGCTGGTCGCCGAAGGCTTCGTCGAGGCGAGGCCGCCGCTGGGCACCTTCGTTGCGCGCCACGGCACGAAGGCGGTGCCGCCTCAGCCGGCGCCCGGCAGCGAAACGGGCGTGCCGCACGTCGGCGTCGAGCGTGCGCCGCCGCGCTTTCGCGGCTGCATGCACGCGCTGCATCCGCCGCATGCGCAGGCGGCCGGCGGTGCTGCCGCCGTGCAGTGCGACTTCTGGGTCGGGCGGCCGGATCCGCGCCTCTTCCCGGCGCCGCAGTGGCGCAAGCTGGTCGAACTGGCGCTCGCCGAAGCCACGCAGCACGGTGACGGCAGCTACGGCGAGCCGGCCGGGCTCGCGCGCCTGCGCACCGCCCTCGCCGCCCACGCCGGTGCGGCGCGTTCGATCGTGTGCAGCCGCGACGACATCGTCGTCACCAACGGCATCCAGGAAGGCATCAACGTCGTTGCCCGGCTGCTGCTCGCGCCGGGCGTCGCAGTCGGCATGGAGAACCCGGGCTATGCGGGCGCGGCGCACGTCTTCGCCAGCTACGGCGCACGCGTGCTGCCGGTCGAGGTCGACGACGAAGGGGCCGTGCCCGGTACGCTGCCCCCCGAATGCCGGCTGATGTACCTCACGCCGGCGCACCAGTACCCGAGCGGCGTGGCGCTGTCGCCGGCGCGCCGCCGCGCCTGGCTGCAATGGGCCGAGCGCAGCGGCGGCTGGCTGATCGAGGACGACTACGACAGCGACTTCTTCTACGACACCGTGCCGCTGCCGGCGTTGAAGGCGGCCGACGCCGCAGGCTGCGTCATCCACCTGGGCACCTTCTCCAAGAGCCTGGCCGCGGATCTGCGCCTGGGCTACATGATCGTTCCGCCGCTGCTGCGCGACGCGGCTGTCACCGTCAAGGGCCTGCTCACCAACGGTTCGCCCTGGCTCGTGCAGTCGGCGATGGCCGGCTTCATCGAGGGCGGGGAGTTCGTGCACCACCTGCGCCGGCTGCGCAAGCACTACGTGGCGCGCCGCGACGCCCTGCTCGCCGCGCTCGCGCGACTCGACGCGGCAGGCGCCGCGGTGATCGGTGGGCAGGCCGGCATGCACGTCGTGTGGCACGCCGCGCGCGACCAGCCGGATGCGACGCAGATCGAACGGCGCTGCCGCGCGCTGGGCGTCGGCGTGTACGGGCTGGCCAGCGGCAACGCCTGGCTCGCCGACGACGCCACGGCGCGCCGCTGGGCGCGCGCCCTGCTCTTGGGCTATGCCGCGCTCGGTGAAGACGAGATCGCCCGCGGCATCGAGTGCCTGGGCCGGGCGCTGCGGCCACAACCTGGTCGAGCCGACGGCACGACGGCCTGACCTCATGGCGCCGATGAAGCCGGCACGGCACGGCTGCGCACGTCCCTAGGGACATACCCTCGAATCAGCGCGCACGGCGGCATGGATCCATCCGCGCTGCGCGGCATGGCTCTTGTCGCGGGCTGGGGTCGCTCCGAGCATGGCGGCGCGCGCGATGTCGCCTGCGGCCGCTCGGTCGCCGCGGCGGCGCAGGCGCAGCGCGAGAGGTGGAGGGGACGACGATGAGAAAGCTCCTGCTTCAAGCCTGGCTGGCGGCGCTGCTGGCGCTGGCTTTCGGCGTCGCCCATGCGGCGATCTGGGACACGGTGCCCGACGAGCAGCTCAAGGCGCTCAACCTCAGCCGCTCGGCTTCGCCCAAGGAGCTGTACGACGCACTGACCACGCGCTACAAGGCGAACGTCACGAAGGGCAAGTTCGCCAAATGGTGGGAGCCGGTGCCGATCGACCAGTACATGGCGCCGATGCTGTTCTACAAGCCGCCCGAGGTGAACATCGACGCCACGCGTGCGCAATGCGTGGAGTGCCATCGTGCGGTCACGCACGGCTGGGTGCAGTCGTGGCAGCAGAGTGTGCACGCCAACCTCGAGCAGATCCGCAAGCTGCCGGCGGGCGACTCGCGCGCCTACAAGAAGGAGATCATCGCCGAGGTCGAGCAGAACCTGCGCGCGCAGGGCCTGCTGGGCGCCGGTGCGCCGCTCAAGGAAGTCGGCTGCATCGACTGCCACATGGGCGTGGGCAAGGCGGGCGGCCACCACATGCGCGACCTGCACCTGCCCAGTCGCGCCGACTGCGGCACCTGCCACATCAAGCAGTTCGCCGAGGCCGAGTCCGAACGCGACACGCAGGTGTGGCCGCAGAAGCAGTGGGATCCGGGCCATCCGTCGCACGCGGTCGACTACACCGCCAACGTCGAGACCGCCACCTGGGCCGCGCTGCAGCAGCGCGAGGTGGCCACCAGCTGCACGATGTGCCACTACAACCAGACGCGCTGCGACGGCTGCCACACGCGGCACGACTTCTCGCCGGCCGAAGCGCGCAAGCCCGAAGCCTGCGCCACCTGCCACAACGGCGTCGACCACAACGAGTACGAGCAGTACCTGCTGTCCAAGCACGGCGTGCGCTTCCAGGCGCAGCGCGACAAGTGGGACTGGAACGCGCGCCTGGCCGATGCGTACACCAAGGGCGGCCAGTCGGCGCCGACCTGCCAGAGCTGCCACATGGAGTACAAGGGCCAGTACACGCACAACGTGACGCGCAAGGTGCGCTGGGGCTTCCTGCCGACGCCCAACATCGCCGACAACCTCGAGCACCCGTGGTTCAAGGAACGCAAGGAAGCCTGGCAGGCGACCTGCCAGGCGTGCCACGGACAGCGCTTCGCGCAGATCTATCTGGACATGACCGACTCGGGCATCAAGGAGGGCGTCAAACTGGTCGAGCAGACACGCAAGGTCGTGCAGAAGCTCTACGACGACAAGCTGCTTCCCGGCCAGAAGACCAACCGGCCGGCGCTGCCCGAACCCGAGAAGGACGAGCCCGGCGCGTTCGCATCGCTCTTCTTCGCCAAGGGCAACCAGTTCACGGTCGTCGACCGCACCTTCGCGGAGATGTGGGAGCAGCACATCGCGCGCTACATGAAGGGGCTGGAACACGCGAATCCTGGCGGCTGGACGTACTCGCACGGCTGGTCGGACCTGATCAAGGACCAGACCATCATCAACGAGTACGACACCACGCTGCGCGAGAAGGCGCAGCTCGAGGAGCGCGTGGGCAAGCTCGAGGCGGCGTCGCGGCGCACCTCCTGGTTCAACCGCGGCGGCGGCGGCGGCGGCGTGCTCGCCGGTGGCATCGACGCCTTCCTCACCGAGGAACCGATGCTGGCCACGGGCATCCTGGCCGTGCTCGGCGGCGGGCTGCTGCTGGGTGGATTGCGCGGCCGCCGGCGCGGTCCGCACGACGACGTTGCGAGGCCGCGCGCGTGAGCGCCGCCGTGGCCTCGGCGGGTGCGGCGCCGCCGGTGCCCGCCGCGCGCGCACGCGCGGCGTTGCGCCTGCTGGCGCTGCTGCTGGGGCTGGCCTTGCTCGCGCTGGCGGCGCTCACGGCGTGGCAGCACTTCGGGGCGGCGGCGCCGTACCGCTACGTCGAGCCCCGGGCCGCGACGACGCCGGGTGAGCCGCGCACCGTCCAGGTGATCGCCGCCGCGGGTGAGCGCCTGCTGGCCGAGGCCGACGTGGTGCCGGCGCCCGACGGCCCGCTGCTGCTCGACTGGCGGGCCCGGGTCGACGACCCGATGCTGTACCTGCCGGCGCCCAGGGAGGAGACGCAGGCGCTGGCCGCGGTGCTCGCCCGCCATCGTGCGCCCGACACCCCCGTGCTTGCGTGGTGGGACACCTCGCGCCGGCTGCGCCACTGGGGCGCGGGCGCGATGCGCTTCGACCGCCACCTGGGCGAGCCGCTGTTCGTGCCGCGCGACTGGAGCGCGCAGAAGGCACGCGTGCTCGAGGTCGAGCGCGCCTACTGGGGCGCTGCGGCCGATCCCGTTCAGCGCGCGGCGTTCGACACCTTCGCGCGCGCGCTCGTCGCGCCGGAAGCCGAGGGCGTCGCGCTGCTGCGCACGCTCGTGCCGGCAGGCAAGGCCGTCGTCGTCGTGCACGTGCGCGACGCGCTGCTGCTGGGCCAGATGTTTCCGAAGGCGATCGGCGTGGCGTTCCAGGACTTCGCCGACACCGGCGACGTGCACCGCTCGGTGCGCGGCGTCCGCGGCTGGCTGAAGGAAGGCGAGCACAGCGCCTACGGCCTCGTCAAGCTGCCCGGCAACGTCGTGCGTGTCGTGGCGCTGCGCGACGAGGCGAGCGCCAACACGCTGATCGCACGCCTGCTGCCCTTCGTCGGCAACCGGCAGGACGACGTGCGCGGCCTCACGCTGGTCTACCGCAGCGGCGCCTTCGCGGTCTACGAACTGTCGCCGGCCGACGCGCCGTAGCGCCGTCGCACGCCGATGCGCCCCGGCACGCGCGCGGCGGCCCGTCGGGGTCGCATCGCCACGCAGTGGCCTGCCGGCGCCGGTTTGCTAGATTCGGGCCCCATGAGGATCCCCAGCCGGCCCAGGCGCCGGGCCATCGCGGGGGCGCCCGGCGCCGCCGTGCTGGCCGCGCTGCTGAGCGCCTGTGCGCACAACACCATGACTGCACCCGCGCCCACCGCGCAAGCCGCGATCCGCCATGAGCTCGAGGCCTTTCCGCGCCAGCTTGCCGGTCACGTCCGGCACGTGATCGAACTGCCGGCGCTGCCCGACGAGGAAGATCACAAGCTCGAGCTGATCGGCGGCAGGGCCATGACGGTGGACTGCAACACGCGCGGGCTCGACGGCGGGTTCCAGGCGCGCGACGTGCCCGGCTGGGGTTACGGCTACTGGGTGCTGCAAAGCCGCGGGCAGGTGCGCAGCACCCTCATGATGTGCCCGCCGGGCAGCGAAAAGCCCGGCTTCGTCGCGGCCGAGCCGGCGCTTGTGCGCTACAACAGCAAGCTGCCGGTGGTGGTCTTCGTGCCCGAGGGCTACGCGCTGCGCTGGCGCGTGTGGCGCGCCGGGGCGACACAGGAGGCGCCGTTGCGCTGAAGCCCGCCGCTGCCGGCAGGCGGATCGGCTCGTGGCGGGTGCGCACGTCCCGTGCACGCGAGCGCCGTCGCACCGTCGAGCCGCGGCCGCCGCCGCACCCGAGCCGCGGCCGAGGCTTCAGCGCACGCGGTCGAACAGCTCGCGCGCTTTGACGAGGCACGTGAGCAGTTCGTGCGGGTCGTGATAGTTGCCGTAGTAGTCGGCGTATTCGGCTGAAGCCGGATCGGTCGGCACCGGGCCGAATGCCGCCTGGATGTCGGGGTCCACGTCGACCGAGTCCACCGTCACGCCCTGGGCGGCGAAGTGCGCCCTCATCGGCACCTGGTGCACCGCCGGCGGTATGGTGGGATCGGCCGCAGCGCCGCACAGCAGCACCCGGCCCCTGGGCTTCCAGTCGAGTAGGGTGTTCTTGCGCGCGGCGACGGAGATCGGTGCGCTGTCGTCGGCGCGCATGGTTTGCACGAAGGCCGGCTGCATCAGATCGGCGCGCGCCTCGTCGGGTGTGCCGTTCGGCATCCCGTAGGGCACCTTGCCGGCGACGATCAGCGACGCGTAGCTGGCATTGGGCGCCGGCAGCAGGTTGTCGATGC
Source organism: Pseudomonadota bacterium (assembly GCA_018241895.1). Taxonomy (GTDB): domain Bacteria; phylum Pseudomonadota; class Gammaproteobacteria; order Burkholderiales; family Burkholderiaceae_C; genus Rubrivivax. The sequence continues at coordinate 10,096 of JAFECX010000214.1, forward strand.
CGCTCGCATAGGGCGCCTTGAACACGTCTGCCGCGTTCGCATAGACGTTGCCGTAGACCTTCTGCCACGCCGTGACGAGAAACGGGATGAAGAACTGGTAGCCGGCAATCGCCTGCGGATCCTTCAGCGCGTCGGCCAGGTTGTAGGGGCCGGCCACGTGCGCGCCGGCGGCCACGTCGAACTCGTTGCCGTAGTCGCGCTCGGCGGCGCGCTGCGCGGCCATCGACGCATGGCCGCCTTGCGAGAAGCCGGTGAACATCACCTTGCCCGAGAGCTTGCGGCCCAGCTCCGCGGCCGCCTTGCGCGCCGCGCGCACCGAGTCGATCACGCTGGTGGCCTCGGAGTCGGCGTGCAGGTAGGGGTGGTAGGGATAGGTCGACGCGCCGTAACCCAGGTAGTCCGTGGCCACGACGGCATAGCCCTGCGCCGCGAGCATGGCGATCAGGATGCGGGTCTCCGGGTCCTGCGCATTGGCCATGACGCGCGACTTGTCGACCGAGGTGCCGCGCGAATAGGCCACCAGCGGCGCCGCCGCCGTGGCGCAGGCGGTGTCGGCCGGCCCGGTGGGCAGCAGCAGCACGCCCGAGGCGTTGCTCGTTTCTCCCTGCCTGACGCCCGCGGTGCGGTAGTTGAGCCTGATGACCTTGACGTCGCATCGGGCGGCGCCCGCCAGTGCGTGCAGGCCGCCGGCCTGAGCCGCCCCGTCGATCTGTGCCGCGGCCAGCGTGCTGCCCACCGCTGCGGGCGCATCGATCAACTCCCCGCGCGGGTCCGCGGGATCCGAGCCGCCGCAGGCCGCCAGCAGGACGGCGGCAACGGCAACGGCAGACAGCACACGCAACTTCATCGGATTCGCCCCTCGTGTTCGAAGGCATCGGCTGCAGGCGATCCTAGGTGCGCGTGCCGCGCCCATCCGTTCGAATAGCGCGGTGCAAACCGCCCAATCCGCGGCCCGGCGGGTGCCTGCGCGGTGGGCGGTCTGCGGCGCGCACGCGCCGCGCGGCGGTCCCCCGGCAGCGCCGCGACAGCGGCGCGGCTACCATCGCGCCCGCATGAAGCTGCTGTTCGATTTCCTGCCGATCCTGCTGTTCTTCGTGACCTTCAAGGTCGCCGAGGGCCGCAAGGCGTGGGCGGCCGATTTCGCGAGCGCGCATTTCGGCGTTCTCGTCTCGGGCGGCCAGGTCGGCGCGGCCCAGGCGCCGGTGATGCTGGCGACGCTGGTCGTCATCCTCGCCACGCTGGCGCAGGTGGCGTGGCTCAAGGCGCGCCGGCGCGCGGTCGACCGCATGCTGTGGGTGTCGCTGGCGCTCGTCGTCGTGCTCGGCAGCCTGACGATCTGGTTCCAGAACGAGACCTTCATCAAGTGGAAGCCGACCGTTCTGTACTGGGTGATGGCGGCGGTGCTGGGGCTGGCGCCGTGGGTGGCTGGGCGCAACCTCGTGAAGACGCTGCTGGGCGCGCAGATCCGCCTGCCCGAGCCGGTCTGGCGGCGCGTGAACGCCGCCTGGGTCGTGTTCTTCGCCGCGATGGGCGCGCTCAACCTGTGGGTCGCCTACCGCTTCAGCACCGAGACCTGGGTCAACTTCAAGCTGTTCGGCGGCATGGGGCTGATGATCGTCTTCGTCGTCGCGCTCGGGCTGTACCTGGGGCGCCATGCCGAGGAGCCGGGGTCGCCCGAGGGGCACGAGCGGCACGGGCGGCACGAGCCGCCCGAGCCCCGCGAAGCCCGGGGCACACCGCCCGCCGGCCGCTGAAACCCCGCGCCGCCGACGCCGACGCAGCGAGGGCCCGCGTGTCGATGCAGTTCCACCATCACGGCTACGTCTCGGGTGATCCGCGCGTGCAGCCGGCGGCAGGGGTCGGCGTCGGGCGACCTGCGGAGATCCCCGAGCGGGTCGACGTGCTCATCGTCGGCGCCGGGCCGGCCGGGATGATCACGGCCGCACAGCTTGCGCAGTTTCCCGGCATCACCACCCGCATCGTCGAGCGGCGCGCCGGTCGTCTCGAGATCGGCCAGGCCGACGGCATCCAGAAGCGCAGCGTCGAGACCTTCCGCGCCTTCGGCTTCGCCGACGAGATCGTGGCCGAGGGCTGCGAGGTCACGCAGACCGTGTTCTGGAAGCCCGACCCCGACGACCCGTCGCGCATCGCGCGCGTCTCGCGCGAGCCGGAAGACGACGGCAGCGTCAGCGAGTACCCGCACATCCTGGTCAACCAGGCGCGCGTGCTCGACTATTTCGCGCGCGTGATGGCGAACGCGCCGACGCGCATGGCGCCCGACTACGGGTACGAGTTCGAGCGCCTCGAGTTCGTGCCGCCGGCCGCGCAGGGTGTCGTGCCGGGGGGCGCGGGCGCGGACGACCACCCGCTCGCCGTGACGCTGGTGCGCAGCGCCGACGCGGGCGGCGGGGCCCGGGGCGAGCGGCGCGTCGTGCGCGCCAAGTACGTCGTCGGCAGCGACGGCGCGCACAGCCGCGTGCGCGCGGCGCTCGGCATTCCCATGCGCGGCGACGCGTCGAACCACGCCTGGGGCGTCGTCGACCTGCTCGCGGTCACCGACTTCCCGGACGTGCGCACCAAGTGCGTGATCCAGTCGCGCTCGCACGGCAGCATCCTGCTGATCCCGCGCGAAGGCGGCTTCCTGGTGCGGCTGTACGTCGACCTGGGCGAGGTCGACCCGCACGCGCGCAGCCCGGTGCGGCAGACCCCGGCCGAGGTGACGCTGGCGCGCGCACGCCGCATCCTGCACCCGTACACGCTCGACGTGCGTCAGGTCGCCTGGTACAGCGTGTACGAGGTCGGGCATCGCGTCTGCGAGCGCTTCGACGACGTGCCGGCGCCGCAGCGCGGCCTGCGCGCGCCGCGTGTCTTCATCGCCGGCGACGCCGCGCACACGCACAGCGCCAAGGCCGGCCAGGGCATGAACGTGTCCATGCAGGACGGCTTCAACCTGGGCTGGAAACTCGCGCACGTGCTCGAAGGCCGCTGCCCGGCCAGCCTGCTCGCAACCTACTCCGCCGAGCGCCAGCGGATCGGCCAGGACATCATCGACTTCGACCGGCGCTGGGCGACGACGATGGCGACGCCGCCCGAGCCGTCGGGCCGCGCCTGCGAAGTCGAGGCGGCCTACGCGCAGATCACCGAGTTCGCGCAGGGCTTCATGACCTGCTACCCGCCGTCGCCGATCGTCGGCCAGGGCCGGCACCAACAGCTCGCGAGCGGCTTTGCGATCGGCAAGCGCTTCAAGTCGGCGCGCGTCATGCGCGTGGCCGACGCGCGGCCGCTGCACCTGGGGCATCAGGCGCAGGCCGACGGGCGCTGGCGCCTGTACGTGTTCGCCGATGCCCGACGCGCCGGCGACGACTCGCCGACGACGGCGCTCGCCGCATGGCTCGAGCAGGCGGCCGATTCGCCTCTGCGCGCCTGCGCCCCACCGGGCGGCGACGGCCGTGAGGGGTTCGACCTCGAGGTCGTCTACCAGCAGCCGCACGCCGAGGTCGACATCGCCCGCGTGCCGGCGCTGTTCAAGCCGCGCGTGGGCCCGCATGCGCTCGTCGACTACGAGCAGGTCTACGCGGCGCTGGCCGGCGACGACATCTTCGAGCAGCGCGGCGTGCACCGCGGCGGCGCCCTCGTCGTCGTGCGCCCGGACCAGTACGTGGCGCACGTGCTGCCGCTGGCGGCCACGGGCGAGCTGGCGGCATTCTTCGCCGCGTTCATGCACATTGCGCCCGCGTCGCAGCGCTGATCCGCCGCGGCGGCCCGGCGCGCCGGTGCGCCGGTGCGCCGATGTCCCTGTCGGCCGCGCCGAAGGCGCGGCTGCGTATGCTGCGGCGTGGCTCGCGCGTGCGCGCGGCGTGCGGTCATCCGGGCGGATGCCGCAGCAGCGCACGCCGCAACGGCCCAACAAGGAGCAACGCCATGGACACCCCGATGTATCCGCAGTCCAGCGCGGAGATCGCGCGCAAGCGCCGCGAACTCGCGCCCAGGCCGCTCGAAGCCTTTCGCGCCTTCAGCGCCGCGGTGTTCGCCGACGGCGCGCTGCCGGCGCGCACCAAGCAGTTGATCGCGGTCGCGGTCGCCCACGTCACGCAGTGCCCGTACTGCATCCGCGGCCACACCGAGGGCGCGCTGAAGGCCGGTGCGAGCGAGGCCGAGATCATGGAGGCGATCTGGGTCGCCGCCGAGATGCGCGCCGGCGGCGCCTACGCGCATTCGGCGCTCGCCATCGACGCGATGGCCGCGCACGCGCACGCGGCGCCAACGCACAGCACCTGAGCGTGGCCGGCGCGCGCTCATCGCGCACTGCGCGGCAGGCGCGGCAGGCGCGGCAAGGCGCGGCAAGGCGCGGCGCCGCCACATCGGCGCAGCGTCGCGCGCGAAACTGCGAGCGCGCGGGCTCGGCGATGACGGCACGCGCCTTGCCGCTACATTGACGTGCCGCGCCCCGCCCCAGGAGCCCGCCCGAACATGACGCCCTCGCCCGTGCACACGCAATGGATCGACATCGCCCCCGGCTGCGCCGGCTACCTGGCGCTGCCGCCGGCGGAGCACGGGCCCGGGCTCGTGCTGTTCCAGGAAATCTTCGGCGTCAACGCGCACATCCGCGCCGTCGCCGCGCAGTACGCGCTCGACGGCTTCGTCGTGCTGGCGCCGGACGTGTTCTGGCGTCAGACGCCGCGCGTCGAACTGGGCTACGAAGGCGCCGAGCGCCAGCGCGCATTCACGCTCATGCAGGGCCATAAGGACGAGCAGGCACTGGCCGACATCGCCGCCGCCGTGCAGGCGCTGCGTGCGCGGCCGGAAGTCGCCGGCGCCAGGGTGGGCGCGCTGGGCTACTGCATGGGCGGGCGACTGGCGTACCTGGCAGCGGCCACCACCGATGTCGACGCGGCGGTGGCGTTCTATGGCGGCGGCATCCATCGGCAACTCGAGCGTGCCGCGACCATCCGCTGCCCGATGCAGTTCCACTACGCCGGGCGCGACGAACACATCCCGGCGGCCGCGGTGCAAGGGGTGCGCGAGGCGATGGCGGGCAAGAACGCCGAGGTGCACGTGTACCCCGGTGCGCAGCACGGCTTCAACTGCTGGGCACGCGCCTCGTACCACGCGCCGAGCGCGGCCTTGGCGCACGGGCGCAGCACGGCCTTCCTCGCGGCCGCCCTGTTCTGAGCACCGCGCGCCGTGGGCGAACCCGATGCCACCGTGCCCACCGAGAGCTGGCGCGTGTGCGTGCACGGCCGCGTGCAGGGGGTGGGCTTTCGCGAGGCCTGCGTGCGCGAGGCGCACCGCCTCGGCGTGGCCGGCTGGGTGCGCAACCGCCGCGACGGCACGGTCGAGCTGCTGCTGCAAGGGCCGCCGCAGCGCCTGAGCGAGCTGCACGCCTGGCTGCGGCAGGGCCCGCCCGGCGCGCGGGTCGTGCGCGCCGAGATCTCACGCGCGGCCCCGCCTTGCGCCCCATGCGAGGGCTTCGACCGCCGCCCGACCGAGTAGCCGCCCCCGCCCCGCGGCGCCACGGCGGTGTCGACACGCCGCGGCCGCATGCGCGGCGGGTTTGCTTCGACGCAAGGCGCCGCCGCGGTGCGCGCGCAGGCTTGCGATCTGCGCGCCACCGTGCCACGGTGCCGCGCACGAGCCCTTGCGCCCGGCGTGCGCGAGCTGGATCGCGATCGGCATCGCCGAGTGCCGGCGCAGCGCCGCGAGCACGCGGCCGAGCGCCGCCTCGTGCGCGTCGCTCCACAGGCCGAGGCAGCCGGGCGTGATGCGGCCCTCGCGCGTGACCGCGGTGGCCTCGATGATCATCAGCCCCGCGCCCGACAGTGCAAGCGAGCCCAGGTGCATCAGCTGCCAGTCGCCGGCCAGTCCGTCGTCGCACGCGTACTGGCACATCGGCGGGATGACGATGCGGTTGGCGAGCGTCAGCGCGCCGAGCGCGAAGGGTGAGAACAGCGCACGGGACGGCGCGTTGCCCGACCCGTCCGGCGGCGCCCCCGACGCCGCAGCCGGCGGCGTCCCGTGGGCCGCAGCCGACGACGCGCCTGCGCCCATCGCCGACGCGCTGCTCATCGGCGCGGCCTCGCGGCCGCGACCACGTCGAGGTGGCCCTCGCCGCGCGCGATGGCCGCGTCGAGCAGTGCCGCGAAGGCCGGCGCGACGACCAGTTCGTGGCCGCCGCGCTGCGCCTCTTCGATCATCAGCCGCAGGTCCTTGCGCGCCATCGCGAGCTCGAACGACGGTTGCGTCACGTCGGCCGACTCGACGCGCGCGGCGCGCGCCGGCAGCGTCGCGCCGGGGTTGAAGTGCTCGAACAAGCCGAAGGCCTCGCCGGCCGGGATGTCCAGCGCGTGCGCCAGGCGGTTCACGTCGCCGATCACCCCCAGCAGGCCGAGGATCGTCAGGTTGCCGAACAGCTTGAAGGCGGCAGCACGCCCGGGCGCCTCGCCCAGGTAGAGCAGCTTGCCGGCCATCGGCTGCAGCGCCGGCGCCAGCGTGTCGTGCTCGGCCTTCGGGCCCGACAGCAGCATCAGCCCGCTGCCCTCGGCCGCGTTCGCCGGCCCCATGAAGATCGGCGCATGCACGTAGGTGCGGCCGCGCGCACGCCAGCGCTCGATGCGCTCGGCGGTGGCGTGGACGGCCGTGGTGGTGTGGTCGACGATCCAGGTCCCGGCGGCGATGGCGCCGGCCAGCGGCTCGAGCACCGCGTCGACCGAGGCGTCGTCGCCGAGCGAGACGTGGATGCGCCCGGCGCCGGCCAGCGCCGCAGCGGCGTCGTCGAAGGCGCGCGCGCCGATGGCCTCGAGCCGGCGCGCCTTGTCCGGGGTGCGGTTCCAGACATTGACCTCGTGGCCGAGCGCGCGCAGGCGGCGCACGAAGCCGCTGCCCATGAGGCCGGTGCCGTAGAAAGCGATCTTCATCGTCTGCTCCTCGTCGAAGGCGCAGCGCCGGCGGCCGGCGGCGCTGCTGCGCGACGATACGCGTTCGAGATCGTCGCGGTGCGGTGCGCCGCGCCCGACCCTGCCTGGCGCTCACCGGGTGCGCCCGCGCCCGGTGCCGACGTGCGCGAAGCGCTCGCGCGGGGGCCAAGCCCACAGCGTCGGCACCGGCCCCGATGGCCGCGCGAGCGGCATGCGGCCCGCCCCGCCCGACGTGCCGCCTTCAGGCCGGGCCGGGATGCGCGCGCGGCAGCCGGCGCAGCCGCGCGGCCAGCGCGGCCGTCAAGACCAGCCCGACGAGCGCGCAGGCGCCTGTGGCCACCCAGGTGTACTGCCAGCCGCCGGCGTAAGTGGCGACGGCGGCGACCAGCGGCGGGCCGCCGAACTGGCCGAACGACGACCATTGCTGCACCCAGCCCACCGTGCTGCCGAGCATCGCCTCGCCCGGCGCCAGGCGCACGGCGAGGTAGAACAGCGTGGCCGGGATCAGGCCGCCGGCGGCCGAGTACAGCAGCACCGCGGCGTAGCGCAGCAGCGCCGGCAGCAACGGCCCGGCCGGCGTCCCGACGAAGGCGGCGAGCGCGCACAGCGCCATCGTCCCGAAGCCGATCGCCAGCAGCCGCGGCGCGCTGCGGCCGCGCTGCAGCAGCCGACCGGCGCCGACGTTGCCGCTGATGTTCATCGCCGCCACCACGGCGGTCAGCACGCCGGTGGCGGCGGCGCCGATGCCCGCCTCGGTGTAGATCGCAGGCAGGAAACCCACCACCGCCAGCCACTGGCCCGAGTACATCGCGAAGGTCACGCCGACGAGCCAGGGCCCGGGGGCGCCGAGCGTGCGCGCCAGCCGCGCCGCCCACCCGAGCGCGTCGGCGCCCTGCGCGCTGCCCCCGGGTGCGGCCGACAGCGCCGGCACGGCGCGCGCCAGCCAGAGCGCCATCGCGCCCGACAGCGCGGCAAGCGCCCACCACCACAGGCGCCAGCCGAGGGCGCTGATGACCAGCGGCCCGACCAACAGCGACAGCGCGGCACCGGCCGGCACGTACGCGCCCCACAGCCCGAGCACCCGGCTGACGCGCCCGGCCCCCACGAGCCGGCGGATGAGCGCCGGCCCCGGCAGCACGGTGAGCAAGAACCCCAGCCCTTCGAGCGCACGCAGCAGCATCAGCATCGGCACGTCGCGCGCCGCGCCGCCGGCGGCGCCGGCCAGCGTCAGCACCCCGAGGCCCGCGAGCATGCTGCGCTTGAGGCCCAGCACGTCGACCAGCGCGCCGAAGGCCAGGCCGACGCACATGCCTGCGAACTGCACCAGCGACAACAGGAAGCCGGCCTGCACGAGCGTCAGCCCCAGCGCCTGCTGCAGCGCGGTGACCGCCGGCGGCAGCTTGCTCAAGTGCAGCGCCGCGCACACGCCGCCGAGGACGACGACGAGCGCAGGGTCCAGGCGAACGGCCGCGGGCGCGGGCTCCGCCGTGATGGAAGCGGGCATGGGCGCGCAGTATCGCCGCTGGCTGGATTCGCCCCGCCGGCACTCCTGCATGCCTGCACTCCTGCATGCCTGCACTCCTGCGTCCTGCGTCCTGCGTCCTGCGTGCTGCGTGCTGCGTGCTGCGTGCTGCGTGCTGCGTGCTGCGTGCTGCGTGCTGCGTGCGGTCCGCGTCGACGTGCGGCTGCGCCGCCGTGCGCAGGTCATCGGCCCGCGGCCGTTGCCGCCGTGCCGCATCGGCGGTACAAGACGCCTCATGGCTTCGATTCCGCCAAGACCTGCCCGTTCGCGCGCCTGTGCCGTGCGCCGTGTGGCATCGGGCGTGGCGCTGCTCGCCGCGTTCGCGTGGGCCGGCGCGGCGGCGCAGGGCGAGCCGTCGCCCGGCTCGCCGTCGCGCGGGCGCCTGCTGTACGAGACCCACTGCATCGCCTGCCACAACTCGCAGATGCACTGGCGCGACCGGCGCATCGTCGAAGACTGGGACGGCCTCGTGCGCGAGGTCGATCGCTGGCAATCGCGCGCGCACCTGGGCTGGAGCCGGGCCGAGGTGCTGGAGGTGGCGCGCCACCTCAACGAGATCGTGTACCGGCTGCCGCGCGCGCCGCGGCCGCTGGCCCGCGTGGACCTGCTGCGCCGTTGAGCGCCGGCGCGGCGCGTCGGCTTCAGGCGCCGAGCGGGCAGCGCAGCAGATCGCGGTAGCCGCGCTCGGAGTGCACGAGTGCGCAATGGTCGACGACCCAGCGCCGCTGCGGCAACCCGGCCGGCGCCTCGGCGCCGGCCGCGCGGCGCGCCAGCGTGACGTGCGCCCGGTAGGGCCGCGCCTGCGGCGCCAGCCCGATCTGACGCAGGCTCGCGCCCAGCGCTGCGTGCAGGCGTGCCAGCGGCGCACTGTCGACCGACGCGCGCAGCACGACCAGCCCGTGCGGCCAGTGTTCGACACGCTCGAATGCGAGCTCGCACCGCGTCGCGCCGGCCGCGGCATCGGCCATCGCCGCCGTCAGCATCGGCAGCCGCGCGAGCGGCACCTGACCCAGGAAGTGCAGCGTCAGGTGCAGGCGCTCGCCCGCGACCACGGCGGCGCCGGCGGGCCAGCGCCAGCGGCGCAGCCACGCCTGCAGCTCGGCGCGCACGGCGGCCGACGGCCAGACGGCGATGAACAGGCGCGCCGTCGGCGTTGCCTCGGGCGCCGCGGCGTCGCCGGCGCCCACCGGGTCAGCGTCTGCGAAGCGATGAATCGCAGGCGCGACCCATGTCTTCACACGGCCTGGCCGCGCGCCAGCGCGTGCCGACGCTCGGCGCGCTCGCGCCGTGCCAGTTCGATCTGGGCCTCGAACTCGGCCGGGTCGAGGCCCTTGAGCGCACAGAAGCTGGCTGGCTTGAGCGGTGAGCCTTCCCACGCGCGCAACAGCAGCGCGCGCTCACGGCGGGCGGGATCGTCGGGCAGCGGTTCGGGACCCTGCGCCGGCGCGGGGCGGGCGGCGACGGCTGCGTGCGGGTCGCGCTCGCGCGGCAGGTGCGGTTCGTGCCGCCCGCTGCGCGCCGGCCCCCCGGCGTGCGGCGCCGGCCGCTC